>NZ_JAUSUL010000001.1:1388976-1718635 GCF_030814015.1 Amorphus orientalis
TGGGTGGGGCGACGCGACGGCTGACCCGAATGCGATCGGGGAGCGGGGATGCAGCAGCGCCGAAAGTGGCTGGGGCGCCAGGATTCGAACCTGGGATCACGAGACCAAAACCCGTTGCCTTACCGCTTGGCCACGCCCCATCCGGCTCGGGACGACCCGAGACGTGAGAAGCGGCGTTCTAGCGCCTCGCATTGCGCTCTGCAACGGGTGAGACCCCACATGTGACCGCCCGGGCATGCTGCCGCAGGCTCATCCGACCCGCTTGGGCGAGGGCGGCTCTGCGGATCCGAATCGCCCGGTCCCCCCGACAGAATCTCCGATCGTTCGCGATACCGCCCGCAGATGCTGCCTGCCGGCGACGATAACCACTTCTTAACGGGCCGAACGGCGCAAAACTGCCGGTTTCGGGCATTCCGGGGGCGGCCGGTTAGAATTCATTAACCATAACTGGGCCACAACGAAGCATGGCTCATGTGTTCGACAGGGTATCGGCTTCAACGAAAGCCGATCGGATGAGCCCAACAATATGAGGCGTCCAGGCGAGCGATCCCGCGGTCAGGTCCACTGTCTGCAACCGACGAGCTTGGAGATTCGAAATGAAGACCAAAGCCATCCTGATCGGCGTGGCGACCTCGGTCGCGTGCGCCTCCGGAGCCAGCGCCGCCGATATTCCGCTCGCGGCGGCTCCGGAGCCCATCGACTATGTCCGCGTCTGTGACGCTTACGGCGCCGGCTTCTACTACATCCCCGGCACCGACACCTGCCTGAACGTTTCTGGCCGGGTGCGGGCCGAATACCGTCTGTTCGACTTCGACCAGGCCTTCCGTCAGGGGATCCAGGCGCCGTCCCAGGCGCGCGACTTCGATTCCACCGAGTTCCGCGCCCGTGGCTACATCTACATGGACTCGCGCACCAACACCGAGTTCGGCCTGCTGCGCACCTACACTGAACTCTACGGAACCGTCGACGGCGCCGGGCCGGTCGATATGACCCTCGAGCACGCCTACATCCAGTTCGGCGGCTTCACGTTCGGTCGGGGACAGTCGTTCTACGACTTCGTCAACTACTCGACCTACGCCTCCGTCTTCACTCCGCAGGTTTCCGACCAGAAGACGAACCTCGCCGCCTATACGTTCGTGTTCGGCAACGGCTTCTCCTCGTCGCTGTCCATCGAGGACGCGGAGTCCCGTCGCACGGAAATCGGCGGTCCGTACAGCACCACCACCACTTCGGTCGTCGGGTTCGACTCCTCCGGCAACCCGATCACCGCCACGACCACCACCGGCGTCGGCTATGGCGGTACGAAATATCCCGACCTCGTCGCCAACCTGCGCGTCGACCAGGGCTGGGGCTCCGCACAGCTGATGGGCGCGATGCACCAGGTCTGGCCGGGCTACCGGGCCGAGGGAACGGCCTCCAGCAAGATCGGCTTCGCGGCCGGCGGCGGCGTGCTCGTCAACCTCCCGTTCGGCATGAACACGGCCTTGAACCTCACCGGCACCTACGCGAACGGCGCCTCCAGCTACGCCTCGACGAGCACCACCGGCTTCTTCTCGCCGCGCGGCTTCCTGGTCGAGACGGTCGACGCCAGCTTCAACCCGGCGACCGGCGATATCGAAACGGCCCAGGCCTGGTCGGTGTCGGGCGGTGTCGGCACCCAGATCACGCCGGAAGTCGGCTTTGCCCTGCAGGGCGGCTTCTTCCAGCTCAGCGATCAGGTCGACAGCAACAACAGTTTCTCCAACGTCGACGTCCAGGGCGACGTGACCTATTCCCCGGGCAACATCGACGGCTTCGAGATGGGCGTGGGAGTGGAGTACCGCAACGTCAATCCGAACGAGGACGGGGCCGGACAGGGCGACGCCTACGCGGGCTACTTCCGCGCCGAGCGGACGTTCTAACCGATCCGGAACACCGGCGGCGCGTTCAGCGCGCCGACCTCGGACGAACCTACAGGGCCCGCGGCTGCATCGATGCAGCCGCGGGCTTTTCGTTTGGGCACGGGCGTTGGGAACGGTCGCCGCTGACGTACAGGTAACCCTTTGGCTCCGGGACGGCGCGTTCGGGCGCTGTTGCCTCATGGCAACACGATTTCCGCCCCCGGCAAACCGCGGTGGTGGCCTCAGCACCGATCCTCTACCGTCGGACATCGCGGCCATTCCGGACCGCGACGTCGGACTCGGCTGGGGCTGCCCGACCGTCTTCTCAAGCCTTTCGGGGGATGACCATGAAACGCTGGCTTCTCGGTGCCGGAATAGCCGGCCTTGCGCTCGGTACGGCGAGCGCGGCGGATCTGCCGGTGGCGCCGGAACCCATCGACTATGTGCGCGTCTGCGACGCCTTCGGAGCAGGCTACTACTACATTCCCGGAACGGACACGTGCCTGCGCATCCATGGCCGGGTGCGCGTGGACTATCGCTATTTCGACACCGACTTCACGACGAACTGGCGAAACTACAATTCGACCGGCTTCCGCGCGCGCGGGTACATTTATATGGATTCGCGCAGCAACACGGAGTTCGGGCTGCTTCGGACGTTCAACGAGATCTACGTGACCAGCGACAGCCCGGGCGGGAACCGGCTGACGCTCAATCACTCCTTCGTTCAGCTGGGCGGGTTCACGTTCGGCAAGACCCAGTCCTTCTTCGACTTCGTGGAGTATGTGACCTGGGCCGCGATCTACTACCCGGCCGTCTCCGATCTGAAGACGCCGGTGGCCGCCTATACCCATGCGTTCGGTAACGGCTTTTCCGGATCGCTGTCGCTTGAAAGCGCCGACGAACGCCGCCTCGGGATCGGCAACTACGGCCCCGGCTACGGCGGGACGAAGTATCCGGACATGGTCGCGAACCTGCGCGTCGACAAAGGCTGGGGTTCGGCGCAGGTGATGGGCGCGCTGCATCAGGTCTGGACCGGCGCCAACCCGGCGGGCGTGACGCCCGACAGCGATCTCGGCTGGACGATCGGTGCCGGTGTGACATTCGACATGTCCCTGCCCGGCGAGACGTCCGCCAACCTGTCCGGCTCCTATTCCCAGGGTGCGGTGGCATATGTCACCTCCAGCCCGGGCGGTGGCCCGTTCGAGGCCTATGACGGGGTCTACGACCCGGCCACGAACGAGGTGGATACCTCCGAGGCGTGGGGCGTGAGCGGGGGCATCACCCACAACTGGACGCCGACGCTCTCCACCGCGCTGCAGGGAGGCTACTTCTCCTACGCGAACGATGCCGCGCCTTCCGGTGACTTCGGCCAGTGGTCGGCCCAGGGCAACATCGTCTGGGCGCCGGTCGCCGGCCTCATCATCGGCACGGAGCTCGAGTATCAGTACTACGACGCGTCATCGTCCTCGGCGCTCGGCGATGGCGACAACCTTGCCGCCATCTTCCGGGTCCAGAAGACCTATTGATGGGCTGATGGGGCCGCGCGGAAGCAAGCTCCCACGCACGGGTTTCAAAGCTAGGGCCGGGCACATGGTGTCCCGGCCCTTTTTCATGATCGGGCCGCCGGTGCGTCGAAAGAGGAGCCGCTGCGAGGATGGCGCACCCGCCCACGGCCCGGTTCCGGTACGGCGAATCTCCCGGCCGGCCGGGGGGAATCGCGTGCAATCGGCGAATCCCTGCCGCCGAAACACCCTTCTCTGAAGCCTGCCGCGCCGCCTTTGAGGATTGAAAATCAAGGAAGAACGGAGGGCCATGGTTACCCAATCCTTGCCAAAACCGGGGGGGCACCCCCGAGATTGTGTCGTCTCTGCAACAGCACCCCCCAAAACAGGCTGCAGGACCCCCTCAGGGCTATCGTTGCGATTGAACCAGCCGGCCTAATCGATATGGTCACCCTGCAACCGGTCACCGACCGGGAGCGACTCGAGTGTCGATGTTGAGCCTCTAGGTAATCGCGACGGCGGCTCGGGTCTGATCAGAGAAGGCCGGTTGAAACCAACGGCCTCAGTCTTTGGGTCAATTGGTCAGTCTCTTATCTGACAAGCTTGGAGGTCAGGAAATGAACATTAAGAGCCTTATCCTCGGTTCTGCTGCCGGCATCATGGCAGTCTCCGGGGCCCAGGCCGCGGACCTGCCGGTCGCTCCCGAGCCGATCGATTACGTCCGCGTCTGCGACGCTTTCGGTGCGGGTTACTACTACATCCCGGGTACCGACACGTGCCTTTCGGTTCGTGGCCGTGTCCGTGCTGAGTACCGCTACTTCGACAGCGAGTACGTCACCAACTGGCGCGACTTCAACTCGACCCAGTTCCGTGCCCGCGGCTACATCTACATGGACTCGCGGACCAACACCGAGTTCGGCCTGCTGCGCGCCTACAACGAAGTCTGGGTGACCGTTGATTCGCCCGGCTCCACGAGCCTCTCGCTCTGGAACTCGTTCATCCAGTTCGGCGGCTTCACCTTCGGTCGCACGCAGTCGTTCTACGACTTCGTTGCTTACCCGACCTGGGCCTTCGCCTTCACCCCGCAGGTCTCTGACCAGCGTCAGAACCTCGCCGCTTACACCTTCGCCTTCGGCAACGGCTTCTCCGCCTCGCTGTCGGTCGAAGAGGCCAGCGCGCGTCGTTCGGGCATGACCAACTGGGCCTACGGCGGAACGAAGTACCCGGATCTGGTCGCCAACCTGCGTATCGACCAGGGTTGGGGTTCTGCTCAGCTGTCGGGTGCTCTGCACCAGGTCTACTCGGCCTACAACGCCTTCGGCACCACGCCGGGTGGTGAGCTCGGCTGGGGCGTCAACGGTGGCGTCGACTTCAACCTGCCGTTCGCGGCCGGTGCCAGCCTGAACCTTTCGGGTGCCTACACGAAGGGTGCGATCGCCTACGCCTCCAGCAGCATCTCCGTTCCGCTGAACGCTGGCGATGCCACCTGGAACCCGGCTACGGGTGATCTCGACCTGGCGACCGCTTGGAGCGTGTCGGGTGGTCTCGGCTTCTCCTTCACCCCGACCGTGGGTGCTGCGATCCAGGCCGGCTACTTCGACTACGAAGACGGCAACATCGCCGCCAACGACTTCAAGAACTACGACGTGCAGGGTAACATCACGTGGCAGCCGGTTTCCGGTCTCGTGATCGGTACCGAAGTTGACTACCGCTACGTCGACGCCGCGAACACCTCCGGTGTCAGCGACGGCAGCATCTGGGCTGGTGCCTTCCGCGTCCAGCGCACGTTCTAATCAGTCAGATCTCCGGATCTTTCTGAGGAGCCCGGCGGGAAACCGCCGGGCTCTTTCTTTTTGGTCTATTGCAAAGGGCTCGCAGGTTTCGACCGGTGGGCCCTTTGCTGTGTGAGAGGCGCATTTTTCGCTGCGTTTGGACCAGGTCTACGCTAGGGTCTCGGCGAAATCCGAGTGGTCCGGAGGTTGGGGAGATACCGCATGTTTCGTTGGGTAGCCGCGGCAATCGTCACGATCGTCATCCTGGTGGTGGTCGGATCGGTCGGGAACAGGGCGGAGACGGATGTCGAACTGGGGGCACGGGTGTCCGATCGGCTGGCCGCCGAGGGCCTCGACTGGGTCCGGACCGAAGTCACCGGCCGCAAGGTGTCGGTCATCGGCGCGGCATCGACGGAGACCGATCGGGACAAGGCGCTGACGATCGTGCGATCGACCCCCGGGGTGGCAGGCGTGATCAACAACCTCGACGTTCTGCCGAGCGCGGATCCCTTCACCTTCACGATCGAGGTTGCGCAAGCGGGTGTGACGGCGTCGGGCGTTCTGCCGAGCTCGAAGGCGGTCGACGAGATCGGCTCGGAGCTCACGGCGGCATTCGGGGCCGGTGTAGACACCGGCGGCCTGAAGGCGGCGAGCGGCGCACCGGCCCGGTTCCGGCTTGCGGCCTCGACGGCCGTGAGCGCGGCGCAGCTTCTGTCTTCCGGCTCGGTCTCTATCGAAGAGATGGAGATCAGGATAGCCGGAACCGCAAGGGACGAGGCGGCCTACGAGGCGCTGTCCGGGGGAGGGGCCGTGTCGGCGCCCGACGGCTATCAGGTGGTCACCGACTCCGTGTCAGCGCCTGCGGCGAAGGGCGGATCGGAAGGGACCGACGGCTAGAGCAGCTTTCCCTTCGGGGGAGCCATCCGAGCGATCCGGAATCGCTCCGGATCCAATTGAACGGGCCAATCCCGTTCGAGCCGGTTCCGTGTGATCGGACCCTGCGGCACGGCGGCTAGGGCCATCATGCCTGCGGCGGTCGGATCGGTATCGACCGGACCGAACGGGTCGTACGTGCGTTTCCATCGAAAGTGCCCTGGGCGCTTCGGTGCGGTCGGGCCGGCGGGCGACGGCGTCTGACGTTGGTCAGGCGCCGACTGCGCGCCGTGTCCGCTGGGGCCGGTCGTTTCGATCCAGGAATTCCGCGATCTGGGTCTGGGTGGCCCAGGTCCACAGGAGGGGCGCGTGGCCCTGGTCGGGGACCACGAAGGTCGAGAGCTTCGGGTGGGCCAGGCGCATGGCTTCGAGCGTTCCGGTCGACAGGATGTCGGACAGGGCGCCGCGAATCGCGAGGGTGGGAACCTGCGCGAGTTCGTAGAAGGCGGGCCAGAAGTCGGGAAGCGGCGCGTCGGGGCCGAAGGCTTCGAAGGCCTCCTTGAGGGCGGGGTCGTAATCGTAGACCGGCCGGCCGTCTTCCTCCCGGAAGATCTGGCGGGCGAGGCGCATCCAGTCGTCGCCGGCCAGCTTCGGAAAGCACATGCCCTGGGTTGCCTTCAGGGCCGCGATCGCCTCGTCCCAGGTTTCCGGGTTCTCGGCGCCGACATAGCTGGAAATGCGCTGCAGCCCTTCGCGGGACAGGCGAGGGCCGATGTCGTTGAGGATGGCGAGGCCGATCCGGTCGATCGCGGTGACGGCCAGGCCCATGATGACCAGGCCGCCACGGGACGTTCCGACAAAGGAGGCCTTGTCGATTTCGGCCGCATCCAGCCCCCGCAGCACGTCGTCAAGTTCGGTCTGGGGCGTGTAGGTCGAGGCGGGGGCGTAGCCGGAGCGCCCGCGCCCGCGGAAATCCATAGCGATGACACGACGCGGGGTCGCGGCACGGCTGGTCAGGAAGACCGCGAGGGCGTGAAAATCGCGGCTGTTGCGGGTCACGCCGGGAAGGCAGACGACCGGCGCGCCGACAGCATGAGGCGGATGGTAGTCCCTGGCGAACAGCTGTGTTCCGTCCGCTCCGGACCACGTCATGGCGCTCCAGAGGCTGTCGTCGCTCGCGCTGGTCATATCCCCTCCTTGATCTGGAATGAGACGGTGGTGGCCGAAAATTGACGTGAGTTCAACGTGCTGCCTCCGCGGCCGTGGCTGGCCCGGAAGCGGCGCGATGCCGGGCTTCTCAGCCCGGCGTGCCCCGCTTGAGGTCTTCCTCGATGGACAGGCGGCCGGTGCCGAGCCGCTCGCGGTAGACCTGAGTGTTTTCCATCACCCGTTGAACGTAGTTGCGGGTTTCGCCGTACGGGATCGATTCGACCCAGTCGATGGCATCGACGCGCGGATCCCGGGGGTCGCCGAAGCGCTGGATCCACTCATAGGCGCGGCTGCTGCCGGCATTGTAGGCGGCGAAGGTCAGGACATAGGAGCCGTCGAACTTGTCGATCAGTTCCTTCAGATGTGCGGCGCCGAGGGTGGCGTTGTAGGAGGCGTCGCTGGTCAGCCGGGAGGGCTGATAGGCGAGCCCCAGACTGCTGGCGGTCGCGCGCGCGGTTCCAGGCATGAGCTGCAGCAGGCCGCGCGCGCCGGCCGGGCTGATGGCGCCCGGATTGAAGGTGCTTTCCTGGCGCGCGATCGCATAGACCACCGCCCGGTCCAGGCCGGCTGGCATCCGGGTGGAGGCCGGGATGCCTTCGGTGGGGAAGGCGAGGCCGTCCACGGCGAGCCCCCGGTTCAGGCCTTCCTTGGAGACCAGAAGGGCGATGTGCGGCATGCCTGCCCGGTTCGCCATTTCCGACAGGAGCGCGATCTGCCCCGCGCTCGGCACGGTCTCGGACAGATGGTCGAAGAGCGGCCAGGTCCGGTGGGCGTGGCCGGCGGCGATCAGCCGGTTGAGGGCGATGACGAGCTCGTTGCGGGTGAAGGCGGCGGTGTCGCCGATCCCGGCACTTGCCGGCCGGCCGACGCCGGCGTTGCGCTGCCCGAGCTTCTCCCGCGCGAGCTGTCCGTAGTAGGTCATGCCGTAGGTGCCGGCCTGACGGTAGAAGGAGCGGGCGCGTCCGGAGTTGCCGGCCGCTTCCGCGGCCCGGCCCTGCCAGTAATAGGCGCGCGACAGGGTGATCGGCGTGGTGCCGATGTCCTCGATATTCTTGAAATGGCGGGCCGCGCGGCCCGGGTCATTCAGAAAGCGCAATGCGTACCAGCCGGCGTGAAACTCGGCCTCGGCCTGGAAATGGGGCGATTCCGCAGCGTGGCCGGCGGCGATCGCGTAGGCGGTGCGCGGGTCGCCCTCCTCCACAAGCCCGCGCGACACGATGCGGCGCTCCACCCACCATTCGTCGGGATCGATCAGCGCTGCCTCGTTGCGCGGCGCTTTCTGCAGCAGGGCCGCGGCCTCGCGGTAGTTTTCCCGGCGGCGGTTGTAGGCGATCTGGGCGAACAAATAGCCGGGCCGGTTGCGCGCGGAGGCGGGGACCTGGGACAGTTTGGAGGCGGCGTTGCCGGCATTGCGCACAACGGCCGCGCGCGCATCGATATAGGCGCGGTCCGCCGACGAGACGTACGGCTTGAGGTCCTCGGCAGCGCTGGCGCGGTCGCTGTAGAGCAGCATCTCGGCGCGCTGCATGTGGTCTTCGGGGCGCAGGAGTCCGGAGAACTCGCTCAGGATCTGACGCTCTTCCGATCCGCTCATCGATTTCGTGTGCCAGGCGCTACGGATGACGCTGGCGGCTCGGTTCCGATCACCGGTGGAAACGAGCGCGCGCGTATAAACGATCGCCCCGGCGGCGGAGACCGGCATGCTGCCCGAGAAGCTCCTGACCACGGTCGCAGCCGGCGGGTTCTCGCGAAGAAGGGCCGCCTCCGCGTTCGCGCGGATTTCTTCCGGGTCCGGCCAGCCGGGCGCGGATGCGGCGAACTCGGTGATCATCGCCGAGGAGACCTTGGGCGAGCCGGAGCGGGCGAGCGCCCAGTCGACGATCTTCCGGTCGAACGGATCCGAAAGACCGTTCCGCAGGACGAAGGTGGTCTCGTAATCGTCCCGGCGCAGGGCATCGAGCGCCTGCTTCAGGTCGCCGGCCCGGCTTCCGTAGTTGGAGAAGGAGGGACCCGAGCCCGTTGTCCCGATGGCAGCACTCGCGGAGGCGGCGGCGCGTGCCGACGCAGCGGGTGCTGCGGGCGTGACCGAGGACGCCGGAGGCGGTGCGGACGGTGTCACCGGAACGCTGGCCACCGCCGCATCGGGCGGCGTTCTCCGGAAGGGGCGCGCGCGGGGTACAGGCGCATCCGCGACGACGATGCTGTCGCCGGCCTGGCGCGTCTGCGGGGCTGCCGCCGGCGATTGCGCAGCGTCGCGCGCAGGATTCGGCGGAGGAACAACAGAGGCTGTGACGACCTGCGACGCGACGGAGGGGACCGCAACGGGGAAAGGCGCCGCCTCGGCCACGCCTGCACCGCCGAATGCGGCGACCACAGCGGCCAGCGGAAAGTGCCAGGAGTGAAAACGCTTCATGCCAAGTCCGTTCGTCTACGCCCCAAGGTGTGTCTCGCGCCGCCCGCCGGAGTGCCAATCGCTTCCGACCGGGAGAGGCCGGATCGATCGAAAGCGGCCCCGATCCCCCTGATATAGGGTTCAGGTGAAGATTGCGTATCCTCGTCTGCACTCGCGCGCTTGTGACCGGACGAGGCCGCGACTATTCTCCCGGCCCGTCCGGCCCCGCGCCGGGCTCCGTCCCCATGTCAAAATCAATCGAGACACCGCGAAGGGTGCCCCCATGTTTCAAGGATCCATCACTGCTCTGATCACACCGGTTCGGGACGGAGCCGTCGACGAGAAAGCGTTCCAGGACGTGGTCGAGTGGCAGATTGCCGAAGGATCCCACGGTCTGGTTCCTGTCGGAACCACGGGCGAATCGCCGACGCTCACCCACGCGGAGCACAAGCGGGTCGTGACCCTGTGCATCGAGGCGTCGGCCGGGCGCGTTCCGATCATCGCCGGGGCCGGCTCCAACAACACGGCCGAGGCGATCGAACTCGCCCGCCATGCGGAAGAGGCGGGCGCCAACGCGCTTCTGGTCGTCACGCCCTATTACAACAAGCCGAACCAGGAAGGCCTCTACCAGCACTTCAAGGCGATCGACGCTGCCGTCGGCATCCCGATCTTCATCTATAATATCCCCGGCCGGTCGGTGATCGACATGAGCCCGGAGACCATGGCGCGCCTGTTCAAGGACTGCCGCAACATCGTCGGCGTGAAGGACGCGACCGCCAACATGGTCAAGGTGAGCCTGCAGCGCGAGCTGGTCGGCAAGGACTTCATCCAGCTGTCGGGCGAGGACGCCACCGCGCTCGGCTTCAACGCGCACGGCGGGCGCGGCTGCATCTCGGTGACGGCGAACGTCGCGCCGAAGCTGTGCTCCGAGTTCCAGTCCGCCTGCCTTGCCGGCGACTACGGCAAGGCGCTGGAGCTGCAGGACCGTCTGATGCCGCTGCACCAGGCGCTCTTCCTTGAACCGAACCCGACCGGGACCAAATACGCCCTCTCGGTCCTCGGCCGCTGCGCCAACGAGTTGAGGCTGCCGCTCGTGCCGGTGGCGAAGCAGACGGAAGAGGCCATCGACGCCGCAATGGCCCACGCCGGCCTGATCTGACATCCGCCGCACAGGCTGCACACGAGACACGGTCGAGGACGCCGGGGCGCCCTCGACAAGGAGTTCATCGCCATGAACAGCCCGAAGAAGGGGCACGACCCGAAGACGCGCCCCGTCGCGGAAAACCGGAAGGCTCGGTTCAACTACGAGATCACCGAGACGCTGGAAGCGGGTATCGAACTGCAGGGAACCGAGGTGAAGTCGCTTCGCCAGGGGCGGAGCAACATCTCCGAGTCCTACGCGGCGGAGTATGGCGGCGAGCTGTTTCTCTACAACGCCTACATCCCGGAATATCTTCAGGCCAACCGGTTCAATCACGAGACAAGGCGGCCGCGGAAGCTGCTCTTGCACAAGCGCGAGATCGCCCGGCTTGCCGGCGCGACCCAGAAGGAGGGCATGACGATCGTGCCGCTCCGCGTCTACTTCAACCAGCGCGGCATCGCCAAGGTGACGATCGGTCTGGCGCGCGGCAAGAAGACCCACGACAAGCGCGAGACCGAGAAGGAACGCAGCTGGAACCGGGAGAAGGCCCGGCTCCTGCGCGAAAAGGGCTGATCAGTCGCCGGGTGCTGCCGCGGTGGGATCGTTGGCCTCAAGATCGGCGCGCCAGGGAAACACGGCACCGGCATGCCGGCAGACGAAGCCCGCGACCTTCTGGGCGTAGGCTATAGCATCGGTCAGATCCGCTTCGCCAAGCGCCCCGAGAGCGGTGCGGTCGAGCGCGTTGCGCTCCCACAGCCGTGCAAACAGCCCGGTCATGAACGCGTCTCCGGCGCCGACCGGGTCCTTGAGTGTGACGGTCTCCGCCGGCAGCCGGATCCAGTGGTCCGCCGTCGCGGCGATGGCGCCACCACCGCCGAGCGTCACGATGCCGAGCGGCACGCCCTGGGTCCGCCACCGTGCGAGGATCGCGTCCGGCTCCATGTCCGGTTCGAGCACGGCGAGATCGGCCGCACTCGCCTTCACGATGGTCGCCGATCCGACAAGCCGGTCCAGCCGCGCCTTGTAGCCGTCGAGATCGCGGATGCTGGGCGGACGGACATTGAAGTCGAGCGAGACGGGGACCGTCTTCGCCGTCTCGTGCACGAACCGCTCGATCGCGGTGCCGCCGGGCTCCAGCGCGAGGATCGCCGACCCGGTATGAAACAGGCGGGCCGACGGGGGGAGGGGGCCGAGCCCGGCCGGATCGAGGGTCGACATGGTCTGGCCGGCGTCGATGATCTGGAAGTGGGGCTCGTCGCCGGACAGATCCACGAAGGCCAGCGTGCTCGGCCGGTCGCCCCGCGTCGTATGGGCGAGGCTGGCGCCGGAGGCTTCCAGTTCGCTCGCGAGCCAGGTGCCGAACGGGTCGGTGGACAGCTCCCAGAAATAGGCCGCCGGAACGCCGAGCCGGCCGAGGCCGAGGGCCACATTATAGAGGGAACCGCCGAGCACGGGCCGGAACAGGGGGCGCCCGTCCGCATCCGGCTCCGGCAGGAAGTCGACCACGGCCTCGCCGCAGGTAACGATCATGATTGCTGCCCGCTGATCCTGTCGTCCACATCCGCCGCCGCCATTGCACGGCCTGCTTCCCCGAGCTTATAGAGCGGAGTGATGTCCGTACACGAGCCCGCCGCAGCCCTTTCCCCGCTGATCGCAGCCTTCCACGCGCGCTCGCCCATCCGCGCGTGGTCCCTGATCGTGACCATCTACGGGGATGCGGTGGTTCCGCGCGGCGGCGAGCTGTGGCTCGGGACGCTGTCGGCGATCCTGGAGCCGATGGGCATCGATGACCGGCTGGTCCGCACGGCCATGTCGCGCCTGGCCAGCGAAGGCTGGCTCGAGCGGACCCGGATCGGGCGCAAGAGCTACTACCGGCTTTCCGAAAACGGCCAGCGCGCCTTCGCCGATGCCACACGCCGGATCTATTTCGCCGCTCCGCAGAGCTGGAAGGGCGACTGGCGGATCGCGGTCCTCACGGCGACCGGCGAGATCCGCGCGGCCCAGCGCGACATGCTTCGCGAGCAGGGCTTCGGCCAGCTGTCGCCGACGGTGTTCCTGGCACCGGCGACCGCCGCCGGCGATCTCTTCTCCGGCAACACTGCGGCCTATTCCGGCATCGTCTGGCTGGACGCTTCGGGAAGCTCGGGCGACGCGCTGCTGCTGGCGGGCGAGGCCTTCAACCTCTCCGCGGTCGCCGATGGCTATCGGCGGTTTCTGGCCCAGTTCTATGAGTTCGAGGCGACGTGTGCCGCCTCCGGCAACCTCAGTGACCTCGACCGGCTCCTGGCCCGCATCCTGCTGATCCACGAATTCCGTCGCCTGGTGTTGCGCGATCCGCTGTTGCCGGATGCGCTGCTCCCGTCCGACTGGCCCGGCCATGCTGCCCGGGCGCTTGCGGCCCGGCTCTACGGATATCTCGTCGAAGGCTCGGAGCGCTGGCTGGATCATCACGCGGAGCGCTCGGACGGCGCTCTGCCTCCTCCTGACGAGACGTTTTCGAAGCGTTTTCATGATCTTATAGCCGACCAGGACGACGCCGCGGAGTAGGCGGCGTGGCGATCCGAGGCCGTGTTGCGGCGCAACATGTTACAGAAATGGCCTTGACGAAGGAACATTTCGTCACATATAAACGTTCCAGACAGCGTTAATGGGTCGGCCGATCGCGGGTACGATCCGACTGGTTTTCAGGGAGGACCGGCCATGTACACGCAGGCTCTGAACAATCTCGAGATCGAGACGGGGACCGACGACGAGCGCGAGGCCCGGTTTCAGCAGCGTGTCGATGACGAAGAGCGCATCGAGCCGAACGACTGGATGCCGGAAGGCTACCGCAAGACGCTGGTCCGACAGATCGCCCAGCACGCCCATTCGGAAATCGTCGGCATGCTGCCGGAAGGCAACTGGATCACCCGCGCGCCGTCGCTGCGCCGCAAGGCGGCCCTTCTGGCCAAGGTCCAGGACGAGGGCGGTCACGGCCTCTATCTCTACGCGGCTGCCGAGACCCTCGGAAAGAGCCGCGAGGAGATGGTCGACGAGCTTCTGTCCGGCAAGGCCAAATATTCCTCGATCTTCAATTACCCGACGCTCACCTGGGCGGACATCGGTGCCATCGGCTGGCTGGTCGATGGCGCGGCGATCATGAACCAGATCCCGCTGTGCCGCTGTTCCTACGGGCCGTATTCCCGCGCGATGATCCGCGTGTGCAAGGAAGAGAGCTTCCATCAGCGGCAGGGCTACGAACTGATGCTGTCGCTCGCCAACGGGACGCCGGAACAGAAGGAAATGGCGCAGGACGCGCTGAACCGCTGGTGGTGGCCGTCGCTGATGATGTTCGGTCCGCCGGACGGCGATTCCGTTCACTCCGGCAAGTCGATGGCCTGGAAGATCAAGCGCTTTTCCAACGACGACCTGCGTCAGAAGTTCATCGACGCGACCGTGCCGCAGGCCCACTATCTCGGGCTTGAGATCCCGGATCCGGACCTCAAGTTCAACGAGGAAACGGGGCACTGGGACATCGGCGAGATCGACTGGACCGAGTTCCAGAACGTCGTCGCCGGCAACGGTCCGTGCAACCGTCAGCGCATCAAGCAGCGCCGGGCGGCCCACGAGAACGGCGCCTGGGTTCGGGAAGCCGCGGTTGCCTTCGCCGAGAAGCGCCGCGCCCGCAAGGCTGCCGCTGCCGAGGCGAAGCAGGCCGCCTGAGCGCGGCTGCGCTCACCGGGTTTCAGCAATGTGATCTTGAGGACCGCTCCGCCCTGCCGGCGGAGCGACGGGAGAACTCATCATGACCGAGAAGAAGATTCCGCTCTGGGAAGTGTTCATCCGCTCCCGCAATGGCATGGCGCATCGCCACGTCGGTTCGGTGCACGCGGCGGATGCAGAAATGGCCCTGCAGGCCGCCCGTGACGTCTACACCCGCCGCAACGAGGGCCTGTCCATCTGGGTGGTGCCGTCCGCGGACATCGTCGCGTCCGATCCCGACGACAAGGGCATGCTGTTCGAGCCGACCGGGTCGAAGGTCTATCGCCATCCGACCTTCTACGAGATCCCCGAGGAAGTCGGGAACATGTAAGGAAGGCCGGCGCTGCGGCATCAAGATCGCAAGCGCCGGGAGGAGACGCCATGACGACGCTTCACCTCGATGACACGCCGCCGCTCGTTCTCTACACGCTGCGGCTGGCCGACAACGCCCTGGTCCTCGGCCATCGCATCTCCGAATGGTGCGGCCACGCGCCGATGCTGGAAGAGGACATCGCGCTGACCAACGTTGCGCTCGACCTGATCGGGCAGGCGCGCGCGCTCTATACCTATGCCGGCGAGGCCGAGGGGGCAGGGCGCGACGAGGATCAGTTCGCCTATCTGCGCGATGCCGAGGGCTTCCGCAACGTGCTCCTCGTCGAGCAGCCGAACGGCGACTTTGCCGTCACCATCCTGCGCCAGTTTCTCTATTCCGCGTTCATGCTGCCCTATTGGCGCAAGCTGATGGCCTCGAAGGACGAGACCCTGGCGGCCATCGCGGCCAAGGCGGAGAAGGAAGTGGCCTATCACGTGCGCCACTCCGCCGAATGGGTGATCCGCCTGGGCGACGGTACGCCGGAGAGCCAGGAACGCCTGAAAGATGCGCTGGCGGATCTGTGGATGTTCACCGGCGAGATGTTCGAGGTCGACGACGCCGACCGGGCCCTTATCGAGCGCGGTATTGCCGTCGATCCGGCCGATATCCGTCCCGAGTGGGAGAAGACCGTCGACGAGATCTTCGCCGAGGCCGGCCTGACGCGGCCGGAAGACGGCTGGATGCAGACCGGCGGGCGCGGCGGACAGCATACCGAGCACCTGGGCCACATGCTCTCCGAGCTGCAGTTCCTGCAGCGCGCCTATCCGGGCGCGACCTGGTAGGGAGGATGCCATGGCGAGCGACACCAACGTCGTTGAGCGGACCGGTATGGAGCGCCGCGCCTGGCAGGCGGCTGCGACCGTCACCGATCCCGAAATCCCGGTGCTGACCATCGCCGACCTCGGCGTCCTGCGGGACGTGCACGTCGACGAGGCATCCGGAGCGGTCACCGCCGACATCACGCCCACCTACAGCGGCTGCCCGGCGATGAACATGATCGCCGTCTCGGTCGACGTCGCGCTCCGCAACGCCGGCTTCAAGGACGTGAAGGTGAACACGGTCCTGTCGCCGGCCTGGACGACCGACTGGCTCACCGAAGAAGGCCGCGAGAAGCTGAAGACATACGGGATTGCGCCGCCCTCCGGACAGACCGGCCGCCACGCGCTGTTCGGTCAGGACGAGGTTCAGTGCCCGCACTGCGGGTCGGAGGAGACCGAGCGGCTCGCCGAATTCGGCTCGACTGCCTGCAAGGCGCTGTGGCGCTGCACGGCCTGCGGCGAGCCTTTCGACTATTTCAAGTGTCATTAGCCTAGGCGGGGCGGTCGGTTCTTTATGTCCGCGGGGCGGGCAGCGGAAGCGGACTGACCAATGCCTTGCCGTCAGACCCGCGGGCGCAGGCTGCGCGGGCAGGGGAGAACAAGAAATGTCGCCGCGTTTTCACACCCTCACTGTCAAGGACGTGCGCCGCGAGACGCCGGATGCGGTCTCCATCGCCTTCGACGTGCCGTCCGATCTTCAGGACGCGTATCACTACGAGCCCGGCCAGTATCTGACGCTGAAGACCGATATCGACGGTTCGGAAGTCCGCCGGTCCTATTCGATCTGCTCCGGCGTTGACGACGGCGAGATCCGCGTGGCGGTGAAGAAGGTGGACGGCGGCGTGTTCTCCACCTTCGCCAACGAGGGGCTGTCCGCCGGCGTCCCGCTGGACGTGATGACGCCGATGGGGCGCTTCGTGGTCCCGGTGGATCCGACGGCGGAGAAGGTCTACGTGGCGCTGGCCGCAGGCTCCGGCATCACCCCGATCATGGCCCAGATCAAGACGATCCTCGCCCGCGAGCCGAAGAGCCGCTTCTTCCTGTTCTACGGCAACCGCACCGCCCAGAGCATCCTGTTCAAGGACGAGATCGAGGACCTCAAGGACCGGTTCCTGCAGCGTCTGTCGGTCGTCCATGTGCTGTCCGGCGAGGCTCAGGACGTTCCGATTCTGTCGGGACGCCTGGAGCCGGACAAGGTGAAGGCCTTCCTCACCCACGTCATGCCGGCCGCGAACGTCGACCATTTCCTCGTCTGCGGTCCGGGGCTGATGATCGAAGGCGCGCGCAAGGTGCTGGAAGAGCTTCAGGTTCCGGAGGAGAAGGTGCACGTGGAGCTGTTCACGCCCGCCGGAAGTGAAATCACCTCCGCTCCGCCGGTCCGCAAGAAGCCTGTCGTGGAAGACGGCGAATCACGCAGTGCCGAGGTGATCCAGGACGGAACCAGCACGAACCTGTCCGTGAAAGACGGTGAAACGATAATTGATGCCGCAATTCGGGCAGGTATCGACCTTCCATATTCCTGCAAAGGCGGCATGTGCTGCACCTGCCGGGCCAAGGTTCTGGAAGGCGAAGTGACCATGGACGTCAACTATTCTCTAGAGCCATGGGAGCTTGAGGCCGGGTTCGTGCTGACCTGCCAGTCCCACCCGACCACCGACAAGGTCGTGCTCGACTACGACGCCATGTAGCGGATCGTGTCCAAAAGGGGGCAAAACCAAGGCGGGCGGGGCGACGCGCCCTCTCCCGTCCGTCCATCGGGTGTGTTAGGCACCGCAGCATGTCCAGCCCCCTACGTGCCGGCGTGATCGGCATCGGCTATTTCGGTCGGTTCCACGCACGCCACTATGCCCTCAATCCTGACGTCACCCTTGCTGCCGTGGTGGATCGCAACCACGACCGCGCGCAGGCGATCGCCGACGAATACGGCTGTGAGGCCTTCACCGATCCAGCCGACCTGATCGGACGGGTCGACCTCGTCTCCGTCGCCGTGCCGACCGCGAACCACCACGCGATGGCGGGCCAGCTCCTGTCCGCCGGCATCCATTGTCTCGTCGAGAAGCCGATCGCAGCGACGCTGGCCGAAGCCGACGAGCTGATCGCCCTTGCCGACGCGCGCAACCTGGTTCTGCAGGTCGGACACATCGAACGCTTTTCCGCCGTCTACCGTGCGCTGACGGAGCGGGTGTCCCGTCCGCTCTTCATCGAAAGCGTCCGCGCGGGTCCCGTGCGCGAGCGGGCAAACGACGTCGATGTCGTGCTGGACCTGATGATCCACGACATCGATATCGTCGCCGGCCTGGCCGGGGCGCCGATCGAGACAATCCAGGCGGTGGGCATGCCGGTGGTGAACGCGACGTCCGACATAGCCAACGCGCGGCTCACCTTCGAGAACGGCGTGGTGGCGACGGTCACGGCCAACCGGATCGCCGAAAAGGTCGAACGCGTCATGCGCGTCTACGAGACCGATCGCTACACGGTTTGCGATTTCGCCGATTCCCGGATCGCCGAGTTCGAACGGACCGGCGACCTGAAGACCGATGGTCTCGCGGCTGTTCGAACCGGAGAGCAGACGATCGAGCGGGAAGACAGCCTGGCCAACGAGATCGCCCATTTCGTGTCCTGCGTGCGCACGGGCGCACAGCCCGCCGTCGGCGGCTTTGCCGGGCGCGAGGCGCTCAGGATCGCCCAGGGTGTGATCGAAAGTGTCAGCGACCACCAGCGCCGGTTCGCCGCCGCTCCGGCCGTCCCGGCCGCGGGGCCGGTGTCGGCGCACGTCGAAGTTTAGGTCCACGATCCGGCCGCCTTTCTCAGGCTGGCCGACAGGAGGATGAATGTTGCGTACCAGTGAAGCTCTCGCCGCTGTGAAGGAAACCCGCTCCGTTCCGCTGTTCGACCTGAAGCGTCAGCAGGCTCGGCTGCGCGCCGACATCGATGCGCGCATGGCGCGGGTTCTCGATCACGGGCAGTTCGTCCTCGGACCGGAGGTGGAGACGCTCGAGAAGGATCTCGCGGCATTTGCCGGGGCGCGCCACTGCATCGCCGTCTCCTCCGGCCGCGACGCGCTGATCATGGCCCTGATGGCCCTCGGCGCCGGCCCGGGCGACGCCGTCTTCGTTCCGGCATTCACCTTCTCCGCGACGGCCGGTGTCGTCTCCTCCGTCGGCGCGGTTCCGGTGTTCGTGGATGTGGACGAGGCCACATACAACATGGTGCCGGCGGCGTTCGAACAGGCGCTGAACGAGACCGTCGCCGGCGGAGCCCTTCGCCCGCTCGCGGTGATGCCGGTCGATCTCTACGGCCTGCCGGCGGACTATCCGGCGATCTCGGAGATCGCCGCCCGGCACGGCGTGAACGTGATCGCCGACGCCGCCCAGAGCTTCGGCGGAACGCTCGGGGAGAAATCGGTCGGCGCGCTGGCGCCGATGTCCTGCACCAGCTTCTATCCGACCAAGCCGCTCGGCGCGTTCGGTGATGGCGGCGCGGTCTTCACGGAAGACGACCAGCTGGCCGAGGCGGTGCGCCAGATCCGGACCCATGGCCGCCAGGGCGACGGCGACGAAGCCGTGCGCCTCGGCATGACGGGCCGTCTCGACACGCTTCAGGCCGCGGTTCTGAACTCCAAGCTGTCGGTCTTCGCCGACGAACTCGCCCGCCGCCGCGAAGTGGCGAAACGCTACGATGCTGCCCTGCAGAGTGTGGTGGAGCTTCCGGCGCGTCCGGCGGGTATGGAATCGGCCTGGGCGCTCTACACGATCCGGGTCCCGAACCGGGACCAGATACGCGAGCGGCTGCAGGCCGATGGCGTCGGCACCGGGCTGTTCTATCGCATCCCGCTGCACCGCCATCCGGCGTTCGCCAAATATCTCACCGGCCGGGAGGATCTGCCGGTGTCCGACCGGCTCGCCGGCGAAGTGCTGAGCCTGCCGATGGGACCGGATCTGACCGACGAGGAGGTCGATTACGTGGTCGACCGCCTGCGCGCGGCCCTTGGCTGAGAGCTGACGTCCGCCTGTGATCTCGCACGCGTGAGGCCGCCTGCGATTGTGCAGCGGCGGCCGCGCGACTAACTCTACCGGAACGTATGGCCGGCCCGGGCGGCACCCGCCGAAGGGCCGGCTCTTTCACGAGCAATCCGGAGAGCAAAATGGCCGCGACGCAGACGACCCCGATCGAGCTCCACTACTGGCCGACGCCGAACGGCTGGAAGGTCACGATCCTTCTGGAAGAGCTTGGTGTTCCCTACAATCTCAACCTGGTGAACATCGGCGCGGGCGACCAGTTCAAGCCGGAGTTCCTGGCCATCTCGCCGAACAACCGGATGCCGGCCATCGTCGATCCGGAAGGCCCGGGGGGCGAGCCGATCTCGGTCTTCGAGTCGGGCGCGATCCTGATGTATCTCGGCCGCAAGTTCGGCAAGTTCTATCCCGTCGAGGACGAGCGCAAGCGCGTCGCCGTCGAGGAATGGCTGATGTGGCAGATGGGCGGGTTCGGTCCGATGCTCGGCCAGAACCACCACTTCTCCAACTACGCGCCGGAGAAGATCCCTTACGCGATCGAGCGCTACCAGAACGAGACGCACCGGCTCTACGGCGTGCTGAACAAGCGTCTGGACGGGCGCGAGTTCGTCGCCGACGAGTATTCGATTGCGGACATGGCGATCGTGGGCTGGGCAAGGTCCTGGAAGAACCAGTCGATCGAGCTCGACGAATTCCCGAACGTGAAGCGCTGGTTCGAGGGCCTCATGGCGCGTCCCGCCGTGGCGAAGGCCGTCGAGGTGGGCAAGGAAGAGCGGGAGAAGCTCAATCTCGCCGCCGACAAGAACGCCCAGTCGGTCCTGTTCGGCCAGCGCGCCCGATAGGGCGGTTCCCGTTCGCAGACGATCGGGACGCTCGTCTGCTGACCGGATCCGGCCCAGTCCGGGCCGCCCGGATGTCTCCATCGAGGCGGCACGGACGCCGGGCGTTCCACGCTGGAGCCGTCCGGAGAAGGGCGGAGCCCGCGTCGCCGCCGTCTCGGCGGGGTGCGGGAATCCGCTTCGCTTCACGCTGTCAGGCGGCCACTATTCTGCGGACGTCGAGTTCGGGGTCGCGGCACAGTTCCGCAAAGGGCTTCGGACCGCCGAGATGGTAGCCCTGGACCCCGTTGATGCCGAGGGTCCTCAGGGTTTCCAGCGTTTCGGCGTTCTCCACCCATTCTGCCACGCTGGAAATTCCGAGCGTCCGTCCAACCCCGATGATCGCCTTGACGATCTGGGTATCGGCCCGGTTCGAAGAGACCTGGCGGACGAAACTGCCGTCGATCTTGAGTTCGTCGACCCGGAAATCCTTGAGGTAGGAGAAGGAACTGAGCCCGACGCCGAAGTCGTCCAGTGAAATCCGGCATCCGAGTTCCTTTGCCGAGCGCACGAAATAGGTGGCCGAGGCAAGGTTCTGAACCACGGCGGTTTCCGTGATCTCGAAGCAGATCCGCTCCGGGGCGACGCCGGATGCCAGGATCCGTGCATGGACGAATGGCCAAAGCTCCGGATCGTCCAGGGAATTCGCGGAGAGGTTCACCGAGACACACAGGCTCGGATCGTCTTGAAAAGCGCTGACCTGGCGTTCGAGGAGCGTCGAGATCACCCACCGGTCGATCGTGTTCATCAGCCCGTAGCGCTCCGCGGCCGGGATGAAGGCGCCAGGGGCGATGAGATCGCCGTTGCGATCGAACATCCGGATCAGCACTTCCACATTCCGGCGGTGCGGCGCCCCCCGTTCGGGCTCGAGCTCGACGATGGCCTGACCGAACAGGGTCAGTCGGTCTTCCTCGATGGCCGATCTCAGATCGGCTGCGATGTTGATTTCCCGCAGGTGGCGACCGGCGTCGCTGCCGTCGTCGGTGTACACGGACACCTGACCCCGGCCGGCCGATTTCGCGGCATAGCAGGCAACATCGGCTTCCTTCATCACGGTCATCGGATCGGCGTCGGATCCCCGGATCTCGGCGATGCCGATGCTCGCGCCGACATCGTAGGTCCGACCTTCCCAGTGGAACGCGAAGGTACGGAATGCGGCGGCCACCCGCTCGGCGGCCTCCTGGGCCTTGTCGATCGGACAACGGCGAAGCAGCAGCGCGAACTCGTCGCCGCCGATCCGGGCAACCAGGTCGGTGGGCCGCAGCGTCACCTTCAGCAGCCTTCCGACCTCGATGAGCAGGGCGTCGCCGGCCACATGGCCCGCGGAATCGTTGACGATCTTGAAGCGGTCGAGATCGAGGAAACACAGCGCATGGCTGTCGGCCGATTTCTTGGCTTCCGCGCACAGCGCTTCCAGGCTCCGTTCCAGCGAGAGCCGGTTCGGAAGTCCCGTCAGAGTGTCGTTGAGGGCCGCGAAGGCCAGCTCCTTGTGAAGGGAGCGGGTCCTTGTGATGTCCTGAAAGACCAGCACCGCGCCAATCAGCTCTCCTGAATTGGCGCGAACCGGCGCCGCCGAATCCTGGACGTGCAGGCGGCTGCCATCGTGGGTGATCAGGATGGCCCCCTCTCGCAGATAGACAGGCTGGAGAAGTTCCAGGCATTCTTCGACCGGGCTCAGGATCGGTTCGTTCGTCTCGTCATCGACGAGCCGGAAGACGCGTGAAATCGGGTGGCCGACTGCCTCGGCGCGTTTCCATCCGGTCAGCTCCTCCGCAACCGGATTGATGTAGGTGATCTTCGCCTGCGCGTCGGTGGTGATCACCGCGTCGCCGATCGAATGCAGGGTGATCTGGAGCCGCTCCTTTTCCTGAAAGAGTTCGTCGATGAGCTTGCGGTGTTCCGTGGTGTCCCAATGGGTTCCGACGATCCTGTCCGGTTTCCCGTCGGCGCCGTGGACCACCTTCGCCAGGACCTTGAGATAGCGAACCTCGCCCGCGTCGCGAACGATCCGGTGCTCGAGCGCGACCTGCTCGCTCGTGGACATGCCGATGCGAAACGCCGCCATCACCATGTCCCGGTCTTCCGGATGGAGACGGCCGCGGAAACTCTCCAGCGAGCCGTCGAAGTCGGTGCGCGGGATGCCGAATATCTCAAGCGTGCGGTCATTGGCCGAAATACGATCGGTGCGCGGATTGATCTCCCAGATGCCGACCTGTCCGGCCTGGACGGCAAGTTCCAGCCGTTCGCGCGCAAGCCGGGCATCGTTCTCCCGCGCCTTGCGGTCCGAAATGTCGACATGGGTCCCGATCAAGCGCACCGGGCGCCCGTTCTCGTCCCATTCGACGACCCGTCCGCGGTCCTCCACCCAGATCCAGCGGCCGCTCCGATGCAGCAGACGGATCTCCACATGGGTTTCGGGCGTTTCGCCGGACAGCATCCGCCGATCCGCTTCCTGGACCGTCTCCCGGTCGTCCGGATGGACCAGATTGAGCCAGTCTTCGGCACGCGCGCCCTCTGATGCGGGCTCATATCCCAGAAGCCGATACCAGTAGGGCGAACGGTAGGCCTCGCCGGTCACCAGGTTGGTGTCCCAGACGGCCTGACCGCTGCCGTCGAGCGCGAATTTCCAGCGCGCTTCGCTTTCCGCCAGGGCGGCTTCCGTTCGTTTGCGTTCGTCGATGTCCTCGATCTGCGAAATGAAGAAGCGGGGTTGGCCGGATTTCTGATCGCGAACCACGCTGACGGCGAGAAGAGCCCAGATCACCCGGCCATCCTTGCGGATGTAGCGCTTCTCGATCCGGAACGTTTCGCGCCGGCCCTGGAGGGCTTCGTTCAGAAGCTCGAGATCGTCATCGAGATGGTCCGGATGGGTGATGTCCTGGAAGGACAGCTCGTACAGTTCGTCGGCCGAATAGCCGAGCATCTCGGGGATCGCGTCGTTGACTTTCAACCAGCTGCCGTCGAGGCCGACGATCGCCATGCCGATGGCGGAGTCTTTCATGGCCTGGGAGAACATTGCCTGGCTCTCGCGAACGGCCTGTTCGGCCAGGGCCATCCGGCTGCGGTGAATGGCGAAGATGCAGGGCGACACCGCAGCCACCGCAAGCGCCACATGCGCGGCGAGGGCGGCATCGATCTCGCCGCCATGGGTCGGAATGAACACTCCGTGAAGCCAGTGAATGATGAGCGCGGTCGAGGAGACCAGCGCCGTCTCGAAAGGGGGGAGGCGGCTTGCCGCGAAGAGCACCGGCAGCAGGATGAGAACGTAGGGGTGAGGGAACGTCTCAACGGAGATGATCGTCACCATGGCGGTGAAAATCAGCAGACCCGTTACCAGATTGAATTTTCGCGGATCATCCATGGTAGCCAGGAACGCGGACCGCTGGAACAGGAGGATCGGCGGCAGCAGACTGAAGCTGCCGATGGCGGTTCCGATCCACCACGTTGCGAACGCATCCCAGTAGCCCAGACCGATGCTCGACGAGAGGATGGCCGCGCCGATCGGAGACGAGACGGCCGGGCCGACCAGAACGGCGGCGAGGATGATCTTGGTGACCGCGCTGACCGTCAGCGGAGGGCTCGGATCGGAAACGATCCGCCGCAGCAGGAAAACCGTGATAGCGATCTCGATGCTGTTTGCGAGACCGAGCCAGAGCGCGGTCGTCGCCGGTGTGCCCAGCACGAGATTGGCCCCGATGATTGCCCCGCCGACCATGATCGCGGTCGCCAGGGTGTCGGCATAGCCTCGCTTGACGATGACCCCGATCGCGACCGCATTGGTCAGCCAGATGATCGCGGTCTGATCGGGCTGCTTGTAGAAATGGATGGCGAGCAGGGCGAGCAGGAAACACACCGCCGCCGTCGCGGCCGCGGCTTTCATGCCGGGGGTCAGACGCCCAAACCAGATCCCAACGTGACCCATCGCAGGATTTCACCTTTCAAGACGCAACGCGCATGTCGTCCATTTGCCGGAGACGGAGTGCGAACATGTTTCCGGAGGTTGCGAGCGACCCTCACCCGGCCGACTTGCTCGAACCTTGCATCTTAAGGTCTTGCTCATATAGGTCCTCTCGCTACAAGCGTTCGTGATCAGCCCATCCCCCCGTCGCGTCACAAAAGGCCGACGTCCGATCAATTGGCCCGATCTGTCGCAGGTGCTCCGATTGTCGGCAGGCGGCAGGCGGCAGGCGGCAGGCGGTCGGCGGAACGATCGCGCAGTCCGCTATTTTCTCCCTGTCGTTGTAACCCAAGGTGGTGGGTCTGCAGTAGTTAGAATCGTTGCAATATTGCCGCTCAATTTTTCCGATTGCGGAATTTCTCGCCGGTTGGCCTCATTTGGACGGAGCGTGGCTGTGGGCTTCGCCCAGCTGACCCTTGACCCTCCGCACCATCGCGTCTACGCAACACGCTCGATGGAGACGTGGCCGAGTGGTCGAAGGCGCTCCCCTGCTAAGGCGGTATCTATTTCGCCTTTTTCGCTTTTTCTTCCAGGTGCTTAAGCGCTTCGCCCGATGCGTCCTGTACGGGTTCTGTACGCATGGCCCTCATCGCCACGCCTTTCTGCCCATGGGAATAGGTGTCCAGGAGCACCTTCGTCGATGACCAGCGGCCGTCCATAGCGGCCGACGCGGGGTCGACCTTCTGGCGCACGACGGTTTCCGTTGCGAAGCCGTGTCGTCCGGCCGCATGGGGCATGATCTCTCCAATCCCCGCACGCTTGCAAACCCGCTTCCACGAGCCATAGACCGCATGCCGGGTCTTATACCCGAACACCCGCCCTCGGCGGGGCGGAAGGTTCGCGAGCACCGCAACCATCTGTGGGCTGATGTCGACCCATTGGGCGTCGTGTCCTTTTGCGGCCTGGAGCCACACCCGGTTGCCCGGCAGGTCGAGATCGTCCGGCGTCACCAACGTTGCCTGGGTGATGCGGGCCGCCGTCGTGAACATGAACAAGGCCATCGCGCCGAGATAGGGGTTCGCCTCGGAGCGGAACGCGTTGATCCATTCCCAGTCGCCCGGGATCTTCGGCACGCGAGACTGCTTCCCGCGCCGCTGGTCCTGCTTGACGCGCTCCGCACGCGTGAACGCCTTGATGCGGATCGGCGGGCACCTTCCGCGCTCGTGCGCGTTGTTGATCACCGACCGGGTCGGGGTGATAACCTGCCTCTGCCATGTATCGGTCGAGGCGTTCGGCAGCAGCTCCCGGGCAAGATCCTTGACCTCGGCCGGCTTTATGTCTGCCACTCGCCGATCTCCGATTTTCTTGAGGATCGGGATCAGGAACCGAGCATCGGCAGGTGTCGGATCATAGAGCAGCACGGCGTCCCGGAAGGTGAACTCAGCCTTCTCTGCTGCTAGCGCTTCGTCTCCAAGGAGACTACGTCGGCGCGCCTTCCTCTCGATTTCGGCCGCTTTCCACTCGGCAACCGATCGGTCAGATGTGCCAAGGCTTCGTCGTATGTAGCTCCCGCCTTCGGGTCGTCCGCGGACCCACCAGACCCCGCATCCGTCACGGTCGTAGATCTCGAGGGGCATCGCCGAGCGTCCTCCAGGATCAGATCGATGTCGGCCTTGGTAAAGAACATACCTTTGCCGATCATGCCGAACGCGCCAAGACGCTTTGCGCGCTCACGGAGGGTTCGCTCCGTTACCGATATCCCCATATTCCCCAGAGCCTCGACGAGGTCGCCGGGCGTGAAGAGGTCCGGGAGGGGAACGGGGCGCGGCATGGCTATTCTGCGGCCCCTAATGCGGAGCTCGAGGCAAGCCGTGTTCGCAGGCCGGTCTTCTCGCTCGTCGCATTGAACTTGGCCGGCACCGCTTCGCCCAGAAGATCGATGCCGGCCTGCATCGCGATCAGGTCCGCGCAGATAACGACGTCGGCCAGCTCCTCCGCGAGTTGTGCGAGCGTCGCCCTCGATCCGGCGATGCCGAGGCGTTCGCGCTCGAGCTTCTTGATCACATTGCAGGCTTCGCCGACTTCGCCGGCCATCTCGTTGCCGCGATACGCGAGCGTGATCCGGTCGTCGGGGTCCCATTCGGCCTGGCGGGTCTCGTTGGCAGAGCGGAGAGTGCCGCGCGTCTCGATCGCTTTCATCCCGACACCCTCCCTGCGACCGGCGAGATCGCGGCACGTGCCGAGAGGCGAGTGATCGCCTCGTCCATCTGAGCGATGGTGCGCTGCGCTGTCGTCGTCTCGTCGGCAAAGAGCCCGTCAGCCGTCCCAGATTCATCTGAGTTGAGGTCGGCGCCAAGCTTGGCCGCCCGGTCCCGAGCCGCCTGGCCGTGAGTATCGATCTCGTCTTCCGTGAAGCCGGCGAAGGCGAGGTCGCTGCGGGTTGCCGCGCCCGTGGCCGTCCAGCGTTCGATGAGGGTGCTGGCCATCGTGCGGATGATGGCTTCGGACCCCTCGCGTCGGGCGCGTTCGGCGTCGATCTGGGGTGTCGTGATCATCGGGCTTCTCCTGAACTGGAGGGGAGGGAAACCTGTTCCTGCAGCGCGCCGATCTCGTCGAGGATTGCCTCACCACGGGCGATGGCGGCCGCGTTCTCGGCGGGCGCAATGGCGAGCCGCGCGAGCACCATTCGGACGCAACGGGCGGCTGTGTTCAGATGGCCGACGTCCTCGGCGCGCGTGGACAGCTCGGCGGGGTCGATGACGACCTGGGGTGGAACGCCGTGAAAGGCGCGGGGGCCGGTCATCACCCGGCCTCCTGAGCGGCCACGACCGGACGCGTGTCATCGGGCGCTGGCGGGGGAGTCCAGATGACGATGGGGACGATCACAACAAGTGTAGCCGCGAGGGAGGCGATGTCGCGGATCACGAGGCGCCTCCGGTCAGCTTGCGATGTGCGTCCAGGATCATTCGCTCGATCTCGGCAAGCCGGCCCACGGCGGTGGACGTCATCGCACCTTTGTTGATGAAGTCGCGGAGGCGGACGGTGGCCTTGAGAAGGATCTCCGCGGTTATCCGGTCGACCGCTGCAGGGTTCGGCTCGGTCGGTGCTTCAGCCGCGCTGCTGGCGCTTGCCGTCACTGGAGCCGACAGGGCGGCTCGACCGGCCTCGCATTCGGCAAGCGCGATCGCCGAGCGGGCCTCGTCGAGATACGGCCGCATCTCGTCGGTGCTGTCGCTGTCGGTGACGGCGTGCATCGCCAGGAAGGCGGGAGAGGTGGAATGTGCTGTATCGGCCATCGCTGTATCTCCGCTGCGATGGCTTATGTAGCGATAATCGCTACCATTCGTCAATATGGATGTAGCGAATATCGCTATTCAGGTCACTGGCCAGTCACTTGCGGGCCATGTGGCCGCATACTCGTCCGAGGATTCTAATCCGATCTGCTGATACCTGGTCGCGGCCGTAGCTGGGGTTGTCGGAGATAATCTCGATAGTGGGCTGGTCGCTGTAGGGAACGCGGCGGAGCCTCTTCACCTGAGGTTCGCCAAAGGAGTCGTCAATAATATAGAGAGCGTCTGCGCGGAAACTCCGCTGCGACGTATCCACAATAACGCGGTCGCCTGGCAAAAGGGTCGGGAGCATAGAGTCGCCGACGACTTCGAGAACAAACGTGCGACCTTGTGTGATCTCAAGATGATATCTTGTGAATTCTTCTGGAAGAGTCCACTCCCGCACGACGGGATGGCCGACTGTCGTTTCGCCATTGCTTAGCGCTATGACGCCAAGTGCACCAACCTGACCGTGGCCAGCTCCCGGCCTGACGTCGATTTCCGGGAGTGCACCTGGGATCTGAGGCTTATAGAGCGTGTCCGAAGTGACGACGCTAGCCTCGTTGTCAGGGTGGTATGTCAGTTCCCGCAGGCCTTCGGCCGCTGCTTTTCTCAGGTCTTCGGGGAGGGGGTGTCCAGTCATCCTCGCGATTGCGAGCAACTCGTCGGCGGCAATCTGACGCTTACCGGACACCATCTTGTTGACTGCGGCCCGGTCAATAGACCGCCCGAGCTGGGCCGAAAGCAGGCGGGCAATTTCAGCCTGCGAATACCCGCTTTCTGTCAGTGCTTGCCGCAGCCAGTCGCTCATCATTCAGCCCTTGTAGCGGAAAGCGAACGCATTCGCGGTTGCTGAAATCGCTACACTCGCTTGACGGGCGTAGCGAATAGCGCTACAAACTGTGGCCATGGAACCGGCGAACAGCATCATTGATCTCTATGGCGGCGTCTCGATCGTGTCCGAGATTGCCGGTGTGCATCGTACCCGCGTCTCTAACTGGAGGCGGCCCAGGGACAAGGGCGGCACAGGTGGTGTCATTCCGTTCAAGCACGTTCCGAAGCTCCTCGCCTACGCGAGAGAGAATGGTCTGTCTGTAACGGCAGACGATTTTCTCCCTGAGCCCCAGCAGGAAGGTGCGGCATGATCGAGTTCGCCACCGAACGGGTCCTCACGCTTCTCGCCGGGTTCATCGCAGCAGCGTCGCTCGGACTTGCGACGGCGGCCGTTGCGCTCGGCGTTGCCTGGCTTTCGGACCGGGGGCGGCGGCCATGACCTCCGAGATCGTCTTCATCCTCTTCATCTCCCTTCTCGCGCTCGGCACGACAATTCCGTTCGCGATTCCGTGCTTCGCAAAGTGGTTCATCGCCATGCGAAGGCGCCGGTCTTCGGCGCAGCCCTCCTTGGGCGTTTCCTCCCTGAACTTGCCCGGGCCGGCCTGGTCCGGTCCGGGCTCTTTTCTCAGGAGGCATTCTTCCGCGGCCGTGACCTGCGGTCATCGCGAATGGTTTGCGAAATTTCGCGGCGGGGTGCGCCATGGCTGATCATGCCCGTCCGCACCGCTCCTCCGACTATCTGCGCCTGAAGGCGATGACGCGCCGTCTCGTCCATGCGGCAGGCGGGATCGAGGCCGCGTCGCTTGCGACGCGGGTCGGGCCGCAGCGGATCTCGACCTATCAGCGACCGCACGAGCCCGACTTCATACCGATCGACGTCGTCGCCGACCTCCAGGCGGACACCGACGATCTGTCGGTTCTTCGGGAGCTCGCGCGGCTTGCGGGCGCCGTCGTCGTTCCGCTTCCGGAGACGCCGGACGAGGCCGGCGGCCCTTGGCACCGCCACCTGGCCGACGTGGCCTCGGAAACCTCGGACGTG
This sequence comes from Amorphus orientalis, assembly GCF_030814015.1. NCBI lineage: Bacteria > Pseudomonadati > Pseudomonadota > Alphaproteobacteria > Hyphomicrobiales > Amorphaceae > Amorphus > Amorphus orientalis. Next base: position 1,418,672 of record NZ_JAUSUL010000001.1, read on the forward strand.
ATCAAGCGGCTGTCGGAGTCGCTCGCGGACGATGGCGTCGTCACCGCGGTTGAGAGCCGGAACATGCACCTCACCGACGAGGTAGACGAGGCGATCAATGCGCTGATGCGGCTGCGTCACCGGCTCGAGGTGGTCGAAGGGGTTTCAAGAGGCGTGGAGCGCAGCGACAGGGAAGTGGGAGGCGGCGTGGAGCGCAGCGACAGGGAAGTGTCACGCGGTGACCGGGAAGGTGGCTCATGACACGGCCCTATTCCCAGATCCCCGGCGCCGAGGCCCTGATCGAACGGGTGTCCAAGGCTCTCGTTTTGGCCCATCCGGATTGCCAGGCGCGCCTCACCGCCGGTCAGGAGATCGGTGTTCCGGCGGCGGTGACCCGCACGCTGGCCATGGGCCGGCCGGTCGCGATCAATGGCTGGCTGCGGTGGTGTGCGGAGCTCGAACTGGATCCGGTAACGGGCAAACGGCTCGGAAAAGCTGTTCCGCCTTACGAAGGCGGCGACTTCCTTTGGTGGATGTGGGGATGTGGCGTCCACCTGACGCGGGTTACGCGCGGGGATCTGAGCCTCCGGGACCTTGCGCGACAAGCAGGAATTTCGCCGGCCACGGCGTCCCGCATGGAGCACGGTGAAGCGATGTCGGTGGCGGCGGTCGCCGCCGTTTCCCGCGCGATCGACCTCCATCCGCATGCCTACTGTGCCCCGGTGTTCGTCGGGTTGGTTTCACGGGGAACCGGTACTGAAACACTTCCGCCAAGAGGCGGGGAGCGCGGCGACCGGGAAGGGGCAAGAGGCGAGGAGCGCCGCAGGCGCGACCGGGAAGATCAATCAAGAGGCGGGGAGTGCGTAGCACGACCGGGAGGTGTGAAATGACCGGTCGTCGCGGACACCTTCCGGAGTGGTCGGCGCTCACGAAGGACGAGCGGCTTGCCCTGATCGAGCCGCATGTTCAGGCGGGGCTTTCGGCGTCCCAGATTGCCGAGACCGTCTCGCGCGAGGTTCGTGACCCGATCACGCGCAACGTCGTCATAGGGCTAATCAACCGCAGTGGTGGCAGGCTGGCCCTGAAGGTGGCGCCCAGAGGGTCTGGGCAGAGATCACGGTCCGGGAAACGGAGATCGCCATCGGCACCTGTCCGCGTCAAACGCAAAGCCGACACATTGGGGTGTGCCAGTACGCGGCCATCGCCGCGCAGACCGGCAGCTGTCGCCACCGTTAGGGAGGCATCTGCTGACGCAAAGCCATCTGTAGCGAAGCCGAATTCGGCCGGGGCCGTTTGTCAGCCCCCCAGCCCCGCGGCCCCGGTCGAAGCTCCCGTTCCCGTCGTCGTTCCTTCACTGGCGAGCGACGGGGACGGGGGCACCTCCTTTGAGTCGCTTCAAGAAGGTCTGTGCCGCTATCCGCTCTGGCCGAACGGCACGCGCCCGACGACGGCCGAGATGCGGTTCTGCGGCGAAGCCGTGCACGCCGATGGCGCGTCCTGGTGTTCCGATCATCTCGACCAAGTGACCGAGGGGGCGGCATGACGGACTCCCGAGAAATCGTCGTGCTCCTGACGGAGCGGCTCGAAGCGCTCCTGGGCGAGCTTTGCCCCGGATGGGGCATGCGGTCCGGCAAGGGCATCCTGTCGTGGAAATCGAAAGGGGTACCGGGATCCTGGCGGATCGGGCTTTCGGGCGGCGACCGTGGGCTCTGGGTGCGCTATTCGCGTTCCGGCGACGGCCCGCGCGGGGGCCTCGGCGGCGGGCCGATCGAGCTCGTTGCCTATGTGAACTCCGGCGAAAGCCGCACCAAACCGGTCCGTGAGGACTGGGATTGGGCGCGCCGCTGGCTTGGTCTGCCGGGCTGGGAACTGCGCACCTCCGAGGATCGCGCTGCCGCAGCGCGACGGGTGGCTGCCGCGCAGGCCCGGCGGGAAGAGCGTCTGCGGGAGGCGGCGGCGGCCGCACAGCATCAAGCCGCCCGTGCTGCTGCGATTTGGCGCGCCGGTCAGCGCGCTGCCGGAACAATCATCGAGCGATGGCTCGCTGAGGCGCGCGGAATCGATCTGAAGGCGGTCGGCTGGCCGCTCCCGACGATCCGGTTTCTTGCCGACGCTCCCTATTGGTTCGCGCCTGATGAGAAGGACGTCGCTCCGGTCCTTGTGCATCGCGGTCCCGCAATGGTCGCGGCGATCCAGAACGGCAAGACGGGCCGTCTGCAGGGCGTCCATCTGACCTGGCTGTCGCAGGACGGGCTTTCGAAGGCGACAATCGATAGGCCCGACGGCGAGGCACTCCCGGCGCGGAAGGTCCGGGGCGCGCTCATGGGTGGGCATGTCCGTTTCTGTACCTGCCCGGAGACCGGCCCGTCACAGTCTGAACCACGGTCCGAAACATCCTCCCGGTCGACCGGTCCGGCCTCCTCGCCTCTTCTGCTGGCGGAAGGCATCGAGACCACGCTGTCGGCGATCGAGGCATCGCAGATTGGTGGCTGGGCGTGTCTTTCCCGGTCGAATTTTCGCGCCTGGGTTCCGGCGTCCGCCGTTCTGCTTGCCTTCGATGGCGACGATCGGGATCGGAAGCGCGCCGAGAAGATCAACAAGGCCTCGGAAGCGTCCCATGCGGTCGCCGGCCGCCTGGTTCGCAGCACCCGCGCGCCCGACGGGTGCGACTGGAATTCATGGATGCGCGCGGTGAAGGGCCACCACGAGCCGGCTTGCGGGGTCTCTACAGGGGGCGATCAAGCCACTGACGCCGATCAGAAAACAATGGAGAGCGCGGCATGAATACGATCCGCGATCGTTGTTCGTTTTTGGCCGCTTCAATAGGCGAGAGCCGATCGACGATCGATACCTCGCTCGCGCGGGATTCGCGTCCGCTCCTGATCGTGGTTGCCGCACCTGGACGTGTCCCGGTCGTCTCCGGCGTGCGGGTGGTCGCGGTGACGTCGCTGCAGGATTGCCTCGTCGGCTTGGCGGGGGTCCCTGAGACGACGCCGTGGGCCGAATGGGACGCGCCGCCGCGTGGTGCGAGCATTCTCCGACGTCAACTCAAGGCGCGCCGCGGCCGCAGGGTCGGGCTCGCCAGCGACGGCGGTGTGATCGCCATCCGGGTCGGGAGGCACCAAGAGCCGAGGAGCGCCGTGCGCGACCGGGAGGGCAGTGACCCGGCGCGGAGGCCGGACCGGACGGCCGGGAGCAAGAAACAAGAGGTGCGCCCATGACCGAGGCAATTCGCCCGCTCGTGTGCACCTGCGGCGCTCCGGCTTTCTTCGGCTCCGGCGTCAATCTTCGTACGGGCAAGGCCGGGACCTGGCGGTGCCGAACATGTGCAGAAGCCGCCGGCGTGTTCCGGCATGTCGCAACACAGAAGCGCCTGGAGGTGCCAGCGTGAGCGCACTGGATGACATCGCGGCCGAACGCTTGCGGCAGATCGAGGCCGAGGGATGGTCGACCGAGCATGACGACGGGCACGCCGGCGGCCAGCTCGCCGCCGCTGCCGCCGCCTATGCCTGGTTTGCGACCCTTCCCGACGCGCTGCGGACCCACTTCGAGAGCGCTGCGATGTGCGAGCGCGATCGCCCGATCGTTCTGAAGCGCTGCTGGCCGTGGGCTTGGCAGTGGTGGAAGCCCCGATCCCGACGCCGGGACCTGGTGCGCGCCGGGGCGCTGATCGTTGCGGAAATCGAACGTCTGGACCGGCTCGAAAGCAGGGAGGCTGCGTGATGATTTTGCGATCCTTCGGCGCCTTCGTCCTCTTCCTCGCGGTAGCTCTCCCGGCGTCCGCCGCGGACGGGCCTCCGCCGCCCTATGACGGGGACACGATGTATGTCGCGCCCGGTCCCGACACACCGGCGTGCTCGCGCCTTCGCTGGGGCAAATGGGAAGCGGTCCGGATTCTCGGGATCGACACCCCCGAAATGGACGGCGAGTGCGCTGCCGAGGAGGCCCAGGCGAGGGCCGCCCGGTTGCGTTTGATCGAGCTGCTTGGTTCGGGAGAGGTGAGCCTCCGGAGAGATGGCTGCGACCGCTACGAGCGGACCCTCGCGCGTGTCTTCGTGAACCAGACCGACGTGGCGGCGGCGCTCATCTCCGAAGGATTGGGCCGGGCCTATGACGGCGGTCGCCGAGCTGGATGGTGCGCCGACGCCGATCAAAGCGCGGCCTCCGATGCTCCGATTCCACGGCCGAACCCCGGCAGAAAGTGAACGCCATGTCCGGTGTCCCGGTCGATGGGCCACCTGGTCATGGATGGGCCGGCCGCAGGACCGGCATTGCGGATCGTCGTCTGAGGTCGATCGCGACGGGCATCGGCACCTTCGTGCTGCAAGGCGGAGTTTGGCGGCACTGCTGCGACCCGCGCGTGACGATCGATCCGGATCGGGAAGCGGGGCCGCAAGGCCAGGACTAGACCAACACTGAGGAGGGTTCGATGGCCCGGATTTCAGCAACGGCAGGCGTCCTGCGTGATGCCCTGGACAAGCTGCGCTCGATCGTGGACGCGCGATCGCACATTGAGGTGTTGCGCTGCGTCCGGATCAAAGCGCGTGGCCGTAGACATCTCGAACTGTCGGGGACTGACCTCGATATGTGGATCACGGTCAGCGCCGAGGCTTCCCACGAGGCCCTTCGGCGCGGGTCCGGTGTGTGTGTGCCGTTTGCCCCGCTCCTGGCCTTCGTCCGGACCGTGCCGCGCGAGAAGACGATCTCGATTGCCATCGGCTCGAACGATCTCTGCTTCACCGCCGGCGAGACGAAAGTGCGCATGCCGCCCGGACCGCCGGCGGCTGACTTTCCAGCTCCGAAGGAATTTGAGGCTCCGGTGCTCGCCTGCACGTGGGCCGAACCCATTCGCGGGGCATTCCGCCGGGCCTTGCCGTTCATTTCGAGGGAAGAGACCCGCTACTACCTGAACGGCGTGGCGCTGCAGCAGGTCAAGCAGGAGGGCGACCACGGAGCTTGGTCGCTGATCGCGACGGACGGGCATCGGCTGATCGAGGTGCCGGCGGGTTCCGCGATTTCCGATGTAAGGCTCAGCGGCGCGTTTCCGGGCGTCATTCTGCCGAAAGTGCTGGTGGAGCAGATCGTGCGGCTCTGGCCGGGCGACGATGCGATTGCCGTCCGTATCTCGGGGCTTCAGATCGAACTCGATCTCGGCGACGTCCGGATCTCCTCCCGCCTCATTGACGGCACCTTTCCCGACTGGCGTCGCGTGATTCCGGATGGGGCGGAGTGCATCGCAGCCCTGCCGCACTCGCACTTTCTCGTCGCGGGACTTCATCTCAGGCGGATCATCAAGGCGATATCGCGGGATGTTCGCCGCTCGTGCTGCATCGTCGTCGATCGCGCGACCGTGCACCTCGAGTCGCGGCCCACCGTCACGGACCAGGTAATCGTTCCGGTCGGGCTGGCGATCGAAGCTGGTGAGGTGGCGGCGGGCACTCACGTCAACGTGGACTATCTGGTTCAACTTCTGCAGGCGATGCCGGCAGGCAAGGTGACGATCGCCTCTTCCGGGAACGGCCAGCCGCTCGTTTTCACATCCGACGCGGTGCCCGGTCTTCGGGCCCTGATCATGCCGATGCGGGGCGCCTGGGAAGTCGGCGAACCGGTCCAGCGGCTCGATGGGCCGAAGCCCACCGCGGCCGCGAGGGCGGCGTGATGAGGCAAGATACATGGGGCGGTGGTTCGACCGGGATTGATCAAGGGGCGTTAGCCCTAGGGGATCCGCCACCGAGGGACGCGTCCGACCATGGTCGCGAATTGATCATCGACAGCTTCGCCGGCGGCGGCGGGGCATCGGTCGGGATCGAGCGGGCGCTCGGCCGCTCGCCGGACTACGCGATCAACCACGACGCGGCGGCGCTGGCGATGCACCGCGCCAACCATCCCGACACGGTCCATCTGAGCCGGAACATCTGGCAGGTCGACCCGATGGAGGTGGTCGGACTTCGGCCGGTCGGGTTGCTTTGGGCCTCGCCGGACTGCAAGCACCACTCGAAGGCCAAGGGCGGCAGGCCGGTCAAGCGGGCCATCCGCGATCTGGCTTGGACCGTCGTTTTGTGGGCGCGCCGGGCGCGGCCGCGCGTGATCATCCTGGAGAACGTCGAGGAATTCCGGGATTGGGGGCCGCTCAAGGAACGCGAGGGCGGAGGCTACTATCCCGATCCCGAGCGGCGCGGGCAAACCTTCGACCGGTGGGTGGGCGAGCTGAAACGGCTCGGCTACCGCGTCCAGTGGCGCGAGCTGCGCGCCTGCGACTACGGTGCGCCGACGATTCGAAAGCGCCTATTCCTGATCGCCAGGCGCGACGGCAAGCCGATCGTCTGGCCGAAGCCGACGCACGGCGCACCGGACGATCCCGACGTGATCGCGGGCCTGCAGGAGGTGCGGACGGCCGGAGGCCGCACCGGGAAACATAAACTCCCGTGGCGGACGGCGGCGGAGATCATCGACTGGTCGCTGCCGTGCCCGTCGATTTTCGAGACCTCGGCCAAGATCAAAGCCAAATGGGGCGTGCGGGCGAACCGCCCGCTTGCCGAGGCGACGCTGCGGCGGGTGGCGAAAGGGGTGGTCCGCTACGTCCTCGAGGCAAAGCGGCCGTTCATCGTGCCGGTGACGCATGCCGGCGACACGCGATGCCACGATTCTGCCGAGCCGCTGCGGACCGTCACCACGGCGAACCGCGGCGAGCTGGCGTTTGTTACACCCTTCGTTTCCTACGGCCAGCAGGGCGGGTTGAACCGGCCGATCTCGGCGCCGCTCCACACGGTCACCGCCAGCGCGAAGGATACGAATGCGGTCATCACCCCGTTCGTCACCAAGTTCCGGTCGGGATCGACCGGCCACGACGCGCGCGAGCCGCTGGCGACGGTGACGGCAAACGGCCAATCGGACCGCCCGGGCGGCGCCGTTCCGCTCGGGGTTGTCGCGCCTTACCTGGTGCCGCGCTATGGCGAGCGGCCAGGCCAGGAGCCGCGCACGCGGGCAATCGACACGCCGCACCCGGTCGTCGTGCCGACCGGCAACGGGGCTTCGCTCGTCGCGGCATTCCTTGCCCAGCACAATACCGACATGGTCGGGCACGATGCGCGGGCGCCGGTGTCGACAATCGTCGGGAAGGGGTGCACGCAAGGCCTCGTCGCCGCGCACATGATCAACATGAAGGGCAGCGCCCGGGCGGACTATCCCGCCGAACATCCCGTTCCGACCATCACGGCGAGCACCGGTCATGCCGGCATCGTCGCGGCGTTCCTGGCCAAATACTACGGCGCCGGCGACCCGATCCAGGGCGTCGACGAAGCGCTGCACACCGTGACCACCAAGCCGCGCCACGGCCTGGTGACGGTGACGATCGACGGCGCGGCCTTCGTCATCGTCGACATCGGCATGCGCATGCTGACGCCGCGCGAGCGGTTCCGCGCGCAGGGGTTCCCGGACACGTACAGGATCGACGCCGGCGTTGGGCCGGACGGCGAAGCCGTCCCGCTGACGCAAGAGGTCCAAGGCCGGTGCTGCGGAAATTCGGTCTCGCCGGACGTTGCCGACGCGCTCGTCGAGGCGAACTGCGCTGATATGGCAATCCGACACACGGAAGCGCGGGAGGTGTCGGCGTGACCCTCCAATCCTACCACGACCTGATTGCGGCGAAACGCATCGCATTCGAACCGAGCGGCTTTGCGGACGTGGACGAGGCGGCGCTGCCTGCCCGGCTGTCGGACCACCAGCGGCATGGGGCGGCATTCGCTTTGCGCGCCGGATGCTCGGCGCTTTTCTACGACACCGGCCTTGGCAAGACGGGGATGGAGTTCGCCTGGGGCGACGAGGTCGTGCGGCGCACGAACAAGCCGGTGCTGATGTTCGCGCCGCTCGCCGTCGGTCCGCAGCACATCGCCGAAGCGGACAGCTTCGGGATCGAGGCCGTGCAATCGCGCACAGGTGCGGCGCCGTCACGTCCGGTCGTGGCGGTTACCAACTATGAGCGGCTGGAAAGCGTCGACCCGGACGATTGGGGCGGTGTGATCCTCGACGAGAGCTCGATCCTGAAGTCGTTCACCGGCAAGACGACACGACGGCTGATCGAGGCATTCAATCGCACACCGTACCGTCTCGCTGCCAGTGCGACACCGGCGCCGAACGATCACACCGAGCTCGGCCAGCACTCTGAATTCCTGGGTGTCATGCGCGCTCCGGAAATGCTGTCCCGGTTCTTCATCGCGGACCAGACCAATGCCGGCCGCTACCGGCTCAAGCGTCCGGCCGTGCGCCCCTACTGGAACTGGGTTGCCTCATGGGCGCGGTGCGTGTCGAAGCCGTCCGATCTCGGTTTTTCCGACGACGGCTACGAGCTGCCGCCGCTCAACCTCAATCGCCACATCGTCGCGGCCGATCGCTCGATCGATGCCGGCGCGGAAAAGACGGGGCAGGGTCTTCTGTTCCGGATCCCGGACGTTTCGGCAACGTCGATCCATCGGGAGAAGCGCCTCACGTGTTCCGCCCGGGCGGAGATGGTCGCGGAGATCGTCTCGGCCGAACCGGGCGAACCCTGGGTGATCTGGGTCGAGACCGACTATGACGCGGATGCCGTCATGGCCGAACTTCCCGATGCGGTGGAAGTGCGCGGATCGATGCCGGTCGAGCGCAAGGAGGAACGCCTTGCCGCCTTCACGACCGGCGCGGCGCGGATCCTCGTCACCAAGCCGTCGATCGCCGGCTACGGGCTGAACTGGCAGCACTGCGCCTGCATGGCGTTCATGGGGCTCTCGTTTTCCTACGAGAGCTTCTATCAGGCCGTCCGCCGGTGCTGGCGGTTCCGCCAGGCGCGGGCCGTCGACGTGCACGTCGTCTGTGCCGACACCGAAGATGCGGCCTGGCAGGTGGTCAGCCGCAAGGCCGGCGACCACGATTCCATGAAGCGCGAGATGACGGCTGCGATGGCGCGCACCGCGCGCGCCTCGGCCATTCTCCAATCCTACCGACCCGAACAGGAGGCGCGGCTTCCCGCGTGGCTGGCATGACGCAGGTTCTGGACCAGGCGACCGGCGAGGGCTGGGCCGCCTACAACGCCGACACGATCGAGTTCACGGCCGAAATGCCCGACAATTCGATCGACTTCTCAGTCTACTCTCCACCCTTCTCGTCGCTCTACATCTATTCCGAGAGCGAGCGGGACCTTGGCAATGTTGGCAGCCATGACGAGTTCTTCGCCGCCTACCGCCATCTGATCCGGGAGAAGCTGCGCGTGACGCGGCCGGGCCGGCTGACGGCGATCCACGTCAAGGATCTCGTCTACTACTCGAACTCCTCCGAGAAAGGCGATCGCGGCCTCTACCACTTCACCGGCGGATGCATCGCCGCGCACGTTGACGAAGGCTGGACCTTTCATCGGCTGGTCACGGTGTGGCGCGATCCGGTCAAGGAGATGCAGAAGACCAAGGCGGACCGGCTTCTCTACAAGCACTTCCGGGAGGATGCCGCGCGCACCGGCGGCGGCATGCCGGAATATATCGCCGTCTTCCGGAAGTGGTCGGACGGTATGGACGACACCCCGCGCGTCTCGCATCCGCCGGACGACTATCCCCTTGAGGTCTGGCAGGAATGGGCGTCGCCGGTGTGGATGGCGACAAGGGAGACGGATGTCCTGAACGTCGGCGCCAAAGGCGACGAGGAACGGCATCTCTGCCCCATGCCGCTCGACCTGACCCGCCGCCTGGTACTGCAGTACACCAACGCTGGCGAGACGGTCTATTCGCCATTCATGGGCATCGGCTCGGAGGGCTTCGAGGCGATCCGCCACGGCCGCCGCTTCGTCGGGACCGAACTGAAGCCGGAGTATTTCCGAATCGCCGTCCGCAACCTCAAGCGCGCCGAAAAGAACAAGGCGACGGGGGATTTGTTTCAGGGAGAGGTCGCTTGATCGCTCTGATTTTCGGACAAATCAATGTCTGCCCGCAGGGTTGCGATCTTGCCATCCAATCTGATGGTCGCGCACGACGTTATAGCTTCCCTGAGTCTCTTTCTTTGATGTTGATCATAGACCTCTATTTTCATTCTGAATCGAGCTGGCATCTCGGACCTGTTTTCCCACCCCGCCAAGCGAATGCCTCCATAGAAATCTATCTTACCGGCGTGTTTTTTGCTCCGACTGAGGCCAACAGGTTTGGCGTCTTTGGGTCTATTGCGAGTCTCAGCATCTATGATGCGAAACGAACACTGAGGTTTGTGTATTCGGAAATCACTAATGATTATAGATCTTCTGTTCCAATTTGTAATTCTGACATTCAAGACGTTCGTTGCAAGCAAATCTTGGTCGACGAAAAGGTCGAGAGTTGGGTAGCTATCGCCGACAATATAGTCAGTCTGCCTACGAGCTTCATGAAGCTGTCCGAGCAATGGTCGAAGGGTCAGCAAGGCGGCAACGAACGCACCCAGACCGGCCGCCCAGCCGCTGAGGGCTCCTACCGCTTCCCAGGTTTCCGTCGATACGGGAGAAAATACAGCGACCGCGCTCGCGCCCATAAATACCCCGAGCACGGAAGCAGCTGTGATTGGGATCCAATGATTCCAGTCTGGCACTACTTCAATCCGACAGCTTTGCGGAGCGCGGCGTTGGCGCGGGTCTGCCAGCCAGGTCCGCCTTCCTTGAGCCGGTCGATGACATCCTGGTCGAGCCGGATGCTCACCGATTTCTTCGGCGTCTCGGCCGGGGGGCGCCCGCCGCGCCGGCGGCGGAAGAGGTCATCGGCCGGAGGATTGTCCGGATCGGCCTCGGCGGCGGCCGTGATCGCGGCGTCCTCCTCGTCGGTGATCGCCTCGAGGTTTTCCTTCGCGAGACGCCTGGCCTCGTCCTTCGTCATGCGGGGCCGGTCAGTCCTCGGCTTGATGGTCGTCATAGGTTCTCATCTCCCGTCTGTTGGCCTTGCGCAGCGAGATTGCCCGAAGCGTCTCGTCGCGCATGGTGAACACGAGGACATGCAGGCGGTGGCCGATGAAGCCCAATGCCACTTCCCGCCGCTCGCCGTAATCATGGCGGTCGTCGACTTCCACCATCGCTGTTTCGAACGCGAAGTCCGCAAGTTCGTTGAACGATACGCCGTGCTTCGCGATGTTTTCCGCCTCCTTGGCGTCGTCGAAGTCGATGGTGCGCGGCGTGTCCATGGAAATAACGTATATACAAAAACTGCTAACCGCAAGTGTTTTTTGTATCTACAAAAACATGCTCGGTTTCTAGGGCGATCAGTGACTGCGGAGGCGGCTTAATCATGGCTTCCGGCAATCGAAAAGACCCGGACGCCGCGACGGTCGACGACATCGGAGCGTCGATCGCCGGCGCCGGCCACGCCGCGTTGCCGAGCGACGGGCCCTACGAGGTCGACGAGTTCAACGACAGCTATGCGATCGTGCTGGTCGGGTCGCGCTGCATGATCCTGCGCGAGTTTCCCGAGGGAGCTCCGCACGAGCGGCTGCAGCTGCTTTCCCTCGAGGCCTTCCATGCCTGGAACGCCAATCGCGTCGAGTACCTGGAAAACTCGAAGAAGGAACTGAAGGCCGTCCCGAAATCCACCCTCTGGATGCGGGACCCGGCGCGCCGGCAATATTCCGGCATCGTGTTCGAACCGGACCCTGACGGGCCCGACGCGGCCGCGCCGGCCGGCACCTACAACCTCTGGCGCGGCTTCGAATACGAGCGGAGCCGGGACGGGGACAATTCGGCGATCCTCGATCATCTGCTTGAACGGGTGTGCCAGGGTTCCGAGGAGCTCTTCCACTATGTCACCGCCTGGTTCGCCCACATGGTCCAGCGGCCGCGCGAGCGCATCGGCACCGCCCTCGTCATCCGCGGCGGGCAGGGCACCGGCAAGACGATGATCGGCCAGACGTTCGGCTCGCTGTTTGCCCCCCACTACTTCCTTGCCGACGATCCGCGCTACCTGATCGGCCAGTTCAACGCCCACATGAAAGGGTGTCTGCTGTTGCAGGCCGACGAGGGCTTCTGGGCCGGCGACAAGCATGCCGAGGGCCGGCTCAAGGGGCTGGTGACATCGGACATCCAGTTTATCGAGCACAAGGGCGTCGATCCGATCCAGATCAAGAACTACGTGCGCCTCCTGGTCACCTCGAACGAGGACTGGGTTGTGCCGGCCGGCAAGGACGAGCGGCGCTTCGCCGTGTTCGACATCAAGGACAAGGGGAAGGGCGATGGCGCCTACTTCTCCTCGCTCTTTGCCGAGGCGATGCGGCCGGAAAACCGCGCCGCGCTCCTAGACTACCTCCTCGACTTCGATCTCTCGCGCGTGGACCTGCGCGATATCCCGAAAACGGGCGGCCTCTTCGAACAGAAGGTGCGCTCGCTCGACCCGATCGAGAGCTGGTGGCTCGAGCGCCTGAGAGAGGGCGCGCAATTGCCCGGGACCGACGAATGGAAGGATTGGGTTCCGACCTATCGTCTTCACGCGTCCTACATTGCCTTCGCGGAACGTGTCGGAATCAAGCGCCGCGCCACCGAAACCGAGTTCGGGATCAAGCTGAAGAAGCTCGTGCCTGGGATCGTCCGAAAGAAGCGCGTCTTCCTGGACGACGACGGCAAGCAGATACGCCCCTGGGGCTACGACTTCCCGCCGCTTCTCACGGCGCGGGCCTGGTTCGAGGCCTCCGTCGGCCAGGATGTGACATGGGACGAGGAGAGTGAGGAAGCGAGCCCGTGATCGCGGCCATGGCCCACCTTGAGGTGGGGCACGGCGCGAAGGTGGGGCGCTGATTTTCTATTGCAGCTCAATGCGGTGCCCCACCTGCCCCACGTGCCCCACCTTTTCGCGCGCGTGGGCGCGCGTGAAGGGCGGTGAGAGCGACTTCCACAATCCCCATGGATCTTCATTCAAGTGGGGCAGGTGGGGCAGGTGGGGCAAGCAATTGAAACGACGGAAAAAATCGGTGCCCCACGTTGAAAACCAAGGTGGGGCAGGTGGGACAGAGCGGGAGAAGGCGGAATGGCGAAGAGCAGGCGCAAGCGGAAGGTGACCTTGCCGCCGGTGACGGCGGCGGAGCGCGGCCTTGTCATGGAGGCCGTCGAAGGCGGCTATGAGAGTGGCGGCGTGGAGCGGCGTCAGCGACGGTGCGCGGCGATCGATACCATGCGTCGCAAGCGGCAGATCACCGAGCGCCAATTCGATGCGGCGAACCGGCTGCGCGAGGCGGCGAGCGCGATGGGTTTGCGCACGGTCGACATGACCCGGGATATCGTCGATCAGGGGCAGGGAGAGGGGCCGGTCCTGGCGATGACGCTGGCAGCGCGGGATCTGGCCGACGCCAGGACGTTTCTCGGCCCGGATCTGGCGCGCATGGTGATGAAGATCGCAGTCGAGGGCGCGTCCGTGGAGGATGCGGCGATCGCGGAATACGGTGCCGGGTCAAACGGCCGCCCGACCGGGCGGGCGCATCGCGCCACGGCTGATCTGATCCGGACCGCGCTTGATTCGCTGGCGGATCTCTGGTGGCCGCAGCGCCAGTACGGCATCCGGGGTGCGATGGAAGAGGGCGCCCGTCCGACGCTGGGCATCGTCGAAGACGTTGAAAACGCATCGGAATAGTCGTTTTCCCGCAGGCGGTTCCGTCCGTCCGTTTAAGCGGCGCTTGACAAGCGGAGCATGATCAGCGCGAATAGGCACGTTGGATTTCTGCGCTCGGATCAGCCTGACGGCGGCCCGGGCGTTTTTTGTGTCCGCTTCCCGACAATCGAGACGCCATGCTTTCCGTGCGCTGGAGCAATATCGACGGGCTCGTCCGATACGAGCGCGCGTTGAAGGTGCTCGGCGACAAGCGGATGAGGGCCGTCGAGAACCGCGTCGTGAACCGAACCGGCGACGCGGCACGAACCCAGGTGCGGCGCCAGCTGCCGAAACAGACCGGGCTCAAGCGAAAGGTGATCGTCGAAGCCGTGCGCGTGTCGCGGTCCGATCCGTCGACGCTCACCTACACTATGACGGCCCAGGGCGGCGAAGTGGCTCTGAAGTTCTTCGGAGCGCGCGAGACGCGGCGCGGGGTTTCGGCGGCACCGTTCGGTCAGCGGAAGATCTTCGAAGGCGCGTTCATGAAGGCCGGTTGGGTTTGGAGCAAGCGTGTGATCAAGCCGAACTGGAATGGACAGGTGTTCAAGCGCACTGGTGGCACAACCAGAACCGGCATGGACGAGTTCGAGAAGCAAAAGTCGGGTGTCTTCATCCCGAAGGAGATGGTGCGGGGCGCGACGAAGTCGGCCTTCGAACGGACCGTCTCGTCGGTGATGCCGCGCCGCTTCGAACACGAGATCAAGCGGGCGACCGGCGGCGCCTTCAGCTGATCGGCTTGGATGGTCAAGCCTGGCTTGACCCCGAAACGCACTAGGGACCGTTTCGCGGTTCTACCCGCCACGGGGCGGAAGACTCCCGAAAAACGGCCAGTCGCACAGGCTCAAAAGTTAGGTTGTCACGGTTGCCAGCCGGAGCGGTTCCGGTTGTCACCGCGCGCGAGTGAATGGTGATGGATGACACTGCCTCGCACGTGATGGTCACACCGGGCGAGGTGGCAGAGCGGGACGGCGTGTCGAAGCAGGCCGTCACCAAGATCGTGCGCCAGCTGGTGGACAAGCACGACCTGCCGGTCGAGCGGGATGGTCGGGACCGCATCGCTCGGTTCTCGCTTGCCCACTACGATCACCATCGCGGGCAATTCGCGAGCTCGGCCCGGACAACGGCCGCACGGGGATCTGCCGCAGGCGGAAAAGAAACCGCTGCAGCGAACTCGGATTCCCGTGACGAGGCGCTCCGTCGTGAAGCCTGGCTCCGCCTGGACCGAGCGGTGCTGCAGCAGCAGGAAGAGCTGAAGAAACTCGTCCGCGCCGACAAGCTTCAGGAAGGCCTGTCCGGCGCCGGCCGCAAGATCCAGAGCGTTGTGGCACGGCTTCCGAACCGCGCCGACGACATGGCGCTCGCCGTCTCTCGCGAAGGGTCTCAGGGGCTTCGCACGTTGCTCCGGACGATCGCCGCCGAAATCAATCGCGAGATCGCGGACGAACTGGATGCTCTGGCGCGGGCCGCGCCGGTGAATGACGATCGTATCGCGGACGAAAGCGAAGACACCGCCGCATGACGCTCCACCTGCAGGGACATCATCCGGGCGCCGAAGCGCTGGTGGCGTCGACGCTTGCGCGCGCGATCCGTCCCGTGGCGCCGTTACCGTTTCGTGAGTGGCTCCCTCAGAACATCGTCCTCGTCGACGGACCGAAGAAAGGCGAGTTCTGGTCGATCGACGACGCCCCCTATCTGGGGGCGATCGCGGACTGTCTCAGCGTCGAGGATCCGTGCACGCTCGTGACGGTGCGGAAGTCGCAGCAGACCGGTGTCTCGATCCTGGCACTCGCCTGGTGCCTCTACCTCGCCGAACTCGCTCCGGACAACATCCTCTACGCCCTGCCGTCCATCGACTTTCTGCAGGACATCAACTCCCAGAAGCTCTCTCCGCTGATCGATGCGTGGCAGCGCGAGACCGGAAAAGAGATCATCTATCCGTCGATCAGCCGGTCCGGTGCCGGGTCGACAATCAACGAGAAACGCTTCGCGGGCGGCTCGCTTGCCCTCGCGAACGCGAACGTCGCCACCGACCTCTCCGGCGTGACCGATCGGTACGGCGTGAAGGATGAGGTCTCCAAGTGGAAGACACACACGAGCGGTGACGATCCGGAGACGCTGTTCTTCGGTCGCTTCACGGCCTATCGGCGAACCAAGGCCTACAAGGTCTTCGAGCTGTCCACGCCTGAAATCGACACCGGCGACGAGCTCGGTGAGGCGGAAGGCCATTGCCGCATCGACCGGTCTTTCAAGCGGTCCGACCAGCGTTTCTGGAACATTCGCTGCCCCGAATGCGGGTTCGAACAGAAGCAGTTCTTCGAGAACTTCATCCTCGATCGCGCGCATCCGCATAAGTCGCGGTATCAGTGCGAGAACTGCACGCACGAGATTTCGGAGATCGAGCGGGTCGTTGCCGTTCGCGGTGGCCGGTTTGTTGCCACGAAAGAAGGTCCGGACCGGCATCCCGGCTTTCACGTCGATGCCTTCGACTCGCTCATGATGAGCTACGAGGCGATCGCCGAGGACGTGTTGTCCCACTCCAAGCCTGGCGGCCTCGGCGAAAAGGGGATCCACAATCTCGTCCTGGGCCTGCCGGTTCGCGAGAGGGGCAATGCTCCGGACTACGATCGGCTCATGGAGCGCCGCGAAGACTATCCGGAAGGCGTGATCCCCGCCGACGGGCTGCTGGTCACCGCCGGCGCTGACATTCAGCACAACGGCATCTGGGTCGAGGTCGTCGCATTTGCCGAAGATCGGCAGAGCTGGTCGATCGTGGTGCGCTTCTTCGAGGGCGCCACCGACGATCCGAGCCGAGGCGCCTGGACGGAGCTGGCTGACTTCTACCGGTCACCGCTGATCGACGTGTTCAAGCAGTCGCGCTTGATCGACATGCTTGCTGTCGACGGCAGCGATGGCGGCCGAATGAACCAGGCCCTTGAGTGGGCGCGTCGCCACCGGGACGCCGTCGCGATCAAGGGCCAGCCGGGCAGAGGCGTCGCCGCGATCGGGTTGCCGTCCAAGACGTCCATCCGGAAGACCGGCAAGCGGAAGCGCTTCGGCAGCGCCATGTTGTGGCCGGTCGGGACCTGGGGTCTCAAGTCCGAGTTGATGGCGAACCTGCACAAACCTGGACTGGCAGCGGGGGCCGATTTCGACCCGCCCGGCTACTGCCACTTCAGCCAGAACGTCAATTCGAAAGAGTACTTCATGCAGCTGACGGCCGAGAGCTTCGTTTCCGGCGTCGTCAAAGGCAAGTTCAAGGAGGAATGGAAGGTCCTGCGGCGGGACAACCATCTTCTCGATTGCCGCGTCTACGCCATGGCCATGGCGGAAAAGCTCGGCCTGACGACGATGGGCCCGGAAGAATGGGCATCGCTTCGGGCGATGCGCCGGCCTTCGGGGCAGCCAGACCTTCTGACGCCGCTGCAGCATCGGCCGAAGGCAGATCGCGCACCTGAGCCGCAGCCGGCTGCAGCCGATAAAGAGGCCAGGGGTCAACAGGAGAGCCCCGCATCCGAGCGACAGCGGCGCAAATGGGGCCAGCGGTGAGAGTTCCTTCCATCACTGGTCAGGGCCTCATTGCGCCACCGAAGGCTGATGCGGCAAGGCCGCGTCCAACAGCTCAGATGCTGCGCGACACCAAGTCGGGAATTCTCGCGTCGCGACGGGTTGCGCTGCCGGATCACCGTTCGGAGGTTCGCCGGTCCTGGCGCGCCGCGGCTGCGCTGGCCATGGATTTCATTCAGAACTCCGGCACGTTGAAAGGGGCCTGCGACCAGGTCCTCGTCGACACCGTCGGCGTCGAGCTCGTGTTGTCGCCGCAACCGGATCTGTCGAAGCTCGGCTACGATCAGAAGGAAACCGACGAATGGTGCTCCCTGGTCAAGAAACGGTGGAAGCGCTTCGCGTGGAACCCGCACGAGTGCGACCAGCGCGGAAAACTGACCGTCCCGCAGATGGTCGATATCGGGCTGCGGTGGTATATCGCCTATGGCGAAATCACCGGGATGCTGTCCTACATGCCCCGCGCGATGCGTCGCCGGTACGGGATCACGACCGGCACGAAAGTCCTCATGACGCCGCCGCATCGGTTGATGCAGGACACGATCGAGGCTGAAGGCCTCTATCAGGGAGTCTGGCACGACGAGAACGGCCGGCCGGTGGCCTACAAGTTCCGCGACCGCCGCGGCGGGATCGACGTTCCCGCCGTTTATCCGGCGATGGACGGGCAGGGCCGCCCGATCGTGCTGCACATCTTCGACCCGGCGGACGCCGACGATGTCCGGGGCATCTCGCCGTTGACGCCTGCCTTTCGGCGCTACGCCATGTCGGAGGTACTCGACGACTCGGTCCTGCAGAGCTTCGTCCTGCAGAACATCATCTCGGTGATCCTGACCAGCCCGGCGCCATCGGCCGATGCCTTCGAAGGGCTCGAGGCGCTCGGGAGCAGCGAGCTGAAGCACGAGTTCGCGCAGTATTTCGGCGCGATGATGGACAAGGCAAAGGACAAGATCTCCGTCGGCGACGATCCCCGCGTCGTCTCGCTCGCGCCGGGGGAGGACCTGCATTTTCGAACACCGGCGACGCCCGGGCCGGACTATCTGCCCTTCAAGGCGGCGCTGTCCCGGGAGACGGCACGGGCGATCGGCTGCACCCACGCATCGTTCTCGATGGATCACAGCGACGCGACCTATTCATCGACCAGGATGGAGACGGCGTCGATCTGGCCGATTGTGCTCCGCCGTCGAGAGCGGCTCGCCGCGCCACTCTGTCAGGTCATTTACGACGCATGGCTCGACGAGGAGATCGGCGAAGGGCGCATTCCGCTCAAGGGCGGGTATTCGGCATTCCAGGCCCATCGCGATGAAGTGTGCTGGGCCCAGTGGCAGGGGCCGGCCAAGCCCTCGGCCGACGACTACAAGAGCGCCCGTGCGTCGAGCGAGAGGCTTTCGAACGGGACCTCCTCGATCGAAATCGAGGCGGCGGAACTCGGCATCGATCCCGATGAGCTGTTCGAACAACGCGTCGCCGGACATCGCCGCTATGTCGAGGCCGGAATGCGCTCGCCCTATGACCGCGACGCGCCTGCGGCCTCGCCCGTCGATGACGAAGAGCGCAAGCGGACCGAAGCGGAATGACGATCTCGTCACTGGTCAAGATCGGCGGGGATACCGTCGATCTCGCGCGACCGTGCGACGTCGCGATGGCGCTCAAGAAAGTCGAACTCGCGATCGCATCGGGCGGGAAGGCTGAGACGGTTCGCTTCGGCGAAGACGAGGTGACCTTCACGCGCGCCAATCTGGCGCGGCTTTCGGAGATGATCCGCACCTACGAGGACCGATGTCAGCGAGCTGGCGGCGGATCGCGGCGACGCTTCGCGAAACCGATGACGTTCGGTTGAACAAGGGACACCGAGATGACGATCCTGCGCGACGGCGAGCTGATCCTCTACGGCTATGTGGGGGACGACTTTTGGGGAGAGGGGTTTACCGCGAGTGCCGTTCTGGCAGCGCTGGCCGAGCACGGCCGCGACAATGATCTCGTGGTCAGGCTGAACTCCGGTGGCGGCATCATCGACGAGGGTGTCGCGATCTACAATGCGCTCGCGACCCACAAGGGAAACGTCCGTATCGAGATCGACGCCGTGGCGGCTTCGGCTGCGACCATCATCGCGATGGCCGGGGACGAAATCGTCATGAAAGCCGGGTCGATCATGATGATCCATGATCCGGCCAACATCACCTTCGGTACGATCGCGGACCACGAAAAGACGATCGAACAGCTGTCCGCCTATGCCGCGCAGATGGTCTCGATCTACGCCGAACGCTCCGGGAACTCACCGGAGAGCGTTCGCGCCACCATGGAAGCGGAAACCTGGCTCACGGCCGATCAGGCTGTCGAGGCGGGTTATGCCGACAAGGCCGAGGCGGGGCAGGCAAAGGCGGTGGCAGCCTTCGATTTCCGCGTGTTCGCGAAAGCCCCTGATGACCTGAAAGCACTCGCGGAACGCAAGAACTGGACGTTCAAGGCCGACCACCGTGCGGGCGCATCCGCGTCCGGTGCGTCGCGTTCGAAAAAGGAGACCCACATGCCGGAAAACCCCAAGCCGGAGAAGACAACCGCCGAACTCGAAGAGGCGAACAAGCAGGCCGCCGATGCCGCGGTCACCGCCTACAAGGAGCGTCGCAAGGCGGTGATGAGCCTCGAGGAAGCGACGGGGCGTGAGAGCCTCGCCGAACACCTGGTGGAGTCGACCGAGCTCGATGTCGAGGCGATCAAGGCGACGCTTGCGGCCTCGCCGAAAGCCCAGGCCGAGGATCCGGAGCCGGATCCGGCGGCCTACGAGCGCGAACGTCTCGCCACGGCCGGGCAGGCCCAGCCGGGCGCGAAGGCAACCGCCAAATCCGGACTGCACGACCGGATCACCAAGAAGATCGAAGGCCTGAAGCCGGCTGCTGCCGGCTGACGCCAGCCTCACCACCCCTCCATTCAATCGAGAGCAGGACGAACGGCCGTCGCGTCCGACGGGCGGTGATGTCGTGCGCCCAAATGACAGGAGCGCTCAATGCTTCCCCACTACAAGATGACCAAACCATCGAAGGTGTCTTCGCTGGTGGCTTTCGAGGCTGATCCGGAGCTGACCCGGGCGACCGGAACGCTTCTCGCTGGTGATGGCGCGGCGCGCACCATCAAGCTCGGCACGCTGGTCGGCAAGATCTCCGGGTCCGGTACCACGTCGGCGGAGACTGCAGCCGACGCCGGAAACACCGGCGATGGCACGCTGACCCTCGCCGATCCGGCCTTCACCGCCACGGCCATGCTCGGGGTCTACACGATCAACTGCACGACCGGCGGCGGCGACGGCACGTCGAAGTTCCGCGTCGAGGATCCGGCCGGCAATCTCGTCGGAACCGCGACAGGCGGGGCGGCCTTCAACAAGGCGATCAAGTTCACGATTGCCGGCGGTTCGGCGGCCTTCGTGGAAGGCGATTCCTTTACGGTGACGCTGTCCCGCGCGGCCGGGGCCGATGACGACAAGATCGTCGCCTGGGATCCGGACGCGACGGACGGCTCCGAGATTATTCGCGGCATCTCTCTTCGCGAGACGGTCGCGGAAAATGGCGCCGACAACGTCGACGGGGTCCTCTACCTGAAGCGCATGGCGACCCTCGTCGCGTCGAGCATCCTTTGGCCGGACGGCATCACGGATCCGCAGAAGTCTGCCGCGATTGCTGACATGGACGAGCGGCTCTTCATTTCCGTTCGCTGACGGAAGTCCCCTCACAATTTCAGCCGCGTGATCTCCGGCAGGCCCGGAAGCGGCGACCCGTGTCCTCACGAAAGGAATGACCCATGCCGGAGATCCTTCTCCCCTATACCGATGTCGAGCTGACCGAAGAGGTCAATCGGATCCCGAACACCTACGGTCTGCTGAACGAGCTGGGCCTCGCACCGAACGAGCCGAAGGGCTCGATCTATGTCCGTATCGAGTACCGCGACGGGCAGATCTACGTTCTCGCCGCGGCGGAGCGTGGCGGTCCGGCCGAGGTGGGCCCGGGCGATACCGAAAACGGCATCATCCTCCAGATCCCGCACTTCCCCCACCTGGACAAGATCTCGGTCGACGACATCGACGGCGTGCTTGAGGTCGTCAACGGTGAAGTCACGCCCGGCTCGCTGGAGCGGGAGACCGCAAACAAGCTGATGACGATCCGCAACAAGCACTCGATCACGCGGGAATATGTCCGCCTCGGCATGCTCAAGGGGCTGATCAAGGACGGCCGCGGCCGGACGCTCTACGATCTCTTCGATCTGTTCGGGATCAGCAAGAAGACGGTGGACTTCACGCTCGGCACCGACACGGTGGACATCGTCGAGAAGTGCGAAGAGGTGCGCGACCACGTCATGGTCAATCTCAAGGGAGAGACCATGAACGGCATCGAGGCAATCGTCTCCTCGAGCTTCTTCTCCAAGCTGATCAAGCACCCGAAAGTCGAAAAGTTCTGGATCAATGCCCAGAACGCCGCTCTGCACACGACGATCGGCCGGGACTATCGCGGCAACAACTGGGGCCGCGTGTTCGAGTTCGGCGAGATCACGTTCCGCGAGTACAAGGGCTCGCTGCCGGTGCGCTCTCCGTCCGGCGCGATTTCGCAGGAGGCCAACGTGGCGGCGGGGAAAGGGCACGCCTTCCCGACCGGGACCCAGTCCATGTTCCGCACCTTCGACGGCCCCGTCTATCACATCGAGCGCGCAAACCGCCCGATCGACGAAGGGTCCGAGCCGATCTTCATCTCCACCAAGGTGCTCGACCACGGTGAAGGGATCGAGCTGAAGTCCCAGTCGAACATGCTGGCTGTGTGCAAGCAGCCCGAGTGCCAGGTCGAGCTGACGACGTCGAACTGACGTCGCGCCCGTCATGCCCCTGGATGCCCCATTTCAGTCTCTCCGCGACGATATCGCCGCGGAGGTCGATGCCGTCTTCGCCGAACCCGTGCGGATTTCATTCCTGAAGCGCGGCGTTGTCGATCCCGACCGCGCGATGATCCAGATCGACGCACCCCTGCGCGTCGGCGACGTCGAGATGGGGGACATGTCCGGCGGGCGGACCTCCGACTGGTCGACCCAGATCGCCGGCAGTACAGCCGTGTTGTCGATCGCTTGGGCCACCTATAGCGGGCCGGAGATCCGCAAGGGCGACCGGGTGAAGGCCTTGGCGCGCGCCGGTGAGCCGTGGTTCGAGGTGAAAGCGGTCGGCGATCGCAAAGCCTCCCGGCTGATCGTCTATCTCGGGAACGCCTGAGATGAGTTTCGTGCGGATGGGGCTGCGGATCGCGGCGGTAGAGGCGGTCAAGGGCGCGACCCTGATCGGGGACCGGGTGCTCGACAGCGAAATCGCGGCGCTGTCGACAGATGCGAACGGTGCGATCCGGACGGACCAGGAAAAGCCGTTCATCTCCATCTACACCGACGATGGAGAGATGGTGCTGGATAGCGGAGCTCCTGGCGGGCTTCACGAGAACGGCACGATCGATCTCGTCTTCGAGATGGGTATTGCCGCGTCGATGACGGTGCGCAATCCGGAGACAGGCGAAAGCGAGGTCCTGACCGGCGTTCCGGCGACCGATCGTGCCTTTGAAGTGCACGCGGACCTGGTCTGCCGGCAGATCGCCGACGCGCTTGCCGACCGGACCAATCCGTGGGCGGAGGTTTTCCGAGGGCTGCGGGCTCGGGTCCTCAAGGTGAGGCGGGCCCGGGCGAACTCCACCGAACACGCGGCCCGGCTTGCCGCGGCCCAGCTCAAGGTGACGGTCGAGCTGATCGACGATCCGGCACTTGGCGTTCCGATCGATCCCGACCTCCCGTTCGGCCGGCTCCTGGCCTTGATGGAGACGTCCGAGGATCCGGTGTTGTCGCCGACGGCCGCCCTGATCCGGGCTCATCTCGCTGGCTACCGGGAGCCCTGGCGAGTGGTTCAGGAGCAAAGCGGGCTCGGCAGTCGCGAGCTTGCTGCGCTCGGCCTGGGACCGATCGACTGGACGCTCGGTGATGATGACGAATTGCCGACCGGCCAGTCCGCGACCATCGAGATGGCCGGCCGCGCTGGCGTGGACGTTTCCGCTGATCCTGAGGGTGAGTGATGCTCGACGTGATCGTCGGGATGAAGACCGACATCGAAATGCTGAAGAGCGCCTTCGGGCGAGCACTCACGGTCGGGCCGATCTCAGAGCTCGATGCGGCCAAGGGGTATCGGCTCGATCTCGGTCAGGGATCCGACGGAAAGCGCCACCTTTCGCCGTGGTATCCGCACCCCGAGAGCGGCGGCGCGACGCGCACATGGATGCCTCTTGCCAAAGGGCAGATTGTCGGCGTGCTCAATCCGACCGGGGACCCTCGCCGCGGACTGGTCTTCCGGGGAGGCTTCTCGGGGCAGTATCCGCCGCCGTCGGATGATTTCGGAGAGAACGTACTCGAGTTCGGTGGCGTCCGGATCTCGGTGGCGGAAGGAACCCTCGTCGTCACCATCGGAGAGACAATCGTCCGTCTGACTGGTTCGTCCATTTTCATGGACGCCGCAGGGATTGAGATTGGGCTATGAGCGCACCCGCGCATCGCGTTGGCGACCCGAACGACGCTGCCGGCGTCGTGACCGGATCGGTGCAGTCGAAGGTTCGCATCAACGGCCGTCTGGCCGCGGTGAACGGATCGCCGGTATCGGCGCACACGCCGTTCTTCCCGCCGCATCTGGCTCCGGTCACGGCCAATGGGTCTGCAAAGGTCCGCATCGCCGGCATTCCCGCCAATCGACAGGGCGATCAGGACAGCTGCGGTCATGTGCGGGCATCCGGCTCGCCGAACGTCAGGATCGGGTAGGAGGCGAACCATGGACAAGCGCGAATACGAAGTGGCCGAGGGTGTGACCTGGGTGAACGGGGCGAAGGTGCCGGCCACGCGCGAGGTGTCGCTGACCGCAAAAGAAGCGACCTACGATCTTTCCCTCAACCGGATCTGGCCCAAAGGGTCCCGGCGGACCAAGTCGGCGAAGGCGCCGGCAGCTGCTCCGGTGGCCGATGGCTCCGAGGTCGGGCCGGCGTGAGCGGTGTCCACCGGCGCACCGGCCGGATCATCGACACGCTCGCCTGCGCTTACCAGGGGGTTGAGGTGACGCTCTCCACGCGGATCGGATCGCGGGTGATGCTCCGCGAGTTCGGCGGCGGCGCGGTCGAACTCCTCGGCAGGGCGATGACCCCGAGGCTGTTTGCCGCGTGGCAACAGCTCATCGGCACTGCGATCGACCTTTGGGTGCCCAATTTCAAGGTTCGCCGGATCTCCGTCGAAGGCTCGGTGGAGGAAATCCGAGCGGGTCGCGCAGGTCTTCGGATTGAAGCGGACTTTCGGCCGTTCGCGCACCTGTCGGAACGTGATCCGCGCTATTCGACCGAGGTTGAGCGGGTTGTGAGCTTCGGTATCGGGTTTGGTACGGGCCACGCACGGGTGGCGGCGTGACCAGTCCGACGGCCATCGATCTGTCGCGGGTTCCGTTTCCGGATGCGATCGAAACTCTCTCGTTCGTCTCGCTCAAGGCGGCGTTCGTCGATCGGTTCCTGGCAGCCTGGGAGAACCTGCGCACTGCCGACCCGACATTGCCTGAGTATGACCAGCAACATGTCGAGACAGATCCGGTCATCATCTCGGCAGCGGAGGCCTGGTCGTATCTCCGATTGAACGACCGACAGCGCGTCAATGATGCGGTGAAGTCCGTACTCGCGCCGATGGCCAAGGGGACCAACCTCGAGGCAATCGTCGCGGGGCAGAACCTGCTTCGTCTCGTCGTCAGGCCGGCGACCGAATCCGAGCCGGCGGTGATGGAAAGTGATGCTGCCCTCCTGCGGCGGTATCTGCTGTCGCTGGATCGGCCTTCGATCGGCTCCATCGGCCGATATCTGCTGGACGCGTGGACGGTCTGGCCGGGCATGGGAGACGCGCGGGTCAACGGCCGCGCGGTACACGGCCGGCTCGGCGACACCGACGTGGTGATCACCGGGCAAGGCGGAGCCGATCCGACGCCGACGGAAATCGCCCTCGTCACGGCCGCTGTGACGAACCCGAACGTCAAGCCGGAGGCGCATGGTGTCTCGGTCCTGGCGGCGACGCGGCTGGAATATTCCGGGGATCTCGTCGTCGAGGTGCCTGCGATCGGGCCGGATGCGGGGGTGGTCAGGCAAGAGGCGGAGGATCGCGTGTCAGTGGCTGCCGCCGAACGGACCCGGATTGGCGGTGAGCTGCCGGGCGGATATCTGCCGAGTGCAGCCTACGGTGCGAATGTCATCAAGGTTCGTGACCTCGCGCCGGTCACGATCGAGCCCGATCCGTACACTGTTCCTGTGCTCGCTTCTCTGTCGGTGACCGCGGAGATCCGGTCGTGACGGCGGCGGATCTTCTTCCGGACCCGGCGGCTTTCGAGCGGGCCCTGGCCGAGGCGACTGCCGACGACCTGCCGGTGCCGATCGACCAGATCCTCGATCCCTACGAGACGCCGTCGGCATTCTTGCCGTTCCTGGCGGCGCATTGGTCGGTCGATCTCTGGTTCGACGACTGGGCGGAGGCACGCAAGCGCGAGATGATCGCCCAGAGCGCGGGCCGCTCGACGATCCACCCCGGCGAGCGCCTCGCCGAACTGAAGGGGACCCGTGAGGGGCTCAAACGCTTTCTTGCCTTCGTCGATGCCGAGATCGTCCGCGTCGTGTCGCATCCGTGCCGGTTCGTCGTCGGCCGGTCGGGCGTCGGCTGGCGCCCGATCGCGCACCCGCCGCTGACGGCGCACTACCTCGTCAAGCTGCCGTTGCAGCAGCCGGCGCACGCGTTTGAGATCAACCGCGCGGCGATCGGCCGAGCATCGCTTCGCTCCGTCGACCTTGAGCCGATCCGGCGCGCGAAGCTCGCCATGACAGTCGGGAAGGCTCCGGAGACCCTCTACTCGGTCACGTTCGCCTGGCGCCGGCACATAACCCTTTCCGATTCCATCCCGCTCGACGGCAGCCACCATATCGGCGGCTTCGTCGACCGGACGCGACTTTAGGGAGCCCTCATGTCCAGCCGGGTCACCTTCGACGACGCCGAGATCGCCAAACACACCGACTTCAACGAAATCGGCCTCTTTGCCCAGGAGCAGGTCGACGACCTGGTCGCCGATGCGATTGGCTACCCGGCGCACTGGGCCGCCTTCACCGTCGCCAAGGCGAGCGCCCAGGAGGTGACGGTCTCCCGCGGACGCTACCTCAACGGCCGCGTCGTCTATTCCCAGGACGCTCCGATCACCATCAACCTCCAGCTTCACATCCCGGTCGCGCCGTCCGATCAGCGCTGGGTCGCCCTTATTTTGCGGGGCGAGGAGGTCACGGAGACGGAGACCCGGCCATTCCAGACAAGCGAGGATCCCGAGACCTCAGAAGTGGTGATGCGGTCCACGCCGAAGCGGATCCGCCGGCGGGTCAACGTCATCGTCCAGGCCGGCGAGCTCAACCCGACACCGGTGAAGCCCGTCGTCGCCGAGACCGATGCGTGCATCGCCTATGTGCGGCTCCATGCGACCGGCATCCCCGATACCGGCGGGATCGAACCGGGCACCTCGACCCGGGTCAAGTCGCTCTACGAGGTCGAGGGGCGGCTCGCGGCGCTCGAAGTCGATCTCGACGCGCTGTTTCTGCGGACCGCGACGATCGAGACACAGATCACCAACATCAACGACCGGCTGACGGAAATCCCGCGGCCGTCGGTCATCCGGCAGATGCAGCGCGACCTGGGCGCGGCCCGGCTTCTGCTCGACCTGCCGGACAATCAGCGCGCCTACGCGTTCGACAACGGCCTGCTGCCGGATCAGTGGGACAACGGCCACCCCGACTGGCTCGCCCGGGTGAGCGAGGGTGTCCGTTACCCGTTCGCCGCAACCGCCCAGGCGCGGCTTGAAGTCCAGGCCGAGGACAGCCCGTACATCATGTGGTCGGACCGGCGGATGGTGCCGGTCTATGACGAAGTCACGAGGATCGCCAACTACGCCGCGTCGGGCACGCTGAACATTTCCCAGCTCGTGCACACCGAAACGACGCTGGTCCGCAAGGAGGCAAGCCGGATCCGCGTCACCTACGGCCCGACCATGCAGGTCTGCGAGAACGGCGCCGGCTGGTCCGCGCTTGCCGACGCCCAGATCGGCACGATGCTCCGCAACAACGGCGAGACGTTCGAGGTCGTGAGCTACAACGGCGATTGGGCTGGCCTGCCGGATCACTCGCTCTATGGCGTCCGGCAGATCCGCTACGAAATCGTCAATGAGCCGTACTGGGAGTACAAGACCGAGGAAGTCGGCATCAACGGCTCGGTCTACGCCCAGACCTTCCTGGTCGCGCAGCCGATGATGATGACCTCGCTCGACCTGCAATTTGCGCGGATCGGGCTCGACGGCGATGTGCACGTCTTCATCGTCGAGACGACCGGCAGTGCTGCGCCTTCGCCGACCAGGATGCTGGCGCAGGGCATTCTGCCGCGCGCGTCGCTGACCGAGGGCTGGAACCGCGTCGCGCTTCCGCTGACCATGCTGGAGGCCGGCCGGCGCTACGCCTTCGTGACCGTCACGACCGGCAACCATGCCGTCAGCGTCTCCACCGGCAACGCCTACACTGGCGGATCCCTCTTCAAGCTGACCGATGGCGCTTACGCCCAGGGCGATCTCGACCAGGACTTCGTGTTCGCCATCAACGGCGCCCGGTTCCGCAGCCCACGCACGACCGTGCCGTTTCGGGCGCTGACGCTCGCCGACGGAATGACCGAGATCGATCTCCTTTATTCCGGGTGGGAGCCCGGCGGTACCGGCCTGGAGTGGGAGATCCGGCCGGCCGGCTCGACGACCTGGACCGTGCTCGAGGACGGCGACCCGGCCACCAATCCGCTGGTCGGGCTGCCGGCTTCCGTCGAGCTGCGCCTGGTGATGATCGGCACCAGCGATCTCGCGCCGATGATCCAGCTCGACGAGTGGGCCACGTCCACGGTCTCGCGCAATCGCAGCGACATGCGGGCGGTCACCGACGCGTTCGACTTCGGGATCTCGTCGAGCTCGATCGTCACCCAGTACACCGTCGATGCCTTCGACGAGGCGCGGCACACGTTCACGCCGGCGATCATGGTCGGCGGGGCGACGGTCCTGCCGTCGACCACCGAGGTCACCGTCGATCCCAACCGGCCGAGCCGCCGGACCTATCTCTCGACCTATAGCCTGGGTGCGGCGACCACATCGGCACGGATGCGGTTCGCCTCCACGACCGACAACGTCGTGGTCGTGCCGTTCCTCCAGGACGCCTTCATCGCCGCACTGTGAGGAAGCCGATCATGAACCCGTTTCCAACCATCGATCCGGCGGCGACCTACGCGGTCAAGCTCGCTCGCGTCGTCGAGCTCGAGCCGTTCCGCTATCGCCCCCTCAACACGATCTCGATGAGCGGCGACACCGTCCAGAAGATCCTCGACGCCTATGGGGAGGCGGCCTTTGACCGATGCGATCCCGAGTAGGGAGACCGATTACCAGGCCGACGGCAGCACCGAGCTTTCGGTCGACGTCTGGAACGGCGTCATCGGCGACATCGGCGCGCGGCTTCGCGCCCGCGAGCAACTGGAGGCATCGTTCGCGGCGCTTGAGGCGCAGGGCATCCAGGCGTCGCTCGACTACATCCAGACGACGGTCGCGCCGCAGCTGGCCACGCTTCAGGCCGACATCCAGACTGCTCAGGATCAAATCGAAACGATCGTCCAGGATGGCGTCGCGCCGAACGCGCTAAAGCTGGAAGGTCACGCGGCTGCTTACTTCGCGACTGCGTCCGCGCTGGCGGACCACACCGGCAGAATCGACAACCCGCACGGTGTCACCAAAGCCCAGATCGGACTGGGCAACGTCGACGACACTCCCGACGCCGACAAGCCGATCTCGGATGCGACCCAAGCTGCGCTCGATGCGCTGAACGGCGCGCTGGAGCAGTTGGTGCCGGCGGGTTCACTCATCTGGCATGCGAGCGCGACCACTCCGACAGGCTACCTGAAATGCAACGGGGCGGCTGTGTCGCGGGTTGTGTACTCGGCCCTATTCGCGGCAATCGGCACGGCATATGGCGCCGGTGACGGATCGACGACCTTCAACGTCCCCGATGCCCGAGGGGAGTTCCTCCGAGGCCTGGACGAGGGCCGCGGCGTCGACGGGGGCCGCGTTCTTGGCTCACATCAGCTCGATCAGTTTCAGGGCCACTATCACCAATCGATCAACGGCGCATCATCCATGGGATCTCCGTTGGCGCCGATCCTCGGACAGGGGGGCATCGGAATTATCCCGCTGACCAATGTCCCCATCGAGGGGCAGCATGGCTCCCCTCGAGTTGGCTTCGAAACTCGGCCGCGCAACATCGCGGCCGTGCTCTACATCAAATACTGAGGCCCCCGATGTCCGGACCAACGGTCTATTCCTACGATCCGACCTCCGGCGAGGCCCTCGGCAGCAGCATCGCCGATCCGTCGCCGCTGGAACCGGGCGCGTTTCTCGACCCCGCTCACACCACGCGGACGCCTCCGCCGGAAACCGGCGCCGGCGAAGCGGCCTGCTGGACCGGCGAAGCATGGGAAATCCGACCCGATCACCGCGGCGAGACCTGGTACGCGGCCGACGGCGCCGCGGTGACGGTCGATCACATCGGCGACCCGGCCGACGATGGCCTCGCCGCCGTCGCGCCGCCGCCCACGCTTGAAGAGGCTCGAGCGACCAAGCTTGCGGCGATTTCGGCCGAGATGGCTGATCGGCTGGCCGCAGGTGCGCCGACACCCGGTGGCCTCCATGTCGCGTTGGACGTTGGGACCCGCACCGACCTTGGCGCGATGGCTACGACGGGCGGGCTCGCTGCATCTGGTTCGGTCACTTGGTCCGACAGCTACAAGCTTGGCTGGATCACGATCGAGAACGACCGCATCCCGCTTCCGACACCCGCTGACGGCATCGCGCTCGCTGCCTCGGTCGGGGACTACTATGCCCAGATCCGCCAGCACGGCCGCGACCTGAAGGACGCCGCGCTCGCTGCCGCCGACGAGACCGAGCTCGACGCAATCGACGAGGCCGCCGGCTGGCCTTGATCGGCCACGTCACCGGGGCTGGCACCCAACACATTCTGCACCTGACCCGAACCCGCTTTCGAGCGGGTTTTTTGTTGCCCGCAACAGGAGGAGCCAATGACGGCGCCCGAATTTGGTATGACGTTCAGCCGGCCGGGAGACGAGCCGGTCCCCGTACTCGGCGCCGACTTCTCGCAGGCGCTGCTGATCGAGACGTCGGCCGACGCCTCGGCGAGCGAATTCCCGCTCGACACGCCCGTCCGCTTTTCCACGAGCGATTCCGATGCGGTGACGGCGCTTGGGTCCGGTCTGCTTGCGGATGCCGTCAGCGGTATTCAGCGGCAGCTCGACGGCATCAACTCCGGCGCAGACGTCACGGTCGTCAGAGTGGAGGAGGGCGCCGACACTGCGGGCACCTGCAGCAACATCGTCAACATCCTGAACTCGGTCCAGGACATCCCGTCCGCCGTCAACCGGACGCCCCGGCTGGTGTGGTGCGGCCGGACCGCGTGGCGCGCCGATCTGGAAACGACGAACCCGGTCGTGGCGGCACTGCCGGACGCGCTCGGCAAGATCCTCGCCGTCTCGCCCGTCGATGTCGACGACACCTCCAGCGCGAACGCGATCGACGCCCGTGAGAGCATGAACTCCGAGCGGCTGATCCCGGTCGGCGTGGCGGCGCGGGTCTACGAGGACGATACG
Source organism: Amorphus orientalis (assembly GCF_030814015.1). NCBI lineage: Bacteria > Pseudomonadati > Pseudomonadota > Alphaproteobacteria > Hyphomicrobiales > Amorphaceae > Amorphus > Amorphus orientalis. The sequence continues at coordinate 1,449,589 of NZ_JAUSUL010000001.1, forward strand.
CTCGTCACGCGCCCGATGGGCCCGCGTGTCCTCGGCCTGTTCCAGCGGGTCGACAACGAGACCGAAGGAAAGCCGTTCAATCCGATCGCGAACCGGGCCATCCACGGGCTCGCCGGCCTCTCCCGCAAGATCCCGTTCTCGCTTCTGGACGGCTCGACGGAAGGCCAGCAGATGCTGGCGGCAAACGTCTCTGTCGTGGCCGAGGGGGAAACCGGCGTCGACGGTGCCATCGCCGAAGGCGGTTTCGTATTTGTCGGCACCGACAATGCGACCACCGGAACGCTCTGGGAGCAGTTCCACCAGGTGCGTGGCGCCGATTTCATCACCGTCAAGCTGATGCAGATCACGCGGCAGTTCCTCGGTCCGAAGATCTCCGCCGACAGCGCCGAGGCCTGGCTCAATTCGCAGAAATTCATGCTGCGCGATCACCAGTCCGACGAGGACATCCTCGGCTATCAGGTCGAATTCCGGCCGGACAAGAACAGCCCCGAGAACATCCGCCTCGGCCACCTGACCGTCAATCTCGGGATCGAGCCGGCGCCGGCCTTCAAGGTCGCGCACCACGAAGTCCGGCGCTATCGCCCGGCCGTGGCCGGTCTGGTGTCCGACATCGTCGCGCGCCTGGCCTACGCCGCCTGAAGCCGGCTGGCCTCGACATCCCGTTCGCGGCGCATGCCGCCGCCGAGTTTCACTCCAGTATCGGAGACTGATCCATGAAGCCACTCTATCTGCTGACGGCCGTCGATGTCCGCCGTGCCGAAGTCGCCGGTGACACCAGGAAAACCACGATCGTCAAGATGGTCATCCCTGCGATCACCTTCATGACCGCCAGCCACAATCCCGGCGGCGGTCACGGGGCGGTCGATTTCCTGCTGCCGCGCATCAACGCTGTCGAACCGAGCTTCGAGGCAAAGGGCTTCGATCGTTCGGTGTTCGGCGTGCTGGGCAAGCCGGAAAAATGGACATTCGCCGGCGCGCTTCGGGACAAGAAAACCGGCGCCGACATTCCGGCGCGAGCGGTGATCGAAGGCGCGATCGCGGAATGGACGCCCGACGACACGAGCCCGGAAGAGTTCCTCGGCTGCAACCATGCGATCAAGGAAGTCACGCACTACGAGTTCTCGATCGACGGCGAAGAGCTCTGGTACTGGGATTTCTGGGAAAGCGAGCTACGCACCAAGGGGCAGTCCTACACGGAAGGCATCCGCGGCGCGCTTGGGGCCTAGTTTCTCCCTTTTGTCACCGATGATTTTCAACATGGCTCGCATTCGCGGGCTGTTTTCGTTTCGAGGTATTCCATCATGACGAGCGAGACCACGCCTTCAGTCACGCCTTCGACGAAGAAGCTGACGAAGTGGACCCACACTTTGGATTATCCCTTCGCGGTCAGAGAGGTGGCCCGAATAGTTGATGGAGCGGCGGTCACCGAGCTCGAGCGTGTCGAGATCGATGAGGCCCAAGACAAAGATCGCAAGGTTGTGTCTCTCACTTTCCGGCGGATGCGGGCCGGTGATCCGAAGCTGACCGAAGGGATCGAAGATCCCTATGCTTCGGCGATTGCCACCCTGGCGACGCTGGCGGGAGAGCCCTCCGAGGTGATCGACATGCTCGATTTCGACGACTTCGAGGCGATCAACGAAGGGACCGTACCCCTTATGGGAAAGTCCGCGATGAAGCTGGCCGAGGCCCGCAAGAAAGCGGAGGCCGAGGCGGGGGCGACGGTGAGCGTCCCCTCTGGCGCGATCTGATCGTTTTGGTCGCGCGCGAGACCAACTCGTCAATCGGCGAGGTCGAAGGCTGGGATATCGACGAGTTCCTGGCCTATCGCAAGTCGGTCATGCGGATCCTCAAACAGCGCGACCCAGAGATGCGAAATAGCGCGCCGCCACACCGCTGATCGCTATTCGACCATTGCACGCACACAGGTGTCCTTGGCCTCTCCGATGGTGCCGGGGGAGACGACGATATCTTTTTTCAGCTCCTCCGTTTCGCCACCGGAAATCTGGCCGAACGGGGGAGTGGCGCTGACGGCGAAGATCGGATGGTCACCGCTTTCGGGCCGGCCCACGGCCTCGATCGAGATCGGGGACTTCGCGTCGGACCGATTGGAAACCGAGGCCGAAAGCCTGAGAACCGTTGCTCCCGACAGCCGGTTCACGCCCTCGACGATCGACAGATTGTTCACCCGGTGTGATCCGTCGTCGATCACCACGTCGAACAGCTCGGCAGAAGTCTCCACGCAGATCCATTCGCCGAAAGCGTGCGTGTCCGCCGCCGCTGGTCCGAAGCTCGCGGCCAACCCGGCGCATGCGAGTACCGCAATCTGAAATCGTCCTGGCATCTATGATCCTCCCCAACTGTGCGGAGGATGCATCGCTGACGTCCGTCTTTTCAAGGCAATTATGACCCGTCTCGTTTCCGAACTTGTCGTGTCGGTCACCGACCGCGCGACCGGTCCGTCGCGCCAGATCGCGCAGACGGTGGCGCGCCTCAAGGACGCAGCTGCGCGCAATACGGTCGAGATGGAGCGGATGCGCGGGCAGCTGATCGGAGCCGCCGCCGCCGGCTACGGCCTCTATCGTGCTCTCAAGGCTCCACTTGCCGCCGCGGTCGAATTCGAGTCTGCGATGGCCGACGTTCGCAAGGTCGTGGACTTTCCGACCCCGGACGCTTTCTCACAGATGTCGGCTGACATCGTGACGATGTCCACGCGGATTCCGATCGCAGCGACGGGGATCGCGTCGATTGTTGCGGCCGCCGGCCAGGCGGGAATGGCCGGCGACGAGCTGCTCGCGTTTACCGAGGTCGCCGCCAAGGTCGGCGTCGCCTTCGACATGACGGCGGGTCAGACCGGCGAGGCCCTGGCGAAGATCAAGACGCAATTGCAGCTCTCCGTTGCCGACACCAGCGCGCTGGCCGACGCGATCAACCATCTGTCGAACACATCGGCCTCGGCGGCGCCGGACCTCATCGATTACATGAACCGGGTTGCCGCGGCCGGCGAGCAATACGGGTTCACCGCCGAGGAAACGGCGGCCATCGGATCGGCGATGATCGCGTCCGGTGCGCAGGCGAACGTCGCCGCGACCAGCTTCCGCAACGTCGGTCGGGCTCTCTCCAAAGGTGTTGCCGCAACGAATGCGCAGCGCGACGCATTTGCCCGTCTTGGTCTCAGTGCGACCGATGTCGCCAAGAGCATGCAGGACGATGCAGTCGGGACGCTCAGGGAGGTTATCGTTCGGATTCGGGAGCTGCCCGAACACTTGCAGGCCACCACACTATCCCAGCTGTTTGGCGACGAAGCGCGCGCGCTGGCGCCCCTCGTGACGCAACTTGAGCTTTACGATACAGCGCTCGCCAGTGTGGCCCAGAAGGCGAATTACCTTGGTTCGGCAGAAAAGGAGTATGCGGCCCGCGCCGCGACCACGGCGAACAACTGGCAGCTCTTCCAGAACAAGGCCGAAGCGGCCGCCATCGCGATAGGGTCGGCGCTTCTGCCGGCCATGAACGGGCTGATGGATGCGTTGGGCCCGGTGATCATGGATATCGTGCGGTTTGCTCAGGAAAATCCGGAGCTGACTCGCACGGTCGTTGCCCTGTCGGCAGGACTGATCGGGCTTCGGGTCGCGGCGATCGCAGCGCGGTTCTCGATGCTGTGGATGAAGGGCGGTGTCCTCTCTGCGGCGATCGTGGGGCTTCGGGGTCTCGGTGGAGCGGTGAACGGGACCGCGACGGCACTTCGCGCCATGCGCTCGGCCGCGACGGGCGGACAGGCGCGCCGTCTTGCCGTTGATGCCGCGGCAAATGCCAAAGCGCTTTGGGAGCAACGCCAGGCTGCTTTCGCGAGCGCCGTGCACATGCGCAATCTCGCAAAGGCGGGCCAGGTTGCAGGCCTCTCTCTACCGGACGCTACGAAGGCGGTTTCTGCGGCGGCGAAGGAGGCAACCGAGGCACGCGTCGCGCTCGCAGCTGCGAATGCCCAGCTTCGCGCGACTGGACCGGCGGCCCGACTCGCGGCGGCCGGATTGATGGTGGCGCGGGGCGCGATGACCGCTCTCAAGCTGGCGCTGATCTCGACCGGTGTGGGCGCGATACTGGTCGGCATCGCAACGGCCGGCGTCTGGATTTACAGAAATTGGAGCGGCATCAAGGAGATGTTCGTCGGGATCGGCGAAGGGATCAAATCGGCCTTCCCCGGCGCTGGCGATGCAATCGATGCGGTCAGTTCGGCGGTCGGGACGTTGATCGGTTGGCTCGAGCAGTTGACCGCCCCCGTCGATGCAACGTCTGAAGAATGGCGCGCTTTCGGTGTCAGGGTCGGTGAGACGATCGGCCAGGTCATCGCCGACGTGGCAGCACTCCCGGGACGGCTTGTCGAAATACTTGGAAGCATCGATCTGGTCACGATCGGCCGGCAAATCATGGATGGGCTGCTCGCGGGCATTAAGGCCGGCGCAAGTGCTGTATTGGACTATGTGTCCAATTTTGCCTCGCGGATCCGCAGTTCGGTTTCAGGCGCCGTTAGCGGTGCGGTCGGACGGCTCAAAACTGCGGTTGGTCTCGGGGCTGGCAATACGCCTCCGGGGCGGGCGCGTGGTGGCCCTGTCTCGGCGCTTCGGCCCTACATCGTCGGCGAGAGGGGGCCTGAACTCTTCGTCCCATCGGTGGGTGGCCGGATCATCGCCAACGACGATCTGGTCGGCGAAATGCGGTCGCTTGGCTCTGCGTTTGCTGGCGGGCGGGGATATTTCCGGGAAGAAACCACCTCGCTACCGCGCATCGGTCCGGCGCCAGGTTCGGCGTCAAGGCGATCGGCGCCATCCGGCCCCGCAGTGTCGATTGGCGAAGTTCACATTCATGCCGCGCCGGGCATGGACGAGCGTGAGGTGGCCCGGCTTGCGGTGGAGGAGATCGGGCGTCGGGTCCGCGATGGGCTTTCAGGCATTCAGGCTGATATCGAATGGGGAGGTGCCTAATGCTTTACATGCTTGGTGCGCTCACCTTCGATACGAGACCCTTCAACGTCGACGGTGTGGAGCGGGAGGCGACGGCGTCGATCGCGCGCAAGCCGCTCCTGGGTACGGCCGATGGTGCGGAGTTCACCGGGGAAGGCGAGGACAAGTTGACCCTGACCGGCCAGCTTCTGCCGAGTCGGATCGGCGGGATGACGGAACTCGAGCTGGCCCATTCCATGCGCCGGCAAGGGGCGCGGTTTCCGGTCAGTCGGGGCGATGGCTACCGCTTTCCGCACTGGTATGCGATCGCGCGGATCCGCGAGAGCCACAAGGATCTGACCAGGGACGGTGTCGGGTTCACTCTCACCTACACGATCGAGCTGGACAGCGTACCGGCCGAGGCCGGTGATGGGCAGCAGATCATCCGGTCGCTGCTCAACCTGTTCGGTGTGAACTAGGAAAACAACCGATGCCGGAAGAGCGCACCGTACGGGGGGAGGGGATCACCCTCGATCTGCTTCTTTGGCGCCGTGATGGCGTGCGCGGTCGGGAACTGGTGGAAGCCGCCCTCGACCTCAATCCGGGACTGGCCGATCTCGGTGCGGTCCTTCCCCTCGGCACCGTCGTATTCCTGCCCGACCCGCCGGCTGCGCGGTCTGCGCCCGTGCCGCGCAAGGTCGTCGATCTGTTCGGCTGACAAGCGGATCGGCCGGGAGGTCTCGAAATGCCCTGGACGGTAGATTGGCAGGTGATCGTCGCCGGCGTCGACGTGACCAGCCGATGGCGCCACTATCTGAGTTCCCTTGAGGTCGTCGACAAGGACGGCGAGAGCGCCGACACGTGCGCGCTTGAGCTGGACGATACCGACGGCCAGGTGAAGTTGCCGCCTAAGGGTGCGTCGGTTTCGGTTGGGCTCAATGGGGTGACTGTGTTCCAGGGGACGGTCGATCGCGTTCGGTCCCGGGGGGCGAAGGGCGGCGGCCGGACGCTCTCGGTCGGCGCCAAGGGGCTCGACATCCGCTCGAAGGTGAAAGAGCCGCTGTCGTTCCATATGGACGACGCCTCCCTCCAGGAGTTCCTTGCGAAGGCCGGCAAGCTCGCCGGGCTCGCCGGAGTGAAGGTCTCGCCCGGCCTGGCCTCGATTGCGAGAGACTACTGGTCGGCCGACGCCGAGAGCTTCCTGCATCTCGGCCAGCGCCTGGCGCGCGAGCTCGCCGGTACGTTCAAGATCCGCGGCGATCAAGCGGTCCTGAAAGCGCGTGGCGACGCAGCGACGCCGGCCGGCGGTACGCTGCCGACCGTGACGGCCCGATATGGCGAAGGCGGGAATGTCCTGAACTGGGACATCGAGCCGTTCGCAGGCCGACGGGAATTCGGGCGGGCGAAGGTCCGCTACTTCGATCGCGAGACGGCCAGCTTCAAGGAAGAGGAGGTCGATTTCGAGATCGAGGACGCACCGGACGCGTCGAACGTGGTCCGGGCGCCGGTCGCCGATCAGGCGCAGGCCCGCGAGACGGCCGAAGCGCGCAAGCGCGACGCCGACCGGGAAGGTGGCGGCGGCACAATTGATCTCGATCTCGCCGAGGAGGCCTTCGCGGAGGGCACCGTCGACCTGAGCGGCACGCGGCCTGGCGTCGACGGCCTGTATCGGATCGCGTCCAGGACGCACCGCGCGAACAAGAACGGTGGCGCGACCACCCATCTCGACGTCAAGCAACCCGCCGGCGGCGCCGGCAGGGATACGCGCAAGGCGGAATAGACGCGGCCGTCACCAATTGAACCAAGTCGAGCCCGGCCATCGCGCCGGGCTTTCTGATTCCAGGAGACATCCCATGAAGACTTCCGATCGCGGCGTGGCGTTCATCGCCGCGCACGAGGGCGTTGTGCTCAAGGCCTACCCGGATCCCGCCACCGGCGGCGAGCCGTGGACCATCGGCGTCGGCCACACGTCCAGGGCCGGGCCGCCGTCGGTCCGTCCGGGAATGACCATCACTCGCGGCGAGGCGTTCGAGATCCTCGAGGCCGACCTGGCCGTATTCGAGCGGGCCGTGTCGTCGGCGGTGACCGTGCCTCTCCGGCAGCACGAGTTCGACGCATTGGTCTCGTTCACCTTCAACCTCGGCGCCGGCAATCTCCGCAAGTCGACGCTGCTGCGCAAGCTGAACGCTGGCGACAAGGCGGGGGCGGCCGGAGAGTTCCACAAGTGGAACCGGGCGGCCGGGCGTGTGATGCGGGGCCTGACCCGCCGCCGGGCGGAGGAGGCGGCCCTTTTTCGCCACGGCGACTATGCCGGGGCCGTGCCAATGGAAGACGAGGCGGAGGCCCATCCGGATCGCTTCGTTCCGTCGCTCCTGGTCCGCGGTTCGACAGGCGAGGCCGTGCGTGAGGTGCAGCGAACCCTCAAGGGCCTTGGCTACGACATCGGTCCCGCCGGCGCGGACGGCATCTATGGCGCGGACACCGGCGCCGCCGTCCGGGCGTTCCAGGGAGATCACGGGCTCACGGTCGACGGCAAGATGGGGACCGCCACGCGGACGGCCCTAGAGGCTTCGCAGGCCGTCCCGCCGCCACCCGACGTCGAGCCGACCGACGAGGCTTCGGTAGCCGGCAGCGCGCTCCAGGCGCTCGTGCGGGCGCTGTTTTCCATCTTTTCCCGGACATAGGAGGTCACCATGGCCAAGGCTCCGCTCGTCACCCAGGCAAAAGCCTGGCCGACGCGCAAGGTGATCGCCGCCACGGTCGGGTCCGCACTCGGGACGGCAGTCGCGTCAATCCTGATCCCGCCGCTGCAGTCCGCCATCCCGGGCATCATGACGCCGGAGACGGCCGATCTGGTCCGGATCGCGTTTCCGATCGGCGGTACCCTCGGCCTGGGGTGGCTGATCCGCAGCAGGGCCGGCGAATGATCGCCGCCGCGCTGTCCGTCGTCTCCGCCCTCGGCCGGCTGCCCTGGCAGCTATATGCGGCGGCGGCGATCGCCTTCGCCGCCTGGGTCGGTGCCGGCCACTTCTACGAGCGCGGCCGCGCCGACTGCGAGGCAGACATCAAGGCCGCGGCCTTTACGGAGCGCGCGCGCCAGGCGGCCGCCAATGAGGTCGCCCTCAAGACCGGGGCCGAAATCGTCTCCGATCTCGCCGACGAAAACGACCGTCTGAAAACCACGCTCACGGAGATCGCCGATGCGGCCCGCACCCATCCTGACCGCGACGCTTGCGGCCTTGGCTCTGACAGCCTGCAGCTCCTCGACCGGATCGGCGGAGCGTCCGCACCTGGCGGACCCGCCGTCGGGCCTCACACGGGCCTGTGACGACCCGGTGAGCCTTGCCGGCGATGCCGGCGAGGCCGTCGGCGCCTCGATAGGCGCCCGGCAGGCTGCTGCACTGCCGGCCAGTCAAGAGTCCGGCCAATCCGTGTCCGGGATTGGCCAGGGCCGCGTCGTCGAGCTTTGGTCGCAGGACAGGGCTGCGCTGGTGGCCTGCAAGCGCCGGCATGCCGGGCTCGCGCGGTTCTACCAGGTGCGCGACGAGGGCCTGCGGTGATGGCGGAGGACGACATCGATCCGATTTCCCAGCACGCCCTTGGCACGCTGTCGACGCGCGTCGCCGAGATTGAGAAAGGGCAAGCCTACCTCAAGGCGAAGTCCGAGGAGGCTGAAAACGAACGGCGCCGGCAGGGAAGGGAGATATCTGATTTCCGGACGGACGTCAGCCAGCGGTTTCAGAAACTGGAGGAACTGCTCGAACCTCTAGCCGTCATGGGCAAGGCCCAGAAAATGGCCTGGGGGTGGATCTTCGCAAGCATAGCCGCAATAGGCACTGTGATAGGTGCCATCTGGGGGCTGATCCTGATCGCGGAGAAGGTGATTAAGGCGATCAGGGGGCTATGAGGTTTGCGTTCGAGGAGGGTACCTGATTGCAGTGCCTAAAATTTCTCGCTCTTGCAGTAATCTGTGATCAACAAGACCCCGCCCCCGCGCAAGGCGGGGGCGAAATAGCAAGCGTTGTCAACGATCTACAGACCGAAGGACCTGTTCTAGGCTTCGGAGAGTGGTGCGCATCTCCGTGAGTGCCTGACGTTGTCGATGAGTCAGCAAAATTCCCCAAGTGGTTAGCCCAACCCCTAGGGAGCCAAGGGCAAGATGGACGAAAGCGTCAATCATGACTCTATCCTTTCCGATGCATTTCTACTGCTTCAGATCGGAATGGTCGCCCCGACATCTTTGCCCAAATGGAGGCGCGACCATTCCACGTGCTCCAGAACGCTGGCTCTGGAGTGTCCGTTCTATGGAACAGCAATGATCCTTTTATGACAGTCTAATGTATTGAAATATTTGCGTTTTTGTTTTGAATATGAACGTCGCGGCGTTCTGGCCTGTCCCATTCCTCAATTTTGCTGATGTTTGGTAAGAGCGTTGGTTGCGTACTGCTCCCGTTTTTTGGCGAGGCAGCATTTGCAAGAAAACGCAATATGAAAGTATGATGACGCCGCAAATTTATTGTTGCTTCGCCGCTTCCCCTGACCTAGGAAAAGGCTGCCCAAATGGAGGCGCGACCTATCTGCGTCCTCATTGCAAGAGCCGCGGTAACGCGGCTCTTGCTCTATCTAACGCCTCATACGGCATTTGGCAGGGTTAGTGAGCGCTCGCCTAGCATCTAGGCGTCAATCTTCTCCGCAGTCGTCAGGACGGCCGGCATCGCCTTGGGGTGGATTGGGCCGACGACAGCGTTCGGCTTGCGCGTCTGGAACGAATAAGGCTGGTTTTCGCCATCGACTGGGTCGGCCTTCGCCGCCTGGCTCGGCGCTAGCCATTTCTACGAGGGCGGCCGCGCCGACTGCGAAATCGACATCAAGGCAGCCGCCTACGCCGAGCGTTCTCGCCAGGCGGCGGCTAACAAGGTCGTTCTAAAGACCGGGACCGAAATCGTCTCCGATCTCGCCGAAGAATACGACCGTCGGCGCCCGGCTTCGGCCGGGCGGTCTTTTTGTTTTATGACATCCGTTGGTGAGCTAGTCCGCATCTGGCCGAAAGTGGACTGGCGGCTATTCAGCCTGGAGTGGCGCAAAGCCGACCTTCCCTTGCGAGTCCGTAGTTCCTATTCGATCAGTTCTATCTCTCCAGGCTCAAACCACTCCTGCCGTATCATCGCCTCGCGCGCCATGGTCGGCTCTGCAGTATAGTAAATCACGGCTAGGCTTTGCTCCGCGCGACTGCAAGTTACATAGAATAGTCGCCGCGTCCTATCGATTGTCGTCTCCTTGCCTGCCGCTTCATTCTCAAGATCCTTCTTGCTCTTCGCCTTGGTCTCGAAAAGCTTGTCGTAAGCGAACATGAAGCCACGAGCCTCATCGTCGCTAACGACGACCATCACTCTTGGAAATTCCAGCCCCTTCACCCCCTGGTGCGTGTCGAACTGCGAGACGCCCCGAACGTAGCGATCATATCGCTCGATCTGGTCGAACGGCGCCTCAAGCGCCAACCGCCAACCGCCCAACTCACTTTTGACATCGACTTCCTCTTCCCGGTCGTCATCGGCGGCGGCAGCGTCAATCTCGCCTTCCGCGACGCCGGCATCAGCGGCGGAAAACGGAACCAAAACCTCAGGGATCGTGAATAGGTTAGCTCCGGCTACATAGCGCAAGACCGAGCGAGCGGTCGGCTTCTCATCCGCGTTCACCAGAGCCAGCAGGCCATCGCAGGCAGCCTTTACCTTGCTGAGAATCTCGACCTGCTTCTCGCCTGCAGCTTCAAGCGCTTTGCGCTCCAGGAGCGGAGAGGTGCGCCGAACGATTGCCGCGACAGCAAACCTATCTCCCGTGCGCAGGGCCGTGACGAGCGGCAGTATCTCGCGCGTGAAGAGTCCAATGCCCGCTCCGGTCCCTTGCAGAAAGCTCGTGCGGATGCGCTCAACCGCGTAGAGGGGCTCGAAAAATTGTTCGAAGCCAAACCGGCGCGCGGACATCAGGTGCTCTAGCGCCAACGTCTTGATTGCTTCGGCTCCCGCCGCCCAGCTCGGATCACCCGTGAGCTCTGCCATTCGAGCCGCTACGGTGGCCTCGGCCGCGCTCTTGTCACCTATCGCCTGCGAGACGACGAACAGCCGAACGACGCCCTGCTTAGCATCGCTTCGTGGCTGCTGTTCCTCGCCATCCTCATCTCGTCTAATCTTGTTGATGAGTGTGATGATCCGCGTGGGGCAACGATGGTTCATTCGCTTCCTCGGCCTGGCCCAGGCCTGCGGGATCGCCTCCGCTAAACGCTCCTTACCGTCGGCGTAGATACGCTGCATCGTGTCGCCAAAGAGTCCGAGGCAAAAGGCCTCGCGGTATCCCGCCTCGACATCGAGCAGCGCGTCCATGAGCCTTCGGCTCGTATCCTGGCTCTCGTCGATCAACAAAATGGGGAAGCGGGTCACCAGCAGCCGGCGCAAACCAGGCTTCGCACCGAGAAAATCGGCGGTCATGGCGATGACCTCTGCGTGGCTCAGAGAGTCTCTGGTGCGGTTATCGCCGGTTGGGCTGTAAACGAATCGCGTAATTTCGGCGAGGTTCTCGCGGCGGCGCTGCTTGCTTTCTATCGAGCGTGCGCGGTCCGATGCGGCTTTGGTGTGTGCCCGACCCTTCGCCTGTGCTTCTTTCAGCTCTGCAATATCCGCTAGGAGCCGGTTCGACAGCCACCTTCGAATATCACCGTCGTAGCCGGCAATCAGCGACCACGCGAACGCGTGAATGGTCGACACCTCTACGCGAGGATCAAATTCAAGCCGTTGCTTGATCTCGTCGCAGGCGGCATTGGTATAGGTAATCACCCCGATCTTCTGACCGGATAGCGACAACAGCCGGCCCTGCTCCTTACACACCGTCCGGACCGCCTCGACGAGCGACCGCGTTTTGCCCGATCCGGCGCCAGCATAAAGAAAGAAGCTCCTCGGTTTCTCGACATTCAGGCAGGCGAGGATGGTTCTATCGGCTTCGGAATCGAAGTTGTCGTCGACCGCGCTCATGTGTCGGCACGCTCGATTTCGGCGACGACATGCTCTTCGACCGGCGGCTCAGTTTCTACCTCCTCCTCGGACGGCGCCGCCTTCACAAGAGGTAGAATCTCCACCTGCTTTTTCTTGAGCTGCGCACGTAACCACTCAAGTCCCTCGGCGATGTAGCTCGGCACGACGATCGTGTCGAAATTCTCAACCTCCATGACGTCAAGTGCAAACTCAGCCTTCTTGCCGTTCTTGAGGGCGAGGTACATTTTCCCTCCAATCGCGACCGCCCCGCCACCATCGGCAATCGCGTCGCGAAACTTGCGGACCAGGCCGGTCCCATCTAGTTCGGCGAAGAAGCTAAGGTTCTCGAACGCCAGCGCGTCCTCAAACGTATACGGATATGCGACCTCCGGCCCGACGATACCCGGGGACGTCAGACCCAACGGGATCTGATACGCGGCCCGCACAGCAAATAGCGGGTCGTCGTCCCCATGTAGCGTCTTCATGGCGCCATCAGCTCGCATGAGCTCATCGACGTCGTCGAGCTTCGGCACCCATGTCTTCAACGTCGCATTATTGGATTTCTGACCAGCGCCCTTCGCGGGTTGGACGGAGGCGCCGCCCGTTTTATCCAGCGTATCCAGGTCAGTGACGATCAAGGTCAGCAAGCCGAGGTGATCAATCAAAGGCTTGAGACGATGCGCGTGGCTTCCTCCGATCTCAAGCAGAGTGATGTAGCACTGGTTGAGTTCGTCGTAGTGCGCTCGGATGAAGTTCGGGACGAGCATGCGTTCCGCCGGTCCCTCCACCAAAATCGCCGCGTCGGCGAAGAACAGATCCGCGTGCTGGGCCCGAAGATATCGAGTCACGAAACGCTCGGTCTCACTACCTGGACCGAAAACCTCCGACAGATTGATAACAGTGGAGACTGGCACTTTCGCGGCCATACCCGCAGGTAGCCGCCGGAAGTACCGCAGGCAAGAGAACGACGTCTCATGCGCGACGTGGCTCGAATGGGTGCTGACCACCAACTGCGTGCGCAGCATTTGACTGTCACCGAGGTCCTCGTGCTCACGCAGCACCGAATAAGCCTTCTTAATGAAGACTTGCTGGACCTGTGCGTGCAAATGCGCTTCCGGCTCCTCGATCAGGACAAGGTGGAGAGGTTCGGTCGTGGTCACCGTCGCGCCTGTTGATGCCTTCCCGACACGCATCCAAGCGTCACGAAAGCTCATCAACCGGAATATCATGGAGATCAGGTTTTGATAGCCGAGGCCGTTATTTGCCTCAGGCAACCGCAACACAGGCGTCGTCGCGCCCTCCTCTGCAATGACGTCTACCTCGAAACTGATCGCCGCGTTGTGGTTGAGACCGTCGATAGCTTTTAGACGTGTCGAAACGCGCGGGCGTGGATCGGTTACACCAGGGTATCCCATACCCTCGACCTCGGTGAACGCCGCCTTGAAACTCTCGGTTAGGCGCTTGTCAAAAGCGTCCTGGGCGGCTTCTATTGCTTGCAACGCGCCAAGGTCCTTCGGATCAGGTCCCTTCGTCGGGTCGAGGTGCTTGGCGTAGTAGCTTCTGAGCTGGTCGGACAGGCGACTGCCGCTCGCCGCCGTAGGAGCATCATCGTCCTCCGCGGCCTGCTGCTCCTCACCGAAGCCCCTCTGCGCCGGTATGTCATGAACGCGGATCAGGCCGCTCAGCGGATCACCATCGATCGGCCGAGAACCGCCCGGAAGGACCTGCGGACGCGCCAGGGATTTTGCAGGAGCGAGAAGCTGACCCGGATCTAGCGAATAGGCCCGAATAGTGAAGTGCGTCGACAAACGCTTGCTCAAAAAATCGATCAGACTCTCGGGCCAGATCGTCAGCTTGGGCGGAATAGCAGGCGGATCAGCGTCAGGATTCTCCGCCGCTGCGGCCGCGATGGCTGCCGCTCTCATCGTCTCAGCATCGCTCACCGCACCCATGTACTCCTTGTACAAGAGCGCAAGATCCTTCGGCTCGTAGCGCAGCCGAACACCAAGCCTTCCGCCCGCCCAATCCAAGGTCGGGATGAGGTCGCGAACGTGGTGCATCTCGCCCGCTTCGACATGCAGCCACAGATCCAGCGTCGGCAATACGCTAACCCAGGGATCAACAACTAGGTCGACGATTTCCTCCGCGTTCCGGGCAGCTGCCCAGCTTTCGCCGAGCTGAATAATCGTGGGCCAATGGCACAGCGTGAAATCGTGCATTTCGAATGGACAACGGCGCGGCGACAGGAAGCGGCGTAGCGCCAGCATCGCCGACGTCTTGCCGCTGTTATTTGCGCCTACGAAAAGCGTGGTCTTGTTCGAAAGGTCGACGCGTGTCGACAACAACTTCCGGAAATTGGCGATCTCCAAGAATTCAATATGCACGCCTGTGCCTCCCGCCCGGTCTGCGTCAGCACTAGATCATAGCGAAACGCCACAAACTACCCGGCCTCATGAGCGTCCATTTAATAGATTCGGAACAGTAGGGCGCATTTCCGCTGTTTATCGAGACGAGCCCGAGTGTCCGTTTTCGGGCATGGACAAATCGGGCCTGAACGACCGGGATGGGCGCTATCCGGTCATTCGGCAGGGTCCTTCCGCTCACCCTTGGCGACGATCTGCAACACGTCATCTTGCAAGGGCCGCTGCAGGGTTGCCGCCTCTGACCACTCAGCGCGCATCCAGAGATCCATCTCCTCGGCTGTCGTCAGGATGACCGGCATCGCCTTGGGGTGGATGGGTCCGAAGATAGCGTTCGGCTCGCACGTCAGGAACGAGTAGAGCTGGTGTTCGCCTTCGACCGGGTCGCCCTTCGTGCCGCGGGTTCGGGCCCATGTGCACCACATGCCCGCGAACGCGAACAGCGGCCGGCTCTCGTCGAGAGCGAACCAGGTCGGCGTCTTGCGCGGCTTGGTGTCCTCGTACTCACAGAATGACGCCGCGGGCACCGGGCACCGGTGCTCTGGACCGAGCCTCCGGCGCGAGCGCGAGCACTTCGTCTTGAGGACGTTGGTCACGGGCCAATCGCCGAATGCCCTTTCGACGGTATTCATGCCACAAAAGCGGGCGCAATTTATGATTGTTCAGACCCCACTCCTAGTTATGATAGTTCTCGCGAATAGGCCGCTTACACGCGGGGCATTTCTTAGGAGGGCAAAAAATTTGCGCCAGCTGCTAAGCCTCTCGATCGTAATTTTGGTCGCTTTTTTCTATCTGAGTTCAGCAAGCGCAAAAGAACTGGATGGAGAAAAACTTGAGGAGATTAGAGCTTTTGCGACCAAATTTTGTGGAGAGTTTTATAGATCGGGATCAGCAAAGGGGGTTGAGCTAGGCGTCGATGCGAAGGCAGAAATTGATTCATTCCTCAAAAAATATCTATCGCTTGGCTTGGGAGCATCAGCGCAGTATAAATCTGATGAATATATAGGTGTGTTGCAGGAGGATTTGGCTTCGGAATTAAGCGATATTAGAGATTGCAAGTTGACCATTTGGAGAAGTCTGATTGAAGTAATTGAAGGAGATGGCAATTCATTTGAAGACAGCGTTCGCAGTTTTTCTGGATATGTTGGAAATTATTCCACAGATATTGAAAGTAATATCAAGTTTCTTGATTTTATTCACGAGAGTGATGATAACATAGTGTACCTGGACATAGAGTTTAGTTATTATGATGTAGTGCCTTCTATGTGTGGGTATACATATTCCGGACTGTTGGGGAAGACGGCAGATTTAGGGGTTTTCCCGCTTATTGTTTCCGAAGAGGACGTTCCGGATTTTTCTAAAGGCGCTTTAGGCCAGTGCGATTTCCCAATTATTGTATCATTCCCTGATGACTCTCTTATTCATAAGCGATGGATTGGTGGAGGGCAGGATTATTTTAGAATAAAAGGCAAATTCAGCTATTCAATAACCAGTTTTGGTTACAGCTTTACGATGATCGATTTTTCTCCGATGTAAGTAATGTTCGATTTATCTAATTTAATAACACTGTTGGCTTTTTCTTCGGTTTCGGGTCATCGATGCTAGGGTTCGGCTATTCTACGTAAGTGAGTTGTGGATGTGTGCTGCCGTAATGTCGGACATGCCGGAGGTGCAATGTTCGATCAGGTGCCGCGACGTTCCAGGCGGGTCCGGCGCGATTCGATGGTCTGTCTTGCTTCACGCGAGAACTGTTCATTGCCAGCGCCGCCATAACCGGTAGCGCGCGGCGTATGGTCTTCCCTCTAGTTGTCGGCACTGGGGGCTGAGGATCGCTTCGCCTCTGACAATCTTGCGACGGATTCGTCGTGGGCTATGTCCAGGAGATAAGCCAGCAGCTCCTGACCGGAAGCGGCGGCGAGATCGCGCAGCTCGCGGGTCTTCTCCGCCAAGTAGGTTGCGTTGGTGATCATGTCGGCGCTGTCTGGTGGCATCAGCGAAGCTCTGAGGGCGGCGTCACGGCTCATCCTCGAACGTGTGGTAGGAGGCTTCCTCCACCGATAAGAGCAGCAGGTAACCCAAAAAAAACATGTCCGCGTTGATGGCCAAGGTCCGCAATTCTTTGCAGATTGCCGCGACGTACTCTGCGGTTGCGGGGGCGGCCGGATCTCGCTCTCCCGGATTGTGACCTTCCATTTTCCCCTCCCTTTGTCAGGGAAAGTGGACACTATTTTTACGAGAATCGGAACCAAGAAAAATAACTATAAAGTGCAGTCTTGTCGATTTTTTGGCTCAGCTGACACTGAGGGAAGCGATTAGCCGTAGCCCGACACCGGAGCGTGCAGGTGATAGTCGACCCGCTCGCCGCAGACCGTGCACCGGATCCGCAGGTGGCCTTTGAGGAACGACCTGTCGGGTCCGCAGCGCGCGATCAGCGTGTCCAGGTCGAGATATCCCTGCCGGCCACACTCGCACCACGCATAGAGGCGGTGGTCGTGGTCGCGGAGGTCACCGAGAGTGGCAATCCTGATCGAGCGGGGCGGGGACATGGGGCCGATGATGCCGGGTCGGCCTGAGAACGGATAGGCAACATACTGTACGGGATTTGTACGAGCTTGGCCTAACTTCAGGTACATGTTCCGCTCCCGTTCGCATCTCAACGCGTTCGAGAGACCGGTGGATCTGAAGCCCTTTGCTTCCCGAAAGCCTTGACCTGCGGGGTCTTCGCGTCTACCCACGGCCCGTTCGGAGACGTGGCCGAGTGGTCGAAGGCGCTCCCCTGCTAAGGGAGTAGGCGGCAAAACCGTCTCGAGGGTTCGAATCCCTCCGTCTCCGCCACGCCGCCTCTGTTTAAATCCCTGATATTCCTATCTTTTAAAGGATTTCCTTGACTATCCCGCGCTGAGTCGGCCAAATATCGTCCAACATTTTGTCCAACAACGGGTCCGCCATGGGCGCCTTTCTCGGCAGACGCGACGGCTACTGGTGCTACGTCCGGCGCGTGCCGAGCGAGATCACCGAGCTCGATGGGCGCGGCATCATCAAGCTGTCGACGCGAATCCGTATCGCCGACGACCCCAGGGCCATACGCGCCCGGAAGGTGGTCGCGCGACTCAATGCCGAGACGGAGACCTATTGGCGTGATCTGAGATCGGCCGAGACCGCGAATGTCAGCGAGCGTTACCGGGCGGCCTGCCGTCGAGCCCGCGCTTTGGGCTTCGACTATGCGCCGGCGGCCGAGGTCGCGGAGCGTGATCTCGACGAGATTGCCAGTCGCCTGGCCGCAGCGGTCCGTGCGGGACAATCTGACGGGGTCACGCGGCCGGCCGTCCTGGGCGCGGTCCCAAAGCCGACGTTTAGGGTGTCGACGCTCCTTGAGGCGTTTGAGGACGTCATGCGCCCGTCTCTGGCCTCGATGTCAGAGGACCAGCGCCGCAAGTGGCGCAACCCCAAGCGCCGGGCGATCGCCAACCTTCTGACGGTCATCGGGGACAAGGACCTTTTGGAGATCACCCGCGGCGACGCGTTGGACTTCCGGGCCTGGTGGGCGGACCGCGTTCTCGTCGAAGAGGTCCAGATCGCGACCGCCAACAAGGACATCGGCCACCTGAACAAGATGCTGCGCACCCTCGATCAGCAGCATCGCCTCGGGCTTGATCCCGTGTTCGCCCAGTTGCGGATGGAAGGCGAAGAAGCTCGGTCCCGCTCCGCCTTCGAGCCGGACTTCGTCGCCGCCCGCCTGCTTGCCCCCAATGCCCTCGACGGCCTGAACGACGAGGCTCGGGCAATCATCTATCTGATGGCCGAGACCGGCCTGCGCGTGTCCGAAGCAACGAGCCTGACCTCAGAGACGATCAAGCTGAACCACGAGGTGCCCCACGTTCAGATCCGCGGGATCGGCCGCAAGCTCAAGACGCCCCAGTCGGAGCGGGACATCCCATTGGTCGGCGTGGCGCTCTCGGCAATGCAACGCCATCCGTCGGGTTTTCCCCGCTATCTGGACAATGCTGCGTCCCTCTCTGCCCTGGTGAACAAGGCCCTGGAGACCCGCGACCTCCGGCCGACGAAGAACCACACCCTTTATTCCCTAAGGCACACTTTCGAGGATCGGCTTGGCGCGGCCTCGATCCCGGAGAAGATTGTCGCCGCCCTGATGGGCCACAAATACTATCGGCCCAAATACGGATCCGGTCCGAGCCTCACCATGAAGCGCGATGCGCTGGAGAAGATCGCGTTTCAGGTGGAGCTCGTATAGGCGGCCAGGAGCCGCCTGGCGCGGTCCTGGAGCTCGCTCGCTTTCCGAGCAGCCCTCAGCTCCCTTTCGATCCGCTCGAAGATGGGACCATAGACCGCCCCGTCCTCCTGCATGCACCAGGCGCAGGCAATCAGCATCCATTCCAGCACCTCGGTGGTGACGGGATCACCCGGATCCCAGTCGTCCGGCGGTGCGGGCGGGGGTGTCGTGTCCGTCATCGCAGCCTCGCGATGATATGGCGCTGACCGGGATTTGCGCGCTCAAGTTTGCCGCTCGATTGGGCGGGCTGGTCCGCGCCGGACCGGACGCAATTCGCCCGTCGGGATCCCCACGTCTTGACGCAGGCCATGTCTCACCTGCGCCGCTCTGGCATGAAGGCGGGCCGCTGTGCGGGCCAGTTTTCGTAGGGCCAGACCAGCTTGCCGACAGTGGTGTGCGCGATGAGCAGGCCCTCGACGCCATTCTTCTGCTTTCTGAGGCGCGAGAGCTCGCTCGGATGGACGACGTCCTGAGTACGGCTCACCTCGCGAACTCTCTTGGTCCCGTCGCCGGCGATCGTCTCTTCAAAGAAACTGATCTCCTGGGTGCCGATCCAGTGGTCGCAAATGGTTTTGTTGGCTGGAGAGCCGGCGAGGTTCAAGACGATACGCGTGGAAAGGAGATTGAGGTAAACGTCCCGCCCGGCCTCACCGTAATTCTCCGTGAGTTGGTCGATCGACTGGAGTGTGATGATCGCTCGCGCATTCTTTTCGCGGCCGACTTCAAGAACAGCCTTGAAGCTGTCGAGCTTAATTTGGGCAAACTCGTCCATCACGAACCAAGTCTGGATCGAGGGGTCGGCTTTGTATTTTGGACTGCCGATCCGCCGCGAGAGTGTCTCAAAGACGCCCCGGAGCCACCGCTCTGAGAAGTCAGGCTTGTCTGCGTGGCGCTGCAGGATGAGCGTCTTCGGCGTATTCGAGCGGCCATCGAGCCACTCTCTGAGCGAGAGCCGATATTCTGGAGGCGTGCCCTCCCAAGCGTCGATCAGCCCTGACAGCAGCTGAAACACCGGCGCGAGCGTACTGACCGTGAAGCTGTTCGATGTCGGACTATCGCTTCCGTCCGCCGTTTTTCCCTGCAGAAGTCGGGCTGCGACTGGGTAGTGTCGCTCCAGGAGACTGGTCAGATCTTTGGTGGGCAGCAGAAGCGTTTCTGCGATATCGCCCCAGGACCAAGCGCCGGGCTTCTTAGCCTGAAGAGCCCGTACGACGCCGGCGAGCACGAGACGAGCCCCTTCGCTCCAGATGGGTTCCTTGGAGTCAGGGATCAGGCTATGTGCGAGAGCGTCGGCCAGGTCGCCACTGTCGATGTCGCGCGCGACATCCCATGCCCAACTACGGGCGTCGCCGGGTGAGAGCAAGACTGCGTCGCCCGGAAACTGCTCCGTAAACACGCCTTTTTCATCGAGAATTATCAGTCGATCACCCCGATCATGAAGCTGTCTAATTAGTCGTCGAACGATGATTGTCTTGCCGCTTGCTTGGCTTCCAACTATCCCGATGCCGCCCTCTTCTGGATGGGCGCCCTGATATACCTTCGGCGCGATCTCCAACGGAGCCGGACGACGGCCGGGGCGTAGTTCGGCTTTCAGCCGCGCTGTCGCGGCCTGGCCCTCGGCGAACGTTCTGCCTTTGACGATGCGGTACCGCGGGCGGCCGGGAATGAGCTGCGCGACGCGCCACGCAAAGACCCCCGCCGAACAGCCGCCAACAATTACGGCAGCAAGTAAAATACTCAGAAGCCCGGATGCGCCCTGGCTCGTCTGGGCCCAGTACGCGGAAACCGTCGGGTGCGGGACGGGGAGAAGCGCCTCAAGCCACGGCCGATAGCTGATCAGTCGATCGAACACGGCACCATATGTGTAAGCCGAGACGCTGCCGAAGTGGCCATGTTGAATGTGCGCCTCAGAAGGCGGAACCACAATGACCGTGAGCGTGAGCGTGAACCACGCTGCGCTCGCATACAGAGCCAGGGCGACCACGCCAGCCAGGGCGGAGACCAGGCACCTATCGGCATAAGAGAGGTTCGCCATCATAACCCCCTCGCCAGGAGGAATGCCGCCGTCACCAGAATGCTCGCGAGCCAAGCACCGATTGAATCGAGCAAGGCCTTCCGAAAGGTTGCTTGGTTAAGCTTCGCCAGACTGATCGGCTGTATACCTGGCTCAAAGGGCAGCACTTTGCGGTGATGTTTCCGTCCGGCTGCTGTGCGAGCGGGAAGCAGCGAGCGCAGCAACTCTCTTCGGTCGGCTGGGCAGATATCCGGCATCCGCGGGTCCGAAATCAGTGCCTCCACCCGTTCGCCTGTCGGGAGCGCAAGAAGAGCCCGCAGCACAGAGGCGCTCCATTTTCGCCACTCGCGCTCATGGCTGCCGCGGCTCATGAGGAGACCTCCTCATGCGACAAGACCGCCGCCATCTGGCTCTCCGCCTCAGACAGCCACTGATCGAACAGAGCCAGCGATCGGGTCGACACGCCAACAGGTAGCCCGATGTTGACAAGGTCCTTGTAGCTCAATTCCGAAATCCGCTGCAGGCTTCCGATGTTCTGCATGTATCCCCAGGCCGGGGCGGACATCCGGCCGAGTCTTACGGTCTCAATCTCACCCCACTCACCCCGGGCTTCGCGCAGCCGCCTGGCGATGTTCTGATCTCCAGCGGGGAACTGAGCGACCGCCTCGTTGAGGACCGCCAAACGCCTCGCCCGCGGGAAAAGCTGACCCATGCTCCATAGCGCCTGCAGACCAGAGGCAAGCGAAGCGCGGTTCATAGTCAAAGGCACCACCCAGAGCAGGTTCTCACCGGCCCCCAAATAGGCAGCTCCGGTCGATTCACCCCATTTGAGCAACGCTGATGTCAGGTTTGCCCCGAGGCAGCAGACTGTCGGCGGTCCAGCAAGAACGCGTTCGCCGAGGGCATCCATTGCGGAAAAAACCACATCCGGATTGTGATAGATCTCCTCGTGAGAGGCGTGCTGGACTTCGATCCACTCTGCCGCATCAATGATGCGGCTCAGCCGCGGGGCGGTTTCGACCTCGATTAAGCGGGCTGACGGATCGAGCTCTTGGGCCGATCTCCAGAGCAGCTCACTAACGAGGTCCTTGCCGACGCCGCCACGATCATTTCCAACGATAATGCACTGTCGCATTACAGGTCCTCAGCATTGAAATATTGGATCTACGCTCGCGGCAGTTCTAATCTTCGTCCTCCAGCCACCATTGCTCGAGATCTATCTTCTCTTCTGAGAGAGCAGGTAATTCCAGAATGGAGGCAGGCAGGGTTCGCTTGAAAAGTCTTTTTGCCTCTTCCGGGGAAATGGTCCTGTCGTAGATGTTGCGCCCTTCTTGCTCCCAAATGGACCCGTATTTGTAGATCATCGCGCCTGAGTAACCGACCGGGGCAATGAGGAAGACGCCTGGTCGGACGATGCCATTGACGAACGGGTGGCCGCTTATGCCGAAGTGGTCGCAGACTTCGCTCAGCAAATTTCCAACAAAGACGCCTCCTCTCGAGATGAAAATGGCATGTGTGGTGATGTAATAGTTTCCGCAGTACATATCGAAGCGCGTGACGCTCCGTCGATCGGGCAATCGGTATTCGAACTTGTTTGGCCGAACTTCGAGTAGGGGCTCGTCGCGATATTCCACGACGGTCCGTGGCTGTTTTGAAAAGAATTGCATGGTGGTCTCCCTTACTTCGGAGATGGGAAAATGATGCAGAAAAAATCAGAATAATAATGATTTTATATTGATTTTTTTGATTTCATCGGTAAATCAGTGCTTAATCCTAAATGATTGATCTGCGAAAAGCGAAATATTCGGCCTGTCGGAGAGACGCAGAGAGGGCGAGGCTTCAGTCGCCGAATATCAACGGGTCTTCTTTGCTCATCCCTAAAAGCGGCTACGAAGACAGGGAGCAAGCTGCAGTCATGAAGTTGCGGGAAAGGCGCGCCAAGTCTTTGAGAAATTTAGCAATTGCTGAAGGGCTTCGGTTTGCGAAAAACCAAACGAACAGAGCGTGGTGGCGCGTCTATTTTGTCGCAGAGGAGCAGGAAACCCGGGACTTTGAGCTCTCAAGGATAGTGCGGTGGGGTGGTTCCGCAGTCGTTACGCGTTTTGCGAAAAACCAAACGCCGGAAGAGCGGAGGGCGCCCCCGTGCCTGGGACCAGGGCAGTTCAATCGGGTGTCGCATCTACCTTTCTGCGCATTCCCCGAACAACGAAGTCACCGCCTGGGGCTACTCGCTTCCAAACAACCCGCCGCTGAAGTCCGGGCGCTTCGGTTTCGCCTGGTCCGGCGTGTGCCGACCGTCGGTGTTTGCTGATTGATCAGCCACGGACGTCTGGGGACGGGCAGCCGGACGCTGCGTTCGGCTGGACGAGCGTGGGGCTGGCTGCTCGGTGGGCTCCATTTCCTGGGCCGGCGCTGAGGTCGCATTTCCCGATGGCGCTTCCCGCTGGGCCATCATCCCGTCGAAACCGGGCAGGGGAAGGTTGAGGGCCGAGGCGTCCCGGAGGGCTCGGGCATAGGCCTGTAGCCAGGGCACGGCCTCTTCCGGAACCATAAGTTCAACGCGCTTCCAGCCGGCCTGTTTGCGGCGCTCGCGGTAGCGGGTGTGCTTCTCGGCCATGCTGGGTGCCTCCGGTAAGCCTTGGATGGTAACCCGGCGACCGTCCGGGTCAATGTCGGAGACTGGGGTTCGGGAAGGGCAGTTGAGGTGATGGCAAGCCATGCGCGGTCATACCGCGCGGACGGCCCGAAGAGGGCCTGTCTTGGCAAGGGGAGAGATCCCCGTTGCATCCCCCGGACTGTGGTCGGGCACTATGGTGCCGTCACCCGCTGTGCCATCGGCCGGATCGGCGATGACGATTCCCCTTGATTGTTGAGCAATTTGGCTTGGCCTGTGTCGGTTCGCCGGGAACACTGGGGTTCGGAGGCAGCCGGTGCTCGGGGCGTGTGCCACGCTGCAGGGCCTTGCCTCCATTCCCCGTCATGTCGAAGGAGGAGGCCACGCATGGGGCGTGGATCCGAGACCCGCAAACGCGGCCGCTTGCTCCAGGTGAGACTGGCGGCTGAGGAACTTGCCGAAGTTCGCGAGCGGGCCGATCGGGCCGGCCTGACGCCGGCCAGCTATGTCCGCCAGACGGTTCTGGACGGACCTTTGCCGCGGCAGGTGCCGCGGCCGCCGGCAAGCCGCGTCGAGTTGGCTCAGCTTCTTGGGCACGTCGGCAAGCTCGGCAGCAACGTCAATCAGCTTGCCCGCGCCGTGAACCGGGGGCAGGTGGCGACGCTGGACCCGATGCGGCTGGCGGAGATTCAAGATGAGCTGGAAGAGATCCGCACGGCTCTCATGGTCGCGCTCGGTCGCGATCCCGGGTGAGGGGCCATGGTCATCAAGGGACGCTCCCGCTCCGGTGCCAAGGAACTTGCCGCCCATCTGCTGCGCACCGACACCAACGAGCGGATGGAGGTGCTCGAGCTCCGGGGCACGGTCGCCACCGACCTGTTGGGCGCGCTGCGCGAGTTCGAGGCGGTTGCCGTCGGTACCCGCTGCAAGCGGTCGCTCTATCACGCCTCGATCAATGTGCCGGTCCACGAGCGGCTGGACGGTGACGGCTGGGATCTGGCGATCGACCGGCTTGAGGCCGAGCTGGGCCTGACCGGTCAGGCCAGGGCGGTGGTCATGCACGAGAAGCTGGGACGCGAACACGTCCACATCGTGTGGAGCCGGATCGATCTCGCCCGGATGACGGCGATCGCCGACAGCCACACCTATCGCAAGCACGAGATCGTCGCCCGGGAGCTGGAGCGCACACTCGGTCATGCACGCGTCCAGGGTGTGCATGTCGAGCGGGACGGGCAGCTTCGTCCCGAGCGCACGCCGTCTCACGCGGAGATGCAGCTGAAGGAGCGCACCGGGAGCGATCCCGTCCGGGTGAAGCACGATCTCACCCGGTGTTGGCGGGAGACGGAGACCGGAGCCGAGTTTGCGGCTGCACTTGAGGCTTCTGGATATGTGCTGGCCCGAGGCAACCGCCGGAGCTTCGTCGCGGTGGATGCGGCCGGCGTGATCCACAGCCTGCCCCGGCGGATTGAGGGAGCACGGGCCCGTGACGTCGCTGAGCGGCTGGGAACGATCGGAGAGTTGCCGAACGCCACCGATGTTCGGGCAAGCCGGATGGCCGACCTGGACCGCAGCCAGCACGCCGAGGCGGCGCGGGCGGCTGTCAGAGACCCTCGCGACGTGCTGGAGGGACTGCTGGTCACCCGTCCTTACGTCCATGTCCATGAGCTGGAGAGCGCGCTGGGCGAGGCCGGACACGCCGATCCCGAGCAGGCGCTCGAGGCGCTCTGCACGCAGAAGGACATCCTGCAACTGAGGGAGCCGGAAAGCGACAGCGTCCTCGGGATCACCACACAGGCCGTGCGGGATCAGGAGCGCCGTCTCCTGGCGCGGGCGACGCGGCTTGCCGCAAGCGATCGCCATGCGGTCGATCCACGCTTTATTGGTACCGCTATCCGCGAGCGCACCCTCGATCCGGAGCAGGCTGACGCACTGCGCCATGCCCTCGATGCGGGGTCGCTCAAGATCATTGAAGGTCGGGCCGGGACCGGCAAGAGCCACACCTTGAACGCCATCCGGTCGGCAGCCGAGCGAGACGGACACACCGTGATCGGGCTCGCGCCGACCAATGCCGTTGCTCAGGACCTGCGTGACAGCGGCTTCGGCCGGGCTACCACCGTTCACTCCCTGCTCTGGTACCGGGAGCATGCGCCGGACCACGACGCGGCCCACGTGCCGCGCCGGTCGCTTCTGATCGTGGACGAGGCCGCCATGCTGGATACGGAGCGGCTCGATCGGATGACCGCCCTTGCCGAGGAGGCGGGCGCCAAGCTGCTTCTGGTCGGCGACGATCGCCAGCTCGCCTCGATCGAGCGGGGCGGGATGTTCTCCGTCATCCGGGATGCCATCGGCAGCACCACACTCACCACCGTTCGCCGCCAGACACGCGATTGGGCGCGAGAGGCGGCTCGCGACTTTGCCGAGGGACGGTTCGCGGAAGCGCTCGCCGCCTATCAGGACCATGACCTGATCGATTGGTCCGCGACCCTAGAGACTGCTCGGCAACACCTGATCGATCGGTGGGCGGCCGACACCGCCGAAGCGCGCGGCAAACGCTTCGTGTTCGCCTACACCAACGAGGAGGTGCGGCGTCTCAACGATGCTCTCCAGGCCATCGAGATCGAACGGGACCGGGTGACCGACCTGATCACACTGGAGACCGAGCGCGGAACCCTGCACGTCGGTGTCGGCGATCGCATCGCCTTCCGCGGGACCGACAAACCACGAGGGATCCATGCCGGCGCGCTCGGCACCGTCGAGGCCATCCGCGGCGACGTCCTCACGGTGCGATCCGATCGCGGCCGCCGCATCGATGTCGATACCACCGCCTTCACCAATCTCGACCTGGGCTATGCCGGCACGATCTATCGTGGACAGGGTAAGACCCTCGACCAGGTCTATCTGCTCCACACCCGCCACTGGCGCGACGCCGCCTCCTACGTCGCCATGACCCGCTCGCGCAACGAAACCCGTGTCTTCGTCGCCCGCGACCAGGCTAAGAACCTCACCGACCTCGCGCATCAGATGGCGCGGCAGAATAACCGCGGAGCGACATTAGCGCTCGAGGTAACCGGCGAACGGGGGCGGGAGCAACTGAGAGAGAGGGAGATCAGAGACAGGGGGCGGGAGAGGTAAAGACCTTGGGCTGAGGGGCTACGTTTTGGAAGTGGTAGCGAAGGACGGTAGCGGCCGCTTTGCGCCCATCGCGGTCATTCGCCGGCCCAGTTAGCCGCCTTGGAAGCGGGCCTTCGTCCTGCGTCGGTTCCGTCGCAAGCAGTGTCCGCCTGAGGATGGCCTTGTTGTGCACGACCTTTCCTTAAGAGAAAGCGCTTCACTGACTCATACTTTTTTATTGTGGCAGATAGGGTCAGACTTCATGTGGCTTGGCAGATCGCCCTCGATTGTGTTCAGGCGGCGCGTGCGAAATGGGTTCGATCGTATTGCGCTTCATGTGTCAGCCTGATCGCGCTCCGCCGATCCAGTATTCATGAACCACCCGCCAGGACTCAGCACTTCCGGAGGTGACTCCGTCGGATCGCAGGGCTAAAGTTGTGGGTCTGGGATCCGGGTTGGAGGAGCCGTCCCGCACCGCGATGATTACCCCTGCTTACGATTACCTGCTGGTGGCGGCATCGGTGCTCGTCTCGATGATGGCCTCGTTCACGGGGCTGACGCTCACCAAAGGCATTTCGGCGCTGCCCGAGGGGCTGCGCAAGATCCGGATCGTCATGGCCGCGCTCGCCCTTGGCGGCGGCATCTGGTCGATGCATTTCGTCGCGATTCTGGCGATGCGGTTCCCGTTGCCGATCGATTACGACGTGATCTACACGCTCGGCTCCGCGCTTATCGCGATCCTGATGGCCGGGACGGCATTGTTGATCCTGCATTTTGCGTCGCGGACCTGGATCAACCAGGTCGTTGCCGGCGCCATTCTCGGCAACGGCATCGTGGTGATGCACTATGTCGGCATGTCGGCCCTGCGCGGCTGCCTGACCCTTTATGAGCCGGTCGGCATCGTCCTGTCGATCGCCGTGGCGACCCTGATGGGGATCTTGGCCATTGGGCTTGCTTACGCCAGGCGGAACACGGCCCATATCCTCGCGTCGACGGTCATCTTCGGTGCATCCGTGGTGGTGGTGCATTTCGTCGCCATCGCGTGGACGTCGTTCCAGATATCGGGATCGCTCGTCGGAACGATGCCGCAGATCGAGAACGGCACGCTGGCGCTGCTCGTGATGCTCTCGGCGTTCGTGATCTGTGGGACGTTTCTCCTCGCCTCCACCAGTTACGTGTTCAACGGTTTCAGCAAGCCGGTCACCGCGGGCGCGCCAACCGCGGCTCTGGCCGGGGCCGCTGCGGGTGGAGACGCCCCTCGCCCGGAAGAGAGCCTGGCTGCCACCTTCGTGCCGCATGTGGAAGCGCCGCGTATCCCCTATGAGCGGGACAAGCGAACCTGCTTCATTCCCGCCGAGCGGGTGATCGCGCTGCGCGCCGAGGGGCACTACACCGTGCTCTACACCCGCGACGAGATGCTGTTCTGCCCGTGGTCGATCTCGGAAGCGGAAAGACGGCTGCCACAGATGCTTTTTCTGCGAACGCATCGAAGCTATCTCGTCAACCTGCAGCACGTGACCGCGTTCGAGCGCCACAAGGACAACGGCTCCTGCCATTTCGACGGCGTCCAATCGCTCAAGTTCGCGCCCGTGAGCCGCGGCCATGTCGCCGGCGTCCGCGAAGCGCTCGGCCTGTAGCGCCACAGGTCAAATCTCCCCGATTTCGCATTTCGTGCGGATAAATCGCACTTCGTGAAATGCGCTGCGCTCGCGATGGCTTTGACCTCGCATGGCCATGGGAGCCTCGTAACGTTCCCCGTGCGGGACGCTGGGTGGGGCCGGCTGTCTCCGCGACGGGAGGAAAAAAATGATACCTGGCAATTTCCACTATCATCGGCCGGAGTCCGTCGATGACGCGGTTGCCATTCTCGCCAAGTATGGCGACGAAGCACGGGCGGTGGCGGGGGGCCACAGCCTCATTCCGATGATGAAGCTGCGCATGGCCGACCTGGCTCATGTGGTCGATCTTCAGGCCATAGGCGACCTGAAAGGCATCACCGTCGACAGCAGCACGGTCACCATCGGTGCGATGGTCACTCAGCATGAACTGATCGCGAGCGAGCCACTCGCCCAGGCGGCTCCCATCATTCGCGAAGCGTCGCTGCAGATCGCCGATCCACAGGTGCGCTATGTCGGCACGATCGGTGGCAATGTCGCGAATGGCGATCCCGGCAACGACATGCCGGCTCTGATGCAGTGCCTCGACGCGACCTTTGTGCTGACGGGCCCCAACGGCACCCGCGACGTCGCGGCGCGTGAATTCTACGAGGCGGCCTACTTCACCGCCCGCGAGGATGACGAACTGCTCGTCGCCATCCGGTTCCCGGCGACGCAGGGCGGTTACGCCTACGAAAAGCAGAAGCGCAAGATCGGCGACTACGCCACTGCGGCGGCGGCGGTCCTCATAGAGAAGGACGGCAGCTCCTGCTCCGCCGCCTCTGTTGCGATGACCAACCTCTCCGACGTTCCCGTCTACTGCCAGGGTGCCATCGATGCGCTGATCGGGTCGACCCTCGACGCGTCGGCGCTCGATGCGGCGGTCGCTGCCATGCAGGAGGCCATCGATCCGCAGGCCGACAATCGCGGGCCCGTGGAGTTCAAGAGACATGTCGCCGGGATCATGCTGCGCCGGGCGATCGAGCGCGCCGCGTCGCGCGCCTGAGGGGAGGAAACACCAATGGACAAGATGCACTTCAAGGTGACGGTCAACGGCAAGCAGGAGGAACTGCTTGTCGAGCCGCGCGAACTGCTGATTCACGTGTTGCGCGAGAAACTGGGCGTAACCGGTCCGCACATCGGATGCGAGACGTCGCATTGCGGCGCCTGCACGGTCGATATGGACGGCAAATCGGTCAAGTCCTGCACTGTCTTCGCGGCGCAGGCGAACGGCGCCGACGTGACCACGATCGAGGGACTCGGCACGCCCGATGGCCTGCATGTGCTGCAGCAGATGTTCAAGGAGCA
Organism: Amorphus orientalis; assembly: GCF_030814015.1. Taxonomy (NCBI): domain Bacteria; kingdom Pseudomonadati; phylum Pseudomonadota; class Alphaproteobacteria; order Hyphomicrobiales; family Amorphaceae; genus Amorphus; species Amorphus orientalis. The sequence goes on from NZ_JAUSUL010000001.1 coordinate 1,478,958, forward strand.
TCACGGGCTGCAGTGCGGCTTCTGCACGCCGGGCATGATCACCCGCGCCTATCGCCTGCTGCAGGAAAACCCCGACCCGAGCGAGGAGGACGTGCGCTTCGGCATGTCCGGCAACCTGTGCCGCTGCACCGGCTACCAGAACATCGTCAAGGCGGTGCTTGCCTCCGCCGCTGAACTCAACGCCGTCAAGGAGGCCGCACAATGAACGAGATGAGCCCTCCCACAGCCGAACGCGCCGCCGCTCTCAAGGGGCTCGGCTCGGAACGCAAGCGCGTCGAGGATGCCCGGTTCACACAAGGCAAGGGAAACTACGTCGACGACCTGAAACTGCCGGGCATGCTGTTTGGCGATTTCGTGCGCAGCCCCTATGCCCACGCGCGCATCAAGTCGATCGACGCGGAGGCCGCCAAGGCGCTGCCCGGGGTCGTCGCGGTATTGACGGCCGAAGACCTCGCGCCGCTGGGCCTGCACTGGATGCCGACGCTCGCCGGCGACAAGCAGATGGTCCTGGCCGACGGCAAGGTTCTGTTCCAGGGGCAGGAAGTGGCCTTCGTCGTTGCCGAGGACCGCTATATCGCGGCCGATGCGGTCGAGCTTATCGAGGTCGACTACGAGGAGCTTCCCGTCGTCACCGATCCGTTCAAGGCCCAGGCCGACGACGCACCGGTGCTGCGCGAGGACCTCGACGGCAACATGGAAGGTGCGCACGGGCCGCGCCGGCACCATAACCATATCTTCACCTGGGAGCAGGGCGACAAGGAAGCGACCGATACCGTCATCGGTTCGGCTGACGTCGTCGCCGAGGAGATGATCTACTACCACCGGACCCATCCGTGCCCGCTCGAGACCTGCGGCTGCGTCGCCTCGATGGACAAGGTCAACGGCAAGCTGACGGTGCATGGCACCTTCCAGGCGCCACATGCCGTGCGCACTGTCGCCTCGCTCATCTCCGGCATCGCCGAGCACAACATTCGCATCATCTCGCCGGATATCGGCGGCGGGTTCGGCAACAAGGTCGGCGTCTATCCGGGCTACATCTGCTCGATCGTCGCGTCGATCGTCACCGGCGTCCCGGTGAAATGGGTCGAGGACCGGATGGACAATCTGATGGCGACGGCCTTTGCCCGCGACTACTGGATGCAGGGCAAGATCGCCGCCACGAAGGACGGCAAGATCACCGGCCTGTGGTGCCACGTGACGGCGGATCACGGCGCGTTCGACGCCTGCGCCGATCCGACCAAGTTCCCGGCCGGCTTCTTCAACATCTGCACCGGGTCCTACGACATCCCGACGGCCTATCTCGCGGTCGACGGCGTCTACACGAACAAGGCGCCCGGCGGCGTGGCCTATCGTTGCTCGTTCCGGGTAACGGAGGCGGCCTATTTCATCGAGCGGATGATCGAGGTTCTCGCCATCAAGCTCGGCATGGATGCCGCGGAACTCAGGGCAAAGAACTTCATTAAGGCCGACCAGTTCCCCTACCGGTCGGCGCTTGGCTGGGAGTATGACTCCGGCAACTATCAGCCGGCCTGGGACAAGGCGCTGAAGGCCGTCGGATACGACGATCTGCGCAAGGAGCAGGCCGAACGGGTCGAAGCCTTCAAGCGCGGCGAGACCCGCAAGCTTCTCGGCATCGGGCTGACGTTCTTCACCGAGATCGTTGGCGCCGGCCCGGTCAAGAACTGCGACATTCTCGGCCTCGGCATGTTCGATAGCTGCGAGATCCGCATCCACCCGACGGGTTCGGCGATCGCGCGGCTCGGCACGATCAGCCAGGGCCAGGGACATGCCACCACCTTCGCGCAGATCCTTGCCTCCGAGACCGGCATTCCGGCCGACGACATCACCATTGAGGAAGGCGATACCGACACAGCGCCTTACGGTCTCGGCACCTACGGCTCGCGGTCGACGCCCGTTGCCGGTGCGGCGACCGCGATGGCCGGCCGCAAGATCCGCGCCAAGGCGCAGATGATCGCGGCCTACCTGCTGGAAGTCCACGACGACGACGTCGAATGGGACGTCGACCGGTTCGTGGTGAAGGGCGCGCCGGAACGGTTCAAGACGATGAAGGAAATCGCCTTCGCGTCCTACAATCAGGCGATCCCCGGCGTCGAACCCGGTCTCGAGGCGGTCAGCTACTACGATCCGCCGAACATGACCTATCCCTTCGGCGCCTATATCTGCGTCATGGAGATCGACGCCGATACGGGCGAGTGGAGCATCCGGCAGTTCTACGCGCTGGACGATTGCGGCACGCGCATCAACCCGATGATCATCGAGGGGCAGGTGCATGGCGGCGTGACGGAAGCGTTGGCGATCGCGATGGGTCAGGAGATTGCCTACGACGAGATCGGCAACGTGAAGACCGGCACGCTGATGGACTTCTTCATCCCGACCGCGTGGGAGACGCCGCATTACACGACCGATCATACGGTGACGCCGAGCCCGCACCATCCGATCGGCGCCAAGGGTGTCGGCGAGAGCCCAAATGTCGGCGGCGTACCGGCCTTCTCCAACGCGGTGCATGACGCGTTCCGGCCGTTCGGCCTCGTTCAGGCACACATGCCTCACGATCATTGGCGCATCTGGAAGATCGCCCATGATCTCGGGCTGCACGGCTGATCGCGGCGAACAACCAGACGACATCCGGGCCCCCGGCCCGGATGTCTCCGGAGCTTGAACAATGTCCCGGCACCAAACGTCCTGGCAACAGTTGCAGGCCGACCTCGCCGATACCGGCTATGTCGCGTCCGATGATCTCGCGATGGCGCTTTTCCTGGCTGTGACCCTCGGAAAGCCGCTGCTGCTCGAGGGGCCGGCCGGCGTCGGCAAGACGCAGGTCGCCAAGTCGCTGTCGGAGCTGCAGTCCACGAAGCTGATCCGGCTGCAGTGTTACGAGGGGCTCGACGCTTCGCACGCCATCTACGAGTGGAACTACCAGCGCCAGCTTCTTGCGATACGGGCTGCGGCGGAAGAGCAGAAGCCGTCGACCGAGATCGAGGATCACGTCTTCTCCGAGAAGTTCCTCTTGCAACGGCCGCTTCTCGAGGCGATCCGGCAGGAGACGCCCGCGGTCCTGCTGATTGATGAGATCGACCGGGCGGACGAGGAATTCGAGGCCTATCTTCTGGAGGTCCTGTCCGATTTCCAGATCACCATTCCCGAGCTCGGGACTGTCCCCGCTCGGTCGCGACCGCATGTCGTCCTGACCGCCAATGGCGCACGCGACCTGTCGGACGCCTTGCGCCGCCGCTGCCTCTACAGTTTCGTCGACTATCCGGACCGGCGCACGGAGATGGCGATCCTGCAGGCGCGCGCCCCCGAACTCGAAGCTCGGCTCGCCGAGCAGATCGTCGGTTTCGTGCAGGCGCTTCGCAAGGAAGAGCTGGAGAAGAAACCCGGCATTGCCGAGATGCTCGACTGGGCGGCGGCGCTCGGCGGCCTCGGCGTCAACGATCTCGCCGACGATCCCGAACAGACGCAGGCGACGCTCGTCTGTCTCCTGAAGACCGAGCGCGACCGTGCAGCGGTCCCGAAGGAAGTGCAGCAGCGCCTCGTCGGAAGGGCGGCGTGATGCAGGTCACCCGGTTCCCGCAACGCGCGACAGGGCCAGCGGAGCGCCTCTCCGGTTTCGCGGCGCATCTGCGCATGAACGGCATCCCCGCCGGACTTCCCGAAACGGAGACCGCGCTCGCGGCGCTTGGCGTGGTGGATGCAAGCCGCATGGCGGACGTGCGGCTGGCGCTCAAAGCGGTGTGCACCGGTGATGCCGACGCCAATGGCAGGTTTGACGATCTCTTCGATGCCTATTGGCTGAACCGCGGGCGCAAACGCGACGGCACCGCCGCCACGCATTCCAGCCGCAATGCCTCGGCCGACAGCGGCCGGACCTACCGCATGGCCTCCGGCGCCAGCGACGAGGAGGGCGAGGCGGACACGCCGGACGACGACACCGAGGCGGCATCGACCGGCACGGGCACCGGGCGGCTCGTAGCCTCGACGACGCGCTCCATCGAGAAGACGGACCTGCGCAAGCTGATGACGCCGGAGGACCTGCAGCGGGCGGAGCGCGTGGCCGAAGCGATCGCACGCAGCATGCGCGACCGGCGCTCGCGCCGGTTCAAGGCCGCGTCGCGCGGTGAGGCTCTGGACATGCGCAAGATCCTGCGCAGAAGCGTCCAGCGCGGCGGCGAACCGATCGAGCTTTTCCGCAAGGCCCGGCCCGATCGGCCGGTCAATATCGTGGCGCTTCTGGATGTCTCCGGTTCGATGACGGTCTATGCGCGGGTCTTTCTCGCCTTCCTGAAAGGGCTGGTGTCGGCCGATCATCGCACCGACGCCTATCTCTTCCACACGCAGCTCGTGCGCATATCCGACGCGCTCAGGGACAGCGACACGATGCGGGCGGTGAACCGGCTGTCTATCATGGCGCAGGGTTTCGGTGGCGGCACGAAAATCGGCGCCAACCTGAAGCAGTTCAACGCGCAGCATGCGGCGCAGTCGGTCAACGGGCGCAGCGTGGTGATCATCCTTTCGGACGGTTACGACACCGATCCGCCGGAGATCCTGGCGCAGGAGCTCGCGCGGCTGAGGCGGCGCGGAGCCCGTATCGTCTGGCTCAATCCGCTGAGGGGTTGGGACGGCTACGAGCCGGTGGCGCGCGGCATGGCAGCAGCCCTGCCGCATCTCGACCATTTCGCCGCGGCGAACACGCTGGACGACCTTGTGGCACTCGAACCCTGGCTGAACCGCTTGTGAGCGTGGTGACGATGGGACAGAAACCGGACATTCTCAAACAGGCGGCCGACCTGACCAATGCCGGCGAGTCCTTCGCCCTGGCGACCGTCGTGCGCACCGTCGCGGCAACCGCCGCAAAGGCCGGGGCGAAGGCGATCATCCGCGCCGACGGGACGATCATGGAGGGCTGGATCGGCGGTGGCTGCGCGCGTGGCGCCGTGCTCAAGGCCGCGCGAGAGGCGCTGGAAGACGGCAAGCCGCGTTTCGTTTCCGTCCAGCCTGAGGACCTGCTCACGGGGCTCGGCGTCACCGCCGGCGCCGAAAAAGAGGGCATCCGCTTCGCCCGCAACATGTGTCCCAGCAAGGGAACGATGGACGTCTTCATCGAGCCCGTTCTGCCGGCGCCTGGGATCGTCATTCTCGGGTCGAGCCCGGTTGCCGTGGCCCTCGCCGACATCGCGCCGCGTTTCGGCTTCCATGTGACGGTCTGCGCCCCGGAGCCCGAGCAGGCTGCCTTTGACCGGGCCGACGCACGCATCGACGGCTTCATGGTCGAGACGGCCTATACGCGCGGGAAGTTCGTGGTCGTCTCGACGCAGGGCCGCGGCGACGAGGCGGCGATGAGCGCCGCCGTCTCCGTCTCGTGCGCCTATGTCTCCTTCGTCGGATCGAAGGCCAAGGCGGCGGCGCTAACGGACAAGCTGCGCTGCAAAGGCGTTGACGAGATCCGGCTGGCCGCGGTGAAGGCGCCGGCCGGCCTGGATATCGGCGCGATCACGCCGGACGAAATCGCGCTCTCGATCCTGTCCGAGATCGTCCAGACGCGCAGACGCGCGTTGCGCGACGCGGCAATACAGGTGGAGCCGTCATGAAGATCCCACTCGGCTTAGTCACGCGTCTCTTCCGCACCCGGCCGGATAGCAGAACCGCAGAGCAGCGCGCGCAAGAACAGAACCTGGCCGTGCAGGCCATGCTGGTCCGCGGTCCGTGCTGTGGATAGGAGAGGAGCCCAATCATGGAAATGAAAGACGAAGTCCGTATCGAAGCCCCGCGTGACCGGGTTTATGCGGCGCTCAACGATCCCGATATTCTCAAAGACTGCATTCCCGGCTGCGACGATCTGTTCAAGCATTCCGATACGGAGCTCACCGCCAAGGTGGCGCTGAAAGTCGGCCGGTGAAGGCGAAGTTCTCGGGCGTCGTCACGCTGGACAAGAGCCGGGCGCCGGACCATTTCGTCCTCTCCGGCGAGGGGAGCGGCGGCGTCGCGGGCTATGCGAAGGGCGGAGCCGACGTTGATCTGGAGGAAGATGGCGAGGCGACCATCCTGCGCTACACGGCCAAAGCCGATGTCGGCGGCAAAATCGCGCAGCTCGGAAGCCGGCTGATCAGCTCGACGGCCAACCGCCTGGCCGCACAGTTCTTCTCCAGGTTCAAGGAGGAGGTCGAAACGCAAGCGGCTGAAGCCGGCGTTTGACCTGAGTCAGCCTCTTGCGCCCTCCTCGCAATTGCATGGCGGCTTTACGGTGCCGGTATCCATGACCTGCCAGTCCGTTTTCGGCCACTTGGTGACCTGCCTGGGCACTCTCGGGCGCTGGGCGTTGATCGACAGCATCAGCACATTCTGAGACAGCACGCCTCAATCGCCGGTTAGATCCGGTGGCGGTGCGAGGCGCAAGTGCATCGAACTTGCTCCGAGCTTCGGTTGCCGTTTCTTGCGCTCAGGGAAAGACGTCACGTGAGCAGGCCGGGGACTCGTGCTGCAGGCGAAAAAAGGAGGCCTCAAGTGCGGCATCCGAATACTCTACCGGCCGGCCGGTGCCGTCCACCACCAGACGCTCAAGCCGCAGCAGAGGCGCTCCTTCGTACGTCGCGAGTGCCGTCGCTTCCCGGGCCGTGGCATTGATTAGCGAAACCCGTTCGCGGGCGACGAACAAATCGTTCTGCAGAGCGGTGCGCAAAACCGCGTAGAGCGAAGCCTTTTTCAACTGATCCACCTTCAAATGGCTGGTGAAGGCATCCGGCAGAAGCGAAACCTGAAAGGCAACGGGATGGCCTTCCAATAGGCGGATCCGGCAGATTTCCAAGACCCGCTCGTCGAGGTCCAGCTGAAGGGCTTTCGCCTCGCTGAGGGTGGAGATGCGTCGGGTCGAAGAGACCAGTCGCGTCGAAGGCCGGTATCCCGCTTCGCGCGCAGCGGAGAGAAAGTCCAGCGGTTTTCCTGCGCGCCAGCTGACGGCCCGTTCCCGATAGATTGTGTAACGACCCTGGGCCTTGGAGATCACTCCCTCCTGCTGCAGAAGTTCCAGCGCCTGGCGGACGGTTCGGCGACTGACCCGGTAAGCGCGAGCGAGGGCGGTTTCCGATGGCAGACGGTCGCCCGTCTGCCACAAGCCGCGAACGAATTCCCGATGCAGCTCCGCAGCAAGGCGTTGGTAGGCGTGTCCAGCCACCATATCACGCCGTCCGCCCGCCGAGGTTCCGCACAAGAACCGCGCCGATGATAATCAGGCCGGTGAAGATATCCTGTAGAAAATTGGGCACGCCCAGAATAGTCAGCCCATTTGCCACAACGGCAATGATCGCTGCGCCGAGAAGCGTGCCTGGTGCGTTGCTCTGTCCATCGCGGAAGGCCGTCATCCCGAGGAAAACTGCTGCATAGGCTTGAAGCAGAAAGCCGTTTCCGCCCGTCGGATGAGCGCTTCCCAACCGGGCCGTGAGCAGCAGCCCGGCAATTGCCGCAAAGAGGGTGCACAGCCCGAAGGCCCAGACGCTGTTCGGGATGACGGGCACTCCGGTCAGGCGCGCTGCTTCCCGGTTGCCGCCGATCGCCATGATACGGCGTCCGAGTTCGGTGTGATCAAGCACGAACGAGGCGAAGACCGTCGCACCGATGGCCCAGAGCGTCAGTACCGGCACGCCTGCGACATCGCCCCGCCCGATATCGCGGAAGCCGGTCGGAATGTTACCGAACAGAGTGGCGCCGTCGCTGATCCAGTAGGTGATGCCGCCGACGATTGTGCCCATCGCCAGCGTTACGATGAAGCTGGGCATCTGGTAGGTCGCGATCAGGAGTCCACTCGTGGCGCCGACGGCGAACCCGGCAACCAGCGTCACAAGGACGACCGGTACGATGCCCCATTCCGCTGCGAACAGGCTGGCCGCCATAATGCCGGACAGCGACACTACGGCGCCGACCGACAAGTCGAACTCTGCGAGCGCCATCACGTAGGTGGCACCCAGGGCGACGATCGCCAGAAGCGACATCTGCTGGGTGATGTTGATGAGGTTCGAGCTCTTTGCGAAGGAGCCCGGGGAAAGCGCGGAGAACAACGCGATGATCGCGAAGAGGCCGATCAGGGTGCCGTAGCGCGCGGGAATGCTCATCGGTTGTCATGCTCCTGGGGCGACCGATTGACATTGTCCTGAACTGTGGCGTCGATGATCGACTGTCGGCTGACCGCTGCGTTGGGTGCCTCAAGCGTGATGGCACCGTCCGCCATGACAACGATCCGGCTGGCGAGCATCAAAAGCTCCTCCAGATCGCTGGTAACGAACACAATGGCGGTTCCCTCCGAGGCCAGACGGTTGCACAGCTTATGAATCTCCGCCTTGGATCGGACGTCGACGCCTCTTGTCGGCTCGTCCAGGAGGAAGAGGCGGATGGGCGCGCCGAACCAGCGGCCGATCATGATCTTTTGCTGGTTGCCGCCGGAGAGTGTGGAGATGCGGTCGGCCGAACGTCCGTACTTCACATTCAGGTCTGACAGGATGGTGCTGGCGCCGCTTTTGGCTTTGCGCCAGGAAACCATCGGCAGCCGCTTGGCGGCACGGTACAGGCCCAGTCGCGGCAGGACGGCGTTGTCGAGAACCGAATGGTGCATGATCAGGCCGGTGTTGCGCCGGTCCTCCGAGACATAGGCGGCGCCGGCGCGGATGCGATGGGAAATGCCCCGTGGGGGCAGGGTTCGACCGGCGAGCGAGAGCGTGCCGCTCGGTCGGACTCCGGCTCCCCAGATCGCCTTGAGAAGGCTTGACCTGCCACTGCCGACTACGCCGTAGACGCCTACGATCTCGCTCGCGCGGACAGTGAGGTCGACCGGTGGCCGCCGCGGACCCGCCTTGAAGCCCGAGAGTTCCAGAACCGACGCTCCGACCGTCTGCGTGGCGACGTGGCGCTCGTGCCTGAACTCCTCGCCGGCCATGAGCGCGACAATCCCGTCGCGCGTAGCGTCAGCGATCAGACCGCTCCCTACCGATCGACCGTTGCGCAGCACGGTATAGTCGTCGGCCACCTCGAAGACTTCGTCCAGTCGGTGCGAGACGACGACGATTGCGCATCCGCGTGCCGCGAGACTCCGCAGGATGGCATAGAGCGACGTCGCTTCATCTTCGCTCAGCGAGGCCGTCGGCTCGTCCAGAACGAGAACCTTGGCGTCGTCCGTCAGAGCCCGCAGGATCTCTGCGATCTGGCATTGGGCGATGGACAGGCGGCCCACAGGAACATTGATGTCGAGATCAAGCCCGTAGTCGTCTCTCACTGCGGCGAACCGGGCCCGCATTGTCTTCCAGTCGACCCGGCCGAACCGCTTCGGATAACGCTTGCCGACGAACGCGTTCTCGCAGGCGGTGAAAGCGGGCACCAGGTTCAGCTCCTGATGGACGGAGCGCAGGCCCGTCGCCTCGGCCTCGCGAGGGCCGGCCGGCCTGTAGGCGACACCGGCGAGCTGCATCTGGCCCTTGTCCGGGCGGTGAACGCCGGAGATGCACTTGAGCAGCGTGGACTTGCCAGCTCCGTTCTCTCCTAGGAGCGCGTGGACCCGCCCCGCCGCGCTGTGCATCGAGACGCCGTCGAGAGCTTGAACGCCTCCAAACCTTTTTGACAGATCAGCGACTTCCAGCATCACGCACTATTCCGATGAGGTGGAGCAGGTGAAGGGGCGGAGTCCGAGGTTCGTTTCGTCGGGTTTGTCTAGTCGCAGGCCGCCTTGAGCGTTTCCCGATCGACGATATTGGCGTCGACGAAGATTTCCTCGGCCGACGGGGAGCCGTCATTCAGGACAGTGCCGACTTCCGCTGCGGCGGCGCTGGCGATTCCTGGGAAATCCTGCCGAACCGTAGCCCGCAGGTTGGTGCACTGCTCGATCAGGTCGATTGCCTGCGGGTTGCCGTCGATGCCTGCAATGATGATGTCGGCGTCGGGCAAGTCGCTCTGGAGTGCGAGGAGAGCGCCGATCGCGGGCTCGTCCCAGGCTGCCCAGACGCCGTCAATCTCGTCGCCATACCGGCGCAGGAAGGTCTCCATCGCCTGACGGGCATTGTCGATCGGGCCGGGAACCTGAACATAGTGTTCCGCGATCACCTCGATCTTCGGATTGGCCTCGAGGGCCTCGTCGAGCGCGAGTTCACGCTGACGAACGCCGGGATGGGCAGAGTGGAAGAACTTGACGATTTTTCCTTCGCCGCCGATCGCCTCGAACAGATACTCGGACAGGGTCGTGCCGAGCGCGAAATTGTCGGTCGTGATGTTGGCGGTCACCCCCTCGGCGAGGGCGCCGTCGAGAGCGAACACAGGGATACCCGCCGATGCGGCCGACCCGATCTGATCACCGATCTGATTGGGATTCACGCTGACGAGGACGATCGCATCGACCCCGGCATTGGTGACGTCCTCGACGCGGCTTGCAAGCTGCTGCAAGTCCCCGCGGGTATCGACCACATTGACTGACCAGCCCTTGGCTTCCGCATCCTCCTGGAACGTCTCCACCATTTCATTGGTCGCCACGGAACTCAGGTACGGCGTCAAAACGGAAATGTCCTGTGCCATAGGCGCAGGCGCAACCTGCATTCCGGCGAGCATGGATAAGGTCACCAGCAACATCCGTTTCATAACAGCCTCCAGTCCTTCAGGCGGTTTTCAGGGTATGGGCGTCAAACCAGATCTCTCGCGTGGTCACGCGCGAATTGGGAAGCGGCCAGATAGGTGGCGAACCGTCGGTCGCTGTGTGCATGACGCGACGGACGTGGCCGCACGATCGAATTCACGGGAGTGCTCTTTCCGCATAAGCCCAGTTTCGGCGCGATCATGCGAAAGATCCCCAGAGCCGTCGTTTCCTGGCTTGCATCCGGAAACGCGATTTCGCTTTGAAGAATGTCGGCCAGAATTTGCCTCTGCAGCGCCGATCGCGCCCCTCCTCCGATCACGGTGAGCGGTGCGGGCGGCAGGCCGGCCGCTTCCATGTTGTGGCGAATGGCGCAGGCGATGCCCTCCATCACGGACTGAGCCATGGCTCCTGCGGCGTGTGCGCGGTCGAGACCCAGAAAGGCTGCGCGAACGTACTGGTCCTCGAAGGGCCCTCGCTCGCCGCAGAGATAAGGCACGAACAGAGGCAGTGCCTTCTGGTCTCCGAGGGAGGACGCAGCCGCAAGGAGCTCTTCGACGCCGCTGCCGGTCAGTTCCGCCAGCCATTCCATCGCCGAGCCGGCCGTCAGGAAAGGCGACACGATGATGGCGCGCTGTGAATCGATAGGATCAGCCAGGGTGTAAACGCTTCGCGGCGCGGCCGCGTCGGACATCGGCAGTGTTGCGGCGACCCACCCGGTCGTGCCGACATACGCATATGCGCAGCCGGGCACATGGGCGGCTGCGCCCCAGGTGGCCGCCGCTGCATCGCCTGCTCCGTTGAAGACGGGAATGTCAGCGCGGATGCCGAGGTCGTGCGCGATCCCTTGCGGAAGATGGCCGAGGACAGCGTCGGCCGGGAGGATCTCCGGCAGTCTGGTTTCATCGATACCCGCAGTGTCGAGCAGCACCGGATCCCAGGTGCGGCTTGTCAGATCCATGAGCCCGGTGGTGGATGCCACGGTCGGATCGACGGCGGATCGGCCGGTCAGGCGGAATGTCACGGCATCTTTTGCGCCAAAGGCGAAACGGAGCGCCGGCGTTTGCCTGTGGATGAAGCGCTCGAGGCACATCAGCTTCAGGATCGTGTGTGCAGGATCGGGGCGATTTCCGACGCGCGACGCGTAGTCGTTGGGTAGCCGGTCTTCGAGCTCGGCTAGTTCCCCGTCGGCGAGGCGGCGGTCGGAATAGAGGATGGCCGGGGCAATGGGCCGAGCATCGTCAGCAAGTGCGATCAGGTTCTGCATCGATCCTGCAAAAGCAATCGCTTCGGCGTCGGCGCGTTCCGGAAGCCGGGCGACCGCCATGCAGAACGCATCCCACCAGTCGTCCGGGCACTGCGTGCGCATGCCGTTCTCGCCCACAGCTGTCGAGATCTGGGCGGACGACGAGGCAAGCATTGTGCCGTCTTCCGCGAACTGGACGGCCTTCAAGGCTGAGGATCCGATGTCGATCGCAAGTATGCTGCGGCTTGCCAACTATCCCTCTCCGCCTCTGGAAAGATCAATGGAAAGACGATGGGTGCGATTGCACGACCAAGGCGGGTTGCTGCGGCCATCGCACCTACGTAGTGCAGGGACATGTCTTGAAACTGTCAACGAACGGACATCGCCGGAGCGAACTTCGATTCCGGAACGTGACTACAGATTCCGGAATCGAGCTGAACGGTCCTGAATCAAAAACGAATTGGTATCGCGGCCCGGTAGGTCCGTGGTGTCGTCAGTAACGATTGCTGCTGGAGTTCAGGTGTTGTCCGCAGGTCCGGCGGGAGAAATCGACTGAGCAATCCTATCGACGAGGAGCGTCCACCCGATCGAAAATGACTCTCGAAGCGAACCGCGAAGGATTGCTGCCGCAATGGCTGCGGAAGATGGCGGCGAACCGGCCGGGGTGGGCATAGCCGACACGGGCAGCGATCGTGGAGATCGGCAGTTCGGTGGAGTCGAGAAGCTCCCGGGCGTGTTCCATGCGCCGCATCGTCAGGTAGTCATACGGCGACAGGCCGGTGAAACGCCGCATGCCGAGGGTGAGCGAGCGCTGGGAGACGTCCAGCCTTTCGCAGAGGGCGGCTATGCTGAGGCAGAGTGAGGCTGGATCGTCGAGGAGCTCTCGAAAGCGGTGGACGTATCTGGGCAGAGGGCCGGACGCGGCCAGGGTCGTTGGCTCCACGAGGGCGCACGGCACATCGGCAAAAAGCGTCTCGATGACCAAGCCTATAAGCGGGACCGGCGATAGCGGGGTGTCGGTGCCGGTTTCGATCTGCTCGGCGACAAGAAGGCCAAACAGCCGCTCCAGGCGGCGACCGACCGGAGTGTCTAGAGCGATCTCGGGTTTGAAGACCGGGGTCCGACGAACCGGGGCCCCGGTGTAACGCTGGTAGAGCTTTTCCACGAGGGTGCGGTCGAGCCGCAGCATGATCTGCGTCGTGTCACGTTGCCAGTTGGAGCGGACAAAGGGGCCGGGCGACAGAATGAGCCCGCGTCCGGGCGCTGAGGACACGCGGTCGCGCCCGTACGCCACGTCGACACCGCCGGAGAGGGGAAACTCCAGCATGTAGAACGTCTCGAAGACGCTGGCCTCGATCTCGATCTCAGGTCCGTAGCGCAACAGGTTCAGCGACGCCTCTGACCATTCGATCGCATGATGCCGAAAGTCGAGCGATGCCTCGCCCTGCGGCATTCTCAGCCTGTGCGGCCGGTATCGCGCGCCGATCGCTTGTTCTGCCTGTGCCACGTCGAGCGAATGCAGGCCGGGTATCCAGCCCAGCTGCTCGGACGCCTCGATAAGGTCTGGCACGGACATCGGAGCAGGATAACAGCGACGGAAACGCTGTCCACTCGGCTAGACCGGACTTTTGTGACAAGTGGCAGTCCGCAATTGCGCGCTTTGATTGAATTAGTTTTTTAATTTCAATTGGTTGCCGATCTTTTCCCTCAGGGCGAAAAAATTGACTTGTTCAGTCAGTGCGTGGGCCAATCGGGGCAGCATCACTGGAGGTCTGCCCGAATGACTGTGCCGATGAAGCCTAACACGTTCAGGTCCGGACCGGACTCGACCGGCCATTTCGGCATTTTCGGTGGCCGCTTCGTGGCAGAGACGCTGATGCCGCTGATCCTGGAGCTGGAGGAGGCCTACCGGGCCGCCAAGCACGATCCGGACTTTGCCGCCGAACTTGCCGGCCTGAACGCCACCTACACCGGCCGACCCTCGCCGCTCTACTTCGCCGAGCGGCTGACGGAGGAACTCGGCGGCGCCAAGGTCTACTTCAAGCGCGACGAGCTCAACCACACCGGCTCCCACAAGATCAACAACTGCCTCGGCCAGATCCTGCTCGCCCGCCGCATGGGCAAGACCCGCATCATCGCGGAGACCGGCGCGGGGTCTCACGGTGTGGCAACGGCCACCGTCTGCGCCCGGTTCGGCCTGCCCTGCGTGGTCTATATGGGCGCCACAGATGTTGAGCGGCAGAAGCCCAACGTGTTCCGCATGAAGCTGCTCGGTGCCGAGGTCATCCCGGTGACCTCCGGCGCCGGCACGCTCAAGGATGCCATGAACGAGGCGCTGCGCGACTGGGTCGCCAACGTCGACGACACCTATTACCTCATCGGCACCGCCGCGGGGCCGCACCCCTATCCGGAGCTGGTGCGCGACTTCCAGTCGGTGATCGGCACCGAGGCACGGACCCAGATCCTGGAAGCCGAAGGCCGGCTACCGGACCAGATCGTCGCCTGCGTCGGCGGTGGGTCGAACGCAATAGGATTGTTTCACCCATTCCTGGACGATCCGGAGGTGGCCATCACCGGCGTCGAGGCCGGCGGGGAGGGGCTCGACGGCGACCGCCACTGCGCCTCGATTGCCGCCGGCCGGCCGGGCGTCCTGCACGGCAACCGGACCTACCTGCTCCAGGACGACGACGGTCAGATCCTGGAAGGCCATTCGATCTCCGCAGGCCTCGACTATCCCGGCATCGGCCCGGAACACTCCTGGCTGAAGGAGAGCGGCCGCGTCTCTTACGTCCCGATCGGCGATCGGCAAGCGGTCGAGGCATTCCAATTACTTGCCCGCACGGAAGGAATACTTCCTGCGTTGGAGCCCGCACATGCGCTTGCGCATGTGGCGCTTACGGCGCCGACCATGCCCGGCGACGCCATCATTCTTATGAATCTCTGCGGCCGTGGCGACAAGGACGTCAACACGGTGGCGGCACACCTTGAGGCCGAGGCGTAAAATGGAACGCGAGCCAGCGATGTCCCGTCTTGACGCCCGCTTCGCCGCCCTCGAGACCGAAGGCCGCGCCGGCCTGGTCACCTTCGTGACCTCCGGCGATCCCGACCTTGCGACCTCCCAGGCCATTCTCGACGGACTGCCGGCCGCCGGCGCCGACGTGATCGAACTCGGCATGCCGTTCACCGATCCCATGGCCGACGGCCCGGCGATCCAGGCCGCCTCGCTGCGCGCGCTGAAGGCCGGCCAGACCGTCGTGAAGACCCTCGACATGGTCCGCGCCTTCCGGAAGAGCGACAGCGACACGCCGATCGTGCTGATGGGCTACTACAACCCGATCTACTCCTACGGCCGCGACCGGTTCCTGGCCGATGCGATCGAGGCCGGGGTGGACGGGCTGATCGTGGTCGACCTGCCGCCGGAGGAAGACGCCGAGCTGTGCCTGCCGGCCATGGACGCGGGTCTTTCATTCACTCGATTTGTCACCCCGACCACCGATGCGCGGCGCCTTTCGTCCGTGCTCGCGAACACATCCGGCTTCGTCTACTACGTCTCAATTGCCGGCGTGACTGGAACTGCGGCGCCCGATCCGTCTCAGGTTGCGGCCGGGATATCCCGGATCAAGTCTCATAAGGCGGTTCCGGTCGCCGTCGGCTTCGGCGTCAAAACCCCGGAGCAGGCACGTGAGCTCGCCTGTGTGTCTGACGCAGTGGTGGTCGGCTCGGCACTGGTAGGTGCGATCGCCCACACCCTCGACGATGCCGGCCGTGCCGGCCCCTCCACGATATCCAGTGTACTCGATCTTGCGCGCCACCTCGCCGAGGGTGTGCGCGCCCGGGAGGTCGCATAGGAAAGGCGCCCTGCGGTCCGGCCCTCTGGGGCCGCCACGCGCGATGACACAGCGGGATTTACGGTCGAAACCGAAGTCAAAACGACATGTCAGAAAAGGTCTGCTTCGCAAAATGTAGTTGTTTTATCTCGGAAAGAAGGGTCTGCGCCATGATTGTAATTTACGTTTTGCTTGCCCTGGCAGCTTTGGCCATAGCGGCTTTTGCAGTGAAAATGGCAAGAAGTATTCTGGCGCGACGCTACTACGAGAAGCAGGGTGTCTCGTTCGTGACGACCTATCCATTCATTGGCTCCGAGGTCGACGTCACAGATCTTATCGGCAGAAACAAGACCCGCGACTACCTCTATACGGAGGAGAAGAAATCCGATTTCGTCGGAAGTATCCGCGGGTTCGATATTCAGCTGTACGCAATCAATAAGGAAACGACGGAGAAGCTGATCAACCCGTCCAACTTCGGTGTCACGATCGACCGCGACACGCCTGCGCTCTACTCGTTCGGACAGCTGTCGCCAGCGGCTCTGACGTTCACGCCGATCCAGACGAAATTTTTCCACGAGCGCAAGGCGAACATCCTCAAGGGGTTCGACATTGAGCGGATGGACCGGGTCTCGCGGCGGCTCGCCGAAGAGTACTGCGACCGTATTTCCGGCGATGCAAACCTCGACATGAAGCAGGTGGTTGCCGACTGGACTCGCGAGGTGATGGGCGAGTTCGTCTGGGGACGCGCTGCGATGGACGCGGTCGTTCCCTACAAGGACGAGGCCGGCCGTGAATTTCGGGTTCCGTTCATGCGTGCGCTCAACGAGACCTTCACGCGCCTGCGGTTTTATTCGAACCGGTTCTGGAACCGCGTGTATTTCCCGATCGCGACATGGCCGGTCACGCGGGAGGCTCGGTATCTGCAGTTCAACATCAAGGCACTGCAGGATCACCTCGCGGTCTCGCTGACGGAGGAGCCTGCCCGCGACAGCGTCTCCTGGGACGTGATGAAGGGGAACGAGGAACTCGGCATTCCGATGCACGTGACCCGGGACGATCTTCTGACGGTCTCGATCGCTGGACTGGACACGGTGCAGTCAATGACGCTGGCCACGCTCTGGTACCTTCTGCTTCCGGAAAACAGTGGATGGAAGCAGGAAATCCGAACCGGCGCGGGCGAGGACAGGGAAGAGGTCGTCGAGGCGTGCATCAACGAGGCCATCCGCATCGATCCGCCCGGCTCCGTCATCAACAACAAGGTGATCAAGGACTTTGATTTGCAGGGCCCCGGGGGCACCTATCACCTCAGGAAGGGAACGCGGATCATGCCGAACATTCATGCCCTTCACGCGGTGTACGGCGCCGAGTACCGGCCTGAGCGGTTCCTGGAGACCCGCAGCAAGAAGGACCTCTACGTGATGCCCTTCGGCAAGGGCAAGCGCAGCTGTCCCGGCCGCACCATCGGCATGCTGATGGCAAAGAACCTTGTCGGCGAATTCATCGCCCGCAATCCGGATACGGTCATCCTTAACATCGAAGATGAGCATATCCGCTTCAACAACCTTTCCCGCTCCAAACTCATGCTCGATCTCAGCCATTCCGAAGAAAAGGTGCATGAGGTGGCCTGAACGGGCCCCCGCGCGAACCGGCAGAAGCCCGGTTCGCGCCTGACCTGCGATCCGGCTGCCAATGGCACAAGCCGTCCGCCGGGTGCCCAGCCTGTATTCGGACCAGCATCGCGACCGAGGAGTGGAGCCTATGAAACGGACAATCTGGCTGCCCCACGTTGCCGTCTCCCCGTTCTATGAAGGCGAGGAGGGTTATCGACCGCCCCAGCTTTCCGGAAACGAGATCAACAGCGCGGTACAGCTCAGCGCCGACGCCATTCAGTTCGGCTTCTGCGTCTACGAGGGAATGCGGGCATACATGGACGGCGCGCAGTATCTGGTCTTCCGGGCCCGCGACCACCACGCGCGTCTGGCGAGGTCATGCGAGGCGCTGGGGCTGCCGTGTCCGGAGTTCGCGCTGTTCATCGATGCGATCAAGCTCGCGATCCTGGAAAACCGCGATCCCGAACAAAAGTGTCTGTATCTCAGGCCTATCGTGTTCTCCGCGTCCGGCGGAATCATGCCCGAGCAGGGCGGGACCTATGTGTTCGCCGTCTTCTGCACGGAAATGGGCGTCTCCAACAGGGACATTCGCGTGCTTGTCGAGACGGAGAGCCCGCGCACCGTTCCGGCATTTTCCGAGGTGAAGACGGCCACGAACTACACGAGCTCGGCGTTGATCAATCAGAAGGCGCTGAATGACGGCTTCGACACGGTTCTGTGGCTGGATCCGGACGGGTTCGTCAGGGAATGTACCACGATGAACGTATTCATGCACTTCGACGGGCGAGTGATCACGCCGGGCACCAACGGAATTCTGTCGGGCATCACCCGCAAGACAATGATCGGTCTGCTGGCGAAGGAAGGCGAACAGGTCATCGAGACCGATGTGCATATCGATGACGTCGTGAATGGCCTGGAGACCGGGGCGCTTTCCTACATGTTCACCACCTCGACGGCCCTCGGGATCAACAAGGTGACGGCGGTTCGCCACGGTGGGACCGAGTATCGGATCGAGGGAAACGGCCCTGCCGGCCTGGGGGCTGCCATCGGAGAGCACCGGAACGTGACCAGGCAGTTTGCCGCCGGACTAGCCGGGCACTCGGAGATCCGAGAGCGCTCCTATGTCGGGGCGATCTAGCGCCTGCATCGCCGGATGGCCTCCGTGACACCGCACCTCGATCGCGGCTCGGATTCGCACAGGTTTCGAAGTAAGGAGATTGAGCGATGATCGTTTTGCTCGCTGAAGGCGACATGCTGACCAAGTACGGCAAGTTCACCGAGTATCTCTTCTATGACGGCATGTCGGAATCGATCGCCCTTGTCATGGGAGACGTCGCTTATGCCGATGACGTCCCGGTGCGGGTACATTCCCATTGCGTGCCCTCGCACATCTTCAACAGCATCGAATGCGACTGCCGTGAGCAGATGTGCATGGCCCAGCAGAAGATCGAGGAAGAAGGGTGTGGCGTCATCGTCTGGCTCGATCAGGAAGCCAAGGGCAACGGCCATATGGCCGGCGTCCTGAGCGCGCGTCTCAAGGCGGAGGGTGTGCCGCAGACGGAGGCCTACGCCCAACTCGGCTACGAGCGGGACAGTCGCTCCTTTGCCCGGGCGGCCGAGATCCTCGAATTTCTGAAGGTCGCCTCGGTGAGGCTGATGACGAACAATCCGGAAAAGCAACGCACCCTGACCGATCTTGGCGTGACGGTGTCGGGAACACAGGAACTGTTCGTGGCGGCGGATAATCCGGAGTTGTTGAAGACCTACATGGACAAGATCCAGAACCAGAAACACACGATCAAGGTCTCGTCGTGAACCGGTGTCGGTGCCTTTGCCCGGTGTCGGTAGATCGGACCCATCCGGGTCCGCGGGGCCGCCAATGAGACCTGGCACCCGGCAGGACGGATGATCGATGCGTGCGATCCGAGATCGCTGACAGCGGATGAACTCGACCGGTTTGGAGGCTCTCGCGCCATTTGTGGCAGTGGCCTACACGATGTGGGCGACGCCCGGTCCCAACAATCTGATGCTCGCCTATTCCGGCGCGCGCTTCGGGGTGCGCCGGACGTTGCCGCACATACTCGGGGTTCTCACCGGAACGGTTCTTCTCAACTCCGCGGGTATTGTCGTTCTGGCGCCGATCATCGAGCGATGGCCGGCCGCCCTTCTGATGGTGAAGGTCGTTGGCACCGTCTGGCTGCTTCGGATCGGGGTGCGGATGGCGCGTTCCACCATTGCCGATGGGCCGAGAGATGAAGAACAGCCGATGAGTTTCGCTTCGGCCGCTCTTTTTCAGTTCGCGAATCCGAAGGCGATCACTGCGGCTTCGGCGCTGGCATCCCTGGTTCTGGCGGCAGCGTCAGAAGACCGCTGGCTGTTGCCGGCGGCTCTCCTTCTCATCCCGGCTCTGTGCATTCTGGCGAATGGGCCTTGGGCCGTCGCGGGTCATGCGATCCGTCGATCACTGACGGTACCCTGGCGGTGGCGCCTCTTCACCTGGGGCACGGGCGGTCTGACGGCTGGCTGCGCGATATTCCTATGGATCTGAGAGACCGTTCGCCTCTGGCCGTCCTCACCGACTATGTCGAGTAGCGTGGGAGCGGTGAATGTACCTTCATTGTGATAGAGGGACCCCGTCTGGTGAGACAGTTGTCGGCTTGGGTAAGGAGAATCGGCACGTTTCTATGCCGCCAGTTGTTCCGTCATGTCTGCCGCAACCTAGACCTCGTCGGGCGTGCTGTCGTCAAAGGGCGAATGCAGACGTCGCCGGTTATGGTGGTTGATCCCACAGGCTGATGGCGCTGTGGGCCTAACTTACCGTCTCGAACGCGCTTGGGAAAACGCACTCGTATATGAAGCTGATCCTTGCGCGCCTAGGGCCATTCAGACCTTGTCTGGCCTCATTGCCGGCGTCTGTCCGGCCAGCAGTCCTGCATCATCGTTATCGGTGAACCAAAGCCCGCAACCGACAGTCCGCTTTCGGCCAAGACCCGCCGTAGAACGTTCCAGTCGCAATTGCGAACGGCGAGGAGAACTGAGCTCGATCTTCATCGAGTGGACAACCAACCGACCATCATCGGCCTGGCCTTCCGGCGACTTGGAGGCGGTCGATCCGGCCTCGATGAGGGCATGGATGTTGGTGGTCGGGCCGCCGCGCGAGCGGCTGCGATTCCTGATCTTCGGGCCCGGTAGAGCGCTTCCCTTCTCCACCCAGAGTTCCTGCCGCGCTTCGTCGCGTGCGAGGTCTCGCCCCTTGTCTTCCCTTCCCGCCGATGCCGTCCCCCGCTGGCCGGAAACGTCGCCAGACTGGGCCGAGCCGTGCCGCAGGCAATGGATCTTCCGCCGCAAGCGGTCTCCCGAGAAGACCATTGCCCGCGTCCCGTGACGCTCGCCCTGAAGCGTTGGCGACCGGCCGCACGGGGTGGCCGGTTCGACCAAACGAAGGGAATAGACCCATGGCGAGAACCAACGCACCCAAAGGTCCCACTCACGAAGTCTTCCACGTGGTGGGGGAGAAGGAGAATGCCCGCTGGACCAAGATCGGGGTCGGCTGGCAGCACAGCGACACCGACGGGCTCAACCTCGTCATCAACTATTCGCCGCTGATCGCGGGCCGCACCGTGGTGCGCAAGATCAAGGCGCAGAAGGAGGCCGCGGCATGAGCCCGGTCCTCCCCAGCGAAGGGGCGAAGTCGGTGTACTTCGCCCAGCCTTACTCCCTCGCCGCCGTCGGCTTCTATTTCAGCGACCTGGCGGAGTATGAGGCCAAGGTGTCCCGATGCCGCGACGACCACGGCATGCCGGTTGAGGAGTTCGAGCTTCAGTACATCGACGGAGACCATGCGTAGCTGTTCAATGCGCTGGGCATCTCACAGGCCAGTCTCGCCGCGTGGTTCGATCTGGTCGAGGACTTCGGCGCCGATGAAGATCGCTACCTGATCGCCTGTCATCTGGCCGCAGACGGCTGCACGATCGACGAGCTTGCCGACCGGTGGGACGACTACAGCGTCTATCGGGGAACAGCAGCCGACTACGCCGAGGAGATCGTGAGTGAATGCTACGAGATCCCCGGCAACCTCGAAGCTTATATCGACTATGAGCGGCTCGGGCGCGACATGGTGCTCGGTGGGGATATCGTCGAGCTGGAGCATGACCTCATCCTCATTGGAGGGGGAGCGCACTTACGCGTCTTGCCCGGAATGCAAATCCGCATTTTGTGACGGTGCTGAAATATTTCGATGACAGTCAACAAAGTCGAAGGAGTAAAAATTTGGCTCTGATCGACGGTATCCTCAGTTTTTTGCATAACAACTGTTGATGTCCCAGATCTCCACCGGCAAGTTCCGCGAAGAGTACATGAGACTGGATTGGCTTCGCTGGCGGGCCGAGGCCAAGGTGACTATCGAAGGCTGGCGTTCGCGCGACAACGAGGTGCGCCCTCACTCCAGCCTCGGCTAGCTAACAACAATTGACTTCGCGGTGAAGAACAGTCCCACGCACCGCAGTGGCCACGATGGGTGGACCGCTGCGGTGCGTGGCCCCTCCGCAGCCAGCCCTTTCGTCCAGCCGCCCGGCATGGGACTCTGCGAAGTAGGCGCAGGGGGCAGCGTTCTCACGCCAAGCGTGGTCCGAAGAATCCAGGTAACTCAGATCTGCAGGTATTCATTCGGGGTTGACGACAAGTCACTGGGGCCGGATGCGATTCTGCCCTATCATTCGGCGCAAAAGGAGATGCATCATGGCCGACCGCATCCTCGTCCTGTACGGCTCGTACCGGTCCGACCGGCAGGGAATTCGCCTGGCGCGGTATCTTGTCGATGCGTTCACCGAGGTCGGCGCCGATGCCGAACTGATCGATGCCAAAGTGCTCGATCTGCCGATTCTTGACCGGATGTATAAGGAATACGCCGCCGGCAAGGCGCCTTCCGCGCTAGAAGAACTGGCCGGCAAGATCCGCACCGCCGACGCCTTCGTCTTCGTCACCGGTGAATACAATTGGGGTGTTCAGCCGGGGCTGAAGAACCTGACAGACCATTTCCTCGAGGAATGGTTCTGGCGGCCTGCGGCGATCGCCAGCTATTCGGCCGGTCGCATTGCCGGCGCACGCGCAGCGCTCGCCTGGCACGGTACGCTATCGGAAATGGGGATGGTCGTCGTTTCGAGCACGCTCGCCGTCGGCGGTATCGGTCAGGCCCTCGACGCCGACGCGCGGCCGATCGGCGACGGGGGAGCCGCTCTGGCACAGGCCTTTCCGCGCTTCGCCGCCGATCTCGCGTGGTGGGCTGAAGCGGCCCGGGCGCAGCGCCAGACAAAGGGTACACCGTACTGAACCGGCTCAGCCGCAATTGGCTCGCGATGGCCTGATTTTCCGACGAGATCAAAAACCAGCGAACAGAGAAAATCATCGAATGTGAATTAGAGCCCTTTTGCGCGCCGATCGACACCAGCGCGGACAAGTGAAATCTTGAGTGTGGACCCGCCCCCGTAGACGCGGTTCATCGAGTGTTCAATCTCGACGGGATGTGGCTTCGTCGACGACGGCGATTCCGATCTTGCCGCGCACGCCGTTGCGCGGTCGCTCCAGTTCGGCGTGGGCGTCGGGGATGCCGGCGAGGGGATAGATCTTGCCGACGTGGGGCTTGAGCTGGCCACGGGCGACGAGAGCCGCAAGCTCATTGAGCTTTCCCCGGTTCTGGCGCGTGAAGACGAAATGATAGCTGGCGTTGCGACCCCAGGCCTCGATCAGGTTCTGCGGCTCAGAAGTGTCGACTATGGAGACGATCCGGCCGAGCTGAGCGAGCACATGCGGGCTGCGTCCGAGCGTTTCGCCTCCAATGGTGTCAAGGACGACGTCCACGCCCGCGCCGGCGGTCTCGCGGTTGACGGCGGCTACGTAGTCTTCGGTGCGATAGTCTATCACCACATCAGCGCCGAGGCCGCGAACGAAGTCGGCGTCGTAGCCCGAGGCCGTGGCCAGGACGAAGGCACCCGTTGCCTTAGCCGCCTGCACGGCAACGTGGCCCACGCCACCAGCCGCTCCGTGGACCAAAATGGATTCGCCAAGGCGCAGGCCCGCCCGCGTGAACAACGCCTCCCAGACCGTGCCGCCCACAAGGCTGAGGCAGGCCGCTTCCAGATGCGTGAGGCCGGCCGGCTTGAAGCCGACGATCGCCTCGCTCGCCACGTGGTACTCGGCATAGCTGCCGGGACCGCCGAAGATCTTCGGTGTGTACCAAACCGCGTCACCGGGTTTGAACGCTGTTACGCCTGAGCCGACGGCTTCGACAACGCCGGAGACATCGTGCCCGGTGATTGCAGGCAATGGTACCAGATCTGAGTAGTCACCACGCCGAACCTGATAATCGAGCGGGTTGATCGAGGTCGCGTGAATCCGGACCAACACCTCTCCTGCGCCGGCCACAGGGGTCTCGATTTCAGACAGGGCGAATGCATCAGGGCCACCGAATCGAGGAAGGCTGATCGCTTGCATTATCTTTGTCCAATCGCGGATGAACTGATGTCGCGCATTTGATTTTTTATTATATATCCAAAGCACGCGTATTAATGTTTATTTGATCATGGGTATAACATAGCTCTCGAAGAGAGATGAATATTCCAGGTTTGCTGAGGGAGTTTAGCATTTGCATCAAATGCACGCGGTGCAGAGGTTGCTTGGCTTGAACCGTTCTTGCTATTTATCTCGGCTTGATTTGACTGGAAGAGGTTGGGCGAACGGGGGGTGCGGTACATTGTTTCGGATTTCGTCTGCGCCGTCCGTTGGCCCCGCAGCGCCCAAAGATCAGGGCCTGCGGTGCCGGACCTCCTGGCCCACCTGTGCGGCCCTCGAAGAACGTCAGAAGCGCTGGAGCAGGGGAGCTTTCCGGACATCGTGCCAAGCAAGGCGTCCGACTCCCCTGCGTCGGATATAAAGCTGCTTTGATTGGCGGAACCGCATCAGGATTCTGACAGCCGCAGTCGAGGAACCTGTTTTGGGTCTGACCCTTGCCATGAACCATTTTCGAAGATCGGCGCCCAACAAAGCGGCTCATCCCGGTTCTGCCGCTGTGCAGGGACGCTGGGCCCTTATCTAACGGCACTCTTGCAGCCGCGCTCGTGGATCGACACTTCTCCATCTAACGCAGACACCTGGAAAGCTCCGCCATGACCAACATCCTTCGTGCCGCCATTCTGGCCGGAATCGTCGCCATCTCTGCGCCCGCGGTCGAGGCCGAGGAGGCCGTATTATCCGTCGGCATGTCCGGCGGCTACTTCCCCTTCACGTTCGTGCGTCAGGACGTGCTGCAAGGGTTCGAGGTCGACGTCATGAATGCGGTGGGCGAGGTGGCCGATCTCGAGATCCAGTTCGAAACCATGACTTTTTCGGGGCTGGTCGGTGCGCTGGATGCGGGCCGGATCGACACCATCGCCAATCAAATCACCATCACGCCAGAGCGGGAGGCCAAGTTCGCCTTTACCCAACCTTATGTGATCGACGGCGCCCAGGTGGTCACCCGCAGGGGCAATGACGCCATCGCCGGGGTCGACGATCTCCGCGGCAAGATCGTGGCCGTAAATCTCGGGTCGAACTTCGAGCAATTGCTGCGTGATCTGCCGTTTGCCGATGAGGTAGAGATCAGAACCTACGAGAGCAATATCGAGCAGGACACTGCGCTTGGCCGCGTCGATGCGTTCGTCATGGACCGGGTGTCCTCGGCCCAGGTGATCGAGCAAAGCCCGCTACCACTTCAACTGGCAGGCCCGCCCTTTTCGGAAATCCGAAATGCCCTGCCGTTCCGCGACGACAAAGAGGGCCGTGCCCTACGCGACAAGGTCGATGCCGCGCTTACCACCTTGCGCGAGAACGGCACCCTGTCCGAGATTTCTAAGAAGTGGTTCGGATCCGACATCACCAAGCCTTCGGCGGAATGACCCATGCCGGGGCTCGATATCGGCTACATGGTCGGGCTGGTGCCGGTGATCCTAGGCTATGTGCCGCTGACACTGGCTATGGCTTCGGCGGCAATGGTTTTCGCGCTGGTGCTGGCCTCGCTCCTCGCCGTCGAACGGGTGGCCCGCGTGCCGCTGTTGGATCGGCTGGTGGTGCTTTTCATCAGCTTCTTCCGCGGCACGCCGCTACTGGTCCAACTCTTCCTGTTCTACTACGGATTGCCGCAGGTGCTGCCCGTCCTGACTAGGATAGATGGGGTGACTGCGGCGATCCTGGGCCTGACCCTGCATTTCGCGGCCTATATGGCGGAATCGATCCGCGCGGCCATAGTCAGCGTCGACCGCAGTCAGA
Source organism: Amorphus orientalis (assembly GCF_030814015.1). Classification (NCBI taxonomy): domain Bacteria; kingdom Pseudomonadati; phylum Pseudomonadota; class Alphaproteobacteria; order Hyphomicrobiales; family Amorphaceae; genus Amorphus; species Amorphus orientalis. The sequence goes on from NZ_JAUSUL010000001.1 coordinate 1,504,557, forward strand.
TGGAAGCAGCCCAGTCTGTCGGCATGACTCAGCGGCAGGCAATGCAGCGAATAATACTGCCGCAAGCCGCCCGAGTGGCGGCGCCAACGCTGGTAAATTACTTCATCGATATGCTCAAGGCGACCTCGCTCGCCTTCACCCTCGGCGTCACCGAGATGATGGGCGCCGCCCAGAAAGAAGCCGCCGGCAGCTTCCTTTACTTCGAGGCATTCCTGGTGGTTGCAATGATATACTGGATAATGGTCGAGGTGCTCAGTAATGGCCAGAAAGCGTTGGAGACCTATCTCGACAGAGCATACGCCCGATGACATCGACGACAGCAACCTCTATCAAGGGGCTAATGAAGTCTTTCGGTGGTGCGCCGGTCCTTGACAGCATCGATCTCGACATTGCCGCGGGCGAACGGGTAGCGATCATCGGACCTTCTGGCACCGGGAAATCAACCTTCCTCCGCTGCATCAATTATCTCGACCGGCCGGATGCGGGCCAGATTTCCATTGGTGACCTGACGGTGGATGCCGCCCACGCGCGCAGGTCCGACATTCTTGGCCTGCGACGGCGCACGGGGTTCGTGTTCCAGAACTACGCGCTCTTCGCCAACAAGACCGCCGTCGAGAACATCATGGAGGCACTGGTGACGGTGCAGCGCCTGTCCAAGACGGAGGCCGCCATGCGCGCCCGCGCGGTGTTGGACGACATCGGCCTTGCCGACAAGGCCAACAGCTATCCGGCGTCGCTTTCCGGCGGACAGCAGCAGCGCGTCGGCATCGGTCGTGCCATGGCTCTGAACGCGGATCTGTTGCTGTTCGACGAACCGACCTCGGCGCTCGACCCGGAGCTGGTCGGCGAAGTCCTCGATCTGATGCGCCGGGTGGCGGAGCGCAGGCAGACGATCCTGATCGTCACCCATGAGATGCAATTCGCCCGCGAGATCGCGGATCGCATCGTCTTCATGCACGGCGGCAGGATTGTAGAGCAGGGCACACCGGCGCAAATATTCGACGCGCCGCAGGATCCGCGGCTCCGGCAATTTCTGGCTCGGATAGGCAATTGAACACTCTGGAGGGTGTGCGCTGCTGGTGATTTCGGTCCTGAAGGCGACGTACTTAGTCAAAACCATCGAACACGGTGGTCGGAGTCGCCGAAAACCAATTCATCTCGTAGCAAAGCCGCGACCTGGTTCCGTAGTCGTCTCGGCAAATTGTGGCTCGCTTGGGGAAATTTGGGGCACCCTATCAGGCCATTAAAGAACAGCTAGTGAAGGCTTCGGGGCTCAATTTTAGTAGTCTCGTCCAACGTTGGCCAGCTTTTCGGCTTGGTGGGAAAGCTTGCAACTGCGACCGAACAATGGCTAGTTCTCGAACTCTCCGGAGCAAGCCAGAAGCGGATCGTCCAGACTTCGGCTCTCAAAGAGCGCGTTTTGCGCATCTTCCGTCCGTCATTCCACAGTCGCATTTCCATTGAGGCTGGATCATAGGCAAAGTGTCCCAGGGGCTTTCTCCGATTGGTCGAACGCGACCATCAAGCAATTTGATCTGGGAGCACCACGGAACTCTGAGTCTCCCGCAGCAAGACGCGCTCCTTATCTCTGTCGCAGGACGTCCTGCCACTCCGGATGCCTCTCAATCTGGGCCTTGGCGAAGGGGCAGAGGGGAACGATGCCGATGCCTTCGCTCCGGGCGTCCTCGACCGCCTGACGGACCATGCGCTCACCGACCTTGCGGCCGCGCAGGGCGGCAGGGACTTCTGTGTGGTCGATGATGATCAGTCCCTTGCCGACCCGGCTATAGGTCATTTCGGCCTCGTGCCCGTCGACCACCATCCGGTAGCGGCCCTTCGACGGGCCATCCTCGCGTTCGACGGACCCTTCGGCGCTCGACGCTGTGCGCGGGGCCTGGCCAGCACTTGACGTCCGCACTTGCCTCGGTCGGCCGGGCACGCACTCCAAGAGATCGCGGTCCCATCCTCCCAGGTCTGCGGCGGCCTCATAGGTGGAGACGAGGAAATCCATCAGTGCGGCGTCGGGGTCGGCCGCCGATTGCACGGCCTCGTAGGGTAGGACGAATTCGGACATGCCCTCGTGCCAGAAGGCAGCATCGGGCCGGACAGACGCGGCCCGGAAGCCACCAGGCGTGGGATAGGCGTAGGCGTAGAAGGCGGGATAATCGATGCCTCCGCCACCCGGCCAGAATCCTGCCGAGGACACCTCGCGGTCATAGGCCTCCTGCGCGACGTCATCCGGCAAGGCGGGAATGCCGGCCGGATGCAGGGGTGCGCGCTGCCCCGAGAAGCGGGTGATGGCGAGGTCGAAGCTGCCCCAGAATAGGTGGACGGGGCTGGACTTGCCGAGAAAGGACGTCCGGAAGGTGGTGAAGACGCGGTCGATCGCCATCAGCGCCTGATGAAACCGTCGAACGGCGTCGGGGTCGTAGGGACGGTCGCGATGATCCTCGTCGAACGGCACGGGATCCGGCACTTCGTTTGGTTTCCGGTTGAAGGTCGCCGTCCCGCCGAGGTCGGAGACGAGCCGGACGAAATCCGCATGGAATGCTGCAACCGTCGTCGGTCCGAGCGCGAAGGACGCTTCCCGCCCCTCGCCGTTGGTCCCTCTGACCCGGTGATCGTGAAAGTCGAACAGGATCTCGATGCCGGGACCGTCCGGGATGGGAGAGGACCACAAGCCGCGCGGCGTGACATAGAAGGTCGCGTGCCAGGAATGGTTGATCCAGGGCGTGTGCGCCAGCCGATACTTGCCGGCAACCTGCAGATAGAGATGCAGCGCGGAACACGTTTCCCGCCAGCCGAGATAGTCGAGGTGAGGCCAGGTCTTGCTCATTCGGCATCCTCCTGCCGGCCTGCACCCGGCACACGTCGGTTTCGTCTCGTCTAGACCCGCCCAGCTTTTCCCGAACTCGGTGAACAGGTCCAACTCTTCGTTTTGACGCATTTCCGGGCGGCCAACCGGTTTCCACTTGGCCTGTAAATGCTCCAGGGCGACCGGGAGCGATTGCCCGATCAGTCGGGAAGGGGAATGTGCTCGTCGCGGTCGTCCATCGGAAGGTCGAACCGGCCCTTGCCCCAGTTCTGCGTTCGCCACTCGGCCTTGGCTTCCTCGATCCGCTCGCGGGAGGATGCGACGAAATTCCACCAGATATAGCGTGGCCCGTTGAGCGTTGCGCCGCCGAGGATCATCAGTCGCGCGCCGCCTTCTCCGGCTGCGACCGTGATACGATCACCCGGACGGAACACCATCATACGCCCGGCTTCGAAAGTTTGGCCGGCAATCGAGATCGAGCCGTCGACGACGTAGATACCGCGATCCTCGTGATCGTCCGGCATCGGCAGCTGGCGTCCCGGGTCGAGCTTCACGTCGGCGTAGAACGTCTCGGAGGGCATCGCCGCCGGGGCCGACTTGCCATAGGCCGTTCCCAGGATGAGCCGGACCGAGACGCCGTCGTCCTCGATCATCGGCAGCGTCTCCTTGCCGAAATGCTCGAACGACGGATCGATGTCCTCATGACTGTCGGGCAAGGCCAGCCAGGTCTGGATCCCAAACAGGCTGTTTGGGCCGCTCCGCGCCGCCGTGGGCGTGCGCTCGGAATGGGTGACGCCGCGTCCGGCCACCATCCAGTTCAGCGCGCCGGGACGGATGATCTGGTCGGCTCCGGTGCTGTCGCGGTGATGGAAATCGCCGCGAAACAGGTAGGTGACGGTGCCCAGACCGATATGCGGGTGGGGCCGGACATCCACGCCCTGTCCGGTCAGAAACTCGGCCGGTCCCGCCTGGTCGAAGAAGATGAACGGCCCGACCATCTGGCGCTTCGGGGCCGGCAGCGCGCGCCGCACCTCGAAACCGCCGAGGTCGCGGCTGCGGGGAACGATCAGGGTTTCGATGGAATCGAGTCCCACGTCATCGGGGCAGCCGGGTTCAAGCGTCGGATTCCAGCTCATGCACGTCTTTCTCTCTCAGGGCTTTCCGCAGCAATGCCCCCGCCCACGCGACGACCGACACTGCACAACGGGCCCAGACTGGCGAGCTTTCCCCCGTTCCACTAGCCGCACGGAGCGCTCAGGCGTGTCGCGCGGCGGGGAACGCCCACAAGCATTCGCAATCCCGCCGGATGCCCGAGGCCACCCCCGCGCGGTCCCCCGACTGAGCAGACGTCAGCGATGGAGACCCCAGACTTCTGGGTGACGCTCGAAATGCTCGATCAGCATTTCGGCCAGAACCCGGACCTTCCGCGTCGGATACTGTCCTGGCGGGCGAACGACGTACACGCCTGCCGGCGGCGGGGGATAGCGCGTCATGACCGGAACGAGGGCGCCGGATGCCAGGTGTTCGTAGGTGAGACAGTCGGGAAGCCAGCCGATGCCGAGCCCGGCGACCGCCGCCGCCACGAGGGCCAGGCCGCTATCGGCCTTGAACCGGCCCTGAGGCTGGACCCTGACCACCTTGTCATTATCCATGAATTGCCAGGTTTCGGTGCCCTGCATGAGGGCCTCGTGGGCTGTGACCTCCTCCGGCGTCTCGGGTGCGCCGTAGGCCGCGATGTAGGCCGGGCTGGCGACAAGCTGTCCATAGCTAGGCCCGACCCGTCTAGCGACCAGATTGGAATCCGGCATCAGTCCGACGCGGATCCCGCAGTCGAAGCCCTCGGCGATGAGATCGACGTAGCGATCGCTGTAGGAGCTGTGAATCTGCAGCTTCGGGTAGCGGAGCGCCATCTCCGCGAGCACCGGCGCGAAATGTGTCGGGCCGAAGGAGAGCGGCACGGCGACGCGCAGGCGACCACGAAGATCTCCCGTCGGGCGCATGGTCTCCCTTGCCGTGTCGATCTCCGCGCCGATCCGCGCCGCGTGTTCGCGGAACGTGACCCCCGCCTCGGTGAGAGCGGCCCCCCGCGTCGTCCGGGCCAGAAGCTGGACGCCCAGTTCCGCCTCGAGGCGGAAGAGCCGCCGGCTGACGATCGACTTGGAAACCCCTAGACGGCGTGCCGCCGCCGAAACGCCGCCGGTATCGGCCACAGCAACGAAGGTCTCGAGATCCTCGATATCCACCAGGCGTTCCCTTTCTCGCGACACGCCTTGCCGCGCGCCCGCCCTATCGGGCTGTCAAGCGGAACGGCAGATAGCAGCGGGACACCGACGCCGGGACGGGCCTCCCGGAAACATCAACGCTACCCGATGTGGCAGGAAAGTGTGCAGCCACGACCTCACCAGGGTGGCCAACAACTCGACGGCCTCGGTGAAAGCAGCCAAAATTGTCGGTGTTCCTACCATCCTGACGAGCGTGATCGCCGATCGAGGCCGCCGGATATTTCCACAGATAGCCGATGTCTTTCCGGGCCAGGAAGTGATCGACCGGACGTTCATCAATACCGGGGAGGACCGAAAGGTCGTCGAGGCCGTGAAAGCGACCGGCCGCAAACAGCTCATCATTCCAGGCTTGTGGACCGAGGTCTGCGTTGCCATGCCGGCGATCCAGGCGCTCGGGGGAGGCTGGGACGTGACGGTCGTAACCGATGCCTCCGGTGGAACGTCGCTCAAATCCCACGAAGTCTCGATCCAGCGCATGATCGGAGCCGGCGCCATGGCTGGCTGTCGCCTCCGAATGGCAGCGCGACTGGGCTCGCACCAAGCACGCCGCGGACCTGGCAGAACTGCTCGTGCGGCATGCCGGTGGCAGCGGCATCGCCTTCCTGTGGGAGCAGCAACTCCTGAACACGCCGGTACCCGCCGTCGCGGGCTGAGCCGGCTGGGATGGCGCAATTCTGAATCACGACCCTCCGTTTGCTACTGGTTGAACGGGTGTCAGAGGCTCGGGAAAGGGTGCCGTCAACATCTTGTCCCGTCCGGACATGATATCGCCCTGCACTTGCTCGTTCAGACGCTGCGCGTCGCGTTGACGGATATCGTCCAGTGCCTCGGTCACCGCGGCCTCATCCCAGCCGAGGCGGCGCAGCCCCTCCGCCCCCATCAGCAAGGCCGATTCAATTGTCTCGCGGATTTCGAAGTCCACGCCCGCGCGGATCAGGTCTATGGAATGGCCTCGATCATAGCTGCGTGCCAGCACGACCGCGTTCGGGAATTCACCTTGGACCCGATCAACAATGGTGCTGACGGCGCGTCGGTCATCGACACAAACCAGGATTACCTGCGCCTTCTCCGCACCCGAGGTCCGTAGAATATCCAGCCGCGTGCCATCCCCGAAATAGACTTTGAAACCGAAGCGTGCAGCCTCGCGAATACGATCGGGGTTGTTGTCGATCACCGAAACCTGCGCACCCCGCGCCAGCAGCATTTGCAGAGCGATCTGACCGAACCGCCCGAAGCCGATCACAAGGACCTGTCCGCGTAGCTTGTTTGCCGGCTCCACACCATCCAGTGCATCACCGGCGTCACGCAACAACCTGTCGGCGGCGATCATGATCAGCGGCGTGATTGCCATCGACAGGATCACGACGGTCGAGAAGATGGCATTTTCCCGCGCGTCGATGACCTCGCCTGCCACCGCGGCCGTATAGAGGACGAAGGCAAATTCACCCCCTTGCGCAAACATGACAGTGCGGCGCAACGCGGGCAGATTGGCACCGCCAAAGGCCCGCGCCGTGGCATAGATGGCAACAGCCTTGACCAGCACATAGACCGCCAGCATGGCGAGCAGCAGTGGCCATTCCGCAGCCACGACGGCAAGGTTCAACGACATGCCGACTGCCAGGAAGAAAAGCCCCATCAACAGGCCCTTGAACGGCTCGATGTCGCTTTCGATCTGGTGACGATAGCTGGAGCCGGAAAGCAGGACGCCGGCCAGGAACGCGCCCATCGCCATCGACAGGCCCACCGCCTCCATCAGGAGAGCCGCCCCCAGCACCACGAGCAGGGCCCCGGCGCTAAGCACCTCGCGGGCACGGGCGCGCGCCAGGAGGGCAAAGAACGGCCCAAGCAGCCAACGCCCCGCCACGAGCAGCAGCAAAAGCCCGCCGAGCGCAAGTGCCGCTGCCTCCAGTCCGCCCTCGCCCTGTCCGACGGGCGACAGAAACGCCACAACCGCCAGCAGGGGCACAATCATCAGATCCTCAAACAGAAGGATCGAGACGGATTTCTGGCCCTCGAGGCTGGAAACTTCGCCGCGTTCCTGCAAAGTCGACATGATCACTGCCGTTGATGACAGCACGAATCCGGCCCCGGCGATGAAGGCCGTGACCAGTGGAAACGTGAAGACCACCACGCCCGCAAGCGACAGCAACGCAGTGGCAAGGCTCACCTGGGCCAGGCCAAGGCCGAATATCTGACCACGCAGGGCCCAGAGCTTTTGCGGTCGCAACTCCAGCCCGATGATGAACAGGAACATCACCACGCCCAGCTCTGCGAAATGCAGGATCGTGTCAGGGTCCGTGTAGATCCCCAGCACCGATGGACCGACCAGCGCCCCGGCGGCGAAGTACCCCAGCACCGACCCGAGCCCCAGGCGCCGGAACAGCGGCACGGCAATTACTGCTGCTCCCAGCAGCACGACCACCGGGCCAATGGTCGGCCCCAATCCTTCTACCGCCATCGGCTAAATTCCTTTCAAATGGCAACGGCGGCGCGCGGACGCGCCGGGTGTCGCTTGAGCTTTGGTGCCAGAGCGCAAGGTGCGCTCCACCGAATGTCAGGGCTTCGACTGCAACACGTCGTGCCATTCCGTCGCCGGATCGGCTGTCCGTTCCGAATGCGCCACGCCCCGCAACCATCCAGTTCAGAGCGCCAAGGCTGATGACCAGATCGGCGCCGGTGCTGTCATGGTGATGGCATCCGCCGCCACAAAGACAAGTCACGGTACCGAACCCGATATGCGGATTCGGCCGGACATCGATGCCCGCGCAGGTCAGCAGTTCGGCCAATCCAGCCTGGTCGAAAGTGCTGGGTTCCAACCCATTCTTGGCATCCATCCCTGTCAGGGCACATCAGAATTGCGGGTCCAGCGCATCCAGCGCCGAACATACGCCGTCGCCGTAGTCCGGGTGGACATGGCTGAAAAGCCGGATTTGCCGTTCGGCAATACCGTCGGGAACTCCACGCATTGCGTCTGCGATGTTGGCGTACAGCCGGTTCCTTTGCCCATCGTCGAACAGCAGGAAGAGCGCGCGCGGCTGGCTGAAGTCATCGTTGCCGTCCCGATGGTCGAACCGGGCAGCTGGACCCTGCAGGTCGAGAGGAGGTTCGCTGAACGCGCTGTCCTGCCGGGGACCGCCAAAGCTGTTCGGCTCGTAATAAGCATCGGGACTGGACGCGTTGTCGAAGAAGCGCATGGCACCATCCTTGTGATAATGATGCACCGGGCATTGTGGCCTGTTGACCGGCAGCGCTTCGTAGTGGGTCCCAAGTCGATAGCGATGTGCATCCGCATAGGCGAAGATCCTGCCCTGAAGCATCCTGTCCGGTGAGTGGCCGATGCCGCGGACCACGTTTGACGGGCTGAAGGCCAGGAGCTCGACCTCGGCGAAGTAGTTGTCGGGATTGCGGTTGAGTTCGAATACGCCGATCTCGATCAACGGAAAGTCCGCATGAGGCCAGACCTTCGTAAGGTCGAACGGGTTGAATGGGAGCGCGTTTGCCTCGGCCTCCGTCATGACCTGGATCTTCACGGTCCATTGGGGAAACTCCCCAGCCTCGATCGCTCCGAAAAGCGCTTCCTGGTAGCCCTCGCGCGTTTCTCCGATCACCTTTTCCGCCTCGGCGTTCGTGTAGTGGCGATGCCCTTGCCGGGTCTTGAAGTGGAACTTCACCCAGACCCGCTCGCCGTTCTCGTTCCACAGGCTGTAGGTGTGACTGCCGTAGCCGTTCATGTGCATCGGGCTGATGGGCAAGCCGCGGTCGGAGAAGAGCATCGTCACTTGATGCAGGCTCTCAGGTGACAGCGACCAGAAATCCCACATGGCCGTCGGCGACCGCAGGTTGGTCCGCGGATGGCGTTTCTGCGTGTGAATGAAATCAGGGAACTTGAGCGGATCGCGAACGAAGAACACTGGCGTGTTGTTGCCGACCAGATCCCAGTTGCCTTCCTCCGTGTAGAACTTGAGGGCGAAGCCGCGCACGTCCCGTTCATGGTCGGCCGCGCCCGTCTCCCCGGCCACGGTAGAAAAGCGCGCAATCATCGGCGTCTCGGTGCCGGGTTGAAGCACACTGGCGCAGGTCAGATGCGAAATGTCGCCTGTGACCCTGAGTGATCCATGCGCGCCCCACCCCTTGGCGTGGACAACGCGCTCGGGAATCCGTTCGCGGTTCTGATGTGCCAGTTTCTCGATGAGTTGCCAGTCCTGGATCAGGACCGGGCCACGATCGCCGGCGGAGAGACTATTCTGGTTGTCAGCAACCGGCGCGCCGGCGGTGGTTGTGAGGCGTGGTGCCGAAGTGTCTTGGGGATGCATCATCAATCCTGTTCGTTCGAGCCACGCCGTATTCCGGCTTCTTGCGCGTGCCATCGCCTGATCGTGCTGGCACGCTGAAGGCTCGGTACAGAGCTGAGCATTGATTAGAATTCTAGCGAACGGATCGAGGGTCTATGTCGCCGAGCCTGCTGCAAAGATGCCGATCTTGCGATTTGGTTCCGAGGCCGGTCGGCCACAAACTGCATCCTTTGCGCTGCCCAATTGACAGTGCCCGGCCTGCGCCCGGGGGCGGCTTGTGCCAGGCCCTGAAGCAGCGGGCTCTGATATCAGCGCAAGAGTGGATGCGCAGAACCGTCCACGTAGGTCGACGTATGCTCGGGCATCTGCTTGCAGAGATTCCCGATTGGTCGAAGCCGACAGCGCGATCTCGTTGCTGACGATCGCCTGCTACACGAAATTGTGCTTTGAGGCCCATCTTTGGTCGATAGCGGCCCTCCGACGCCCAAGCAGGCGACCACGCGCTAAAGGTTTATCCCCACATAGCCAATTCTTGCCCACTCCTCGAACAATGCCCTGAGCAATCTTACCGTCAGGTCAGAGCGATTGACCGCCGCTCGGCTCGGCTTCTGCTTTTTTCTACAGATCGGCAATCTTGAGTTACATCCATCTCCTTTCTATAATGGCTGGAATAACATCCTTAAAATTATCCCGTGTGAGGAAGTCGTCGCGAGGAGGCTTAGCCGCCTCACAGGAGATGCGATATGGGATTACACGCGCATACTTCTTCCTCGCAACGGCATTGCGATGGGCCACCGGGGTCCTGTGTGCGAACACTGAATTCACCAGGCAGAGCCGCCGACCGCTTCGAAGTTGCGCGTCCGGCCGGGGATACACTGTGCACAGAACTGCCGACCATTGTCGTTGGTCGAGACTTGATCGACGGTGGCCGTCTACACCACGACCGCGATCATGGAGGCGCGGTAATCGCCCTGAAAGTCGGGCATTCGTCGAACCAAGTGCTTGCCAGGGTGTTCGCCAAACACATGCGCGCCACGCCGTCCGAATTTTGGCGAGCGATGTGCGAATTTGTTTCCCATCGAACAATTTTCACGCGCATCCCACTCTGCAGGGACGCCGATGACCGTGCATGACCATACTTCATTCGCCCAGTGGCACAGCAAGGGCCGACACGCGTCTTACGTGCGGGCCAGGAAATCATCCGGTGGCGTCCTGGATCTGCTGGAGGTGTTGCGACCGGCCGGGGACATGTCCCGCCCGGCCTTGCCGGACATTGTCCTGATAGAGGACATGCTGGGCTGCAAGCGAGTTGTGGCGGACTTGGGGGGAGGTCGCTTCGATGTGGCGACCAGAAAGGGCACACTCGCCCTCGCTGCGCCGAACTTCGCGACCACAGTGGTCAATGATGAGCGCCACCGGCTTCGCAGCTTGGCCTTCCCTCTGGCGCAGTGGGAAAGCGTGCTTGACGAGGCGGCCGGCGGCAAATTCTCGTTCGACACGTCCTTCGTCTTCGGCCGATTGTCCGACTCGCCGGTTATCCGGTCGGCGCTGCGGAACCTTTGGGCGCTCAGCGATGACGAAGGGGCGCCGTCGCGACTACTGGCGCGAGCGGCAGGCTGCGAGATCCTGGCCGAACTGTGTCGCCTGGGCGGCGCGCCGTTCACACCGGTCAAGGGCGGCCTTGCCACTTGGGTCGAGCGGCGCGCTCTGGAGCTGATGCAAGCGCGGCTTGCTGAAGACATCAGCCTAGACGAACTGGCTGCCGAGGCCGGGCTGTCGCCTTTCCATTTTGCGCGCATGTTCAAGCAGAGCGTGGGCGTGCCGCCGCGGGTCTACCTGACGCGTTTGCGGGTGGAGAAAGCCTGCGACCTCCTCGAACATTCTGACCTTCCGATCACTGCGATCGCCCTGGAAGTCGGGTACTCGTCGAACCAGGTTCTTGCCCGGGTGTTCGCCAAGCACATGCGCGTCACGCGGTCCGACTATCGTCGCGCGGTGCGTGATCCGCGGCGCCAGATCTCGCTTCAAATGAGACGTGGAGCACCTTCAACGCCTGAGATTAGGCAGTGACCGTGCATGTCAATTCAGCTTCCGCCCGGTGGTACAGTGAAGGCCACTGCGGATATCACCTTCGCACGATTAAGTCCTCGGGTGGAATCCTCGATCTGCTTGAGATTGAGCGACCGGGAGGGAACATGTCTCGTGCAGGCCTGCCGGATCTCGTACTGGTCCAGGACATGCAAGGCGGTAGCCGTATCAGCGGCAACCTGGGAGGAGGGAGCTTCGACGTGATGAGTGAAAACGGCGCACTGTTTCTGGGTGCGCCGAACTTCGCCCTTACCTCCAACGCCGACATCGGCCATCGGATGCGTGCCGTGGCATTTCCTGTGGCGCAGTGGCACAAGATGCTGGACGAAGCCGTCGACGGCCCGTTTTCTTTCGACCTTGCCCGTGTCTATGACGGGATGTTCGACTCGCCTGAGATCCGGTCGGCGCTGGGGACTTTATGGGCTCTTATCAAGGAGGAGGGTACACCGTCGCGATTGCTGGCGCGCGCGGCAGGCTGTGAGATTCTGGCCGAACTCTGCCGGTTGGGCGGGGCACCGTTAACGCCGTCAAAAGGGGGGCTTGCCCCCTGGGCCGAGCGGCGCTGTCTCGAACTGATACGTGCGCGGCTCACGGAAGACATCAGTCTCGATGAACTGGCGGCCGAGGCGCGCCTCTCGCCCTACCATTTCGCCCGCATGTTCAAGAAGAGCCTTGGCTTGCCACCCCGGCTCTACCTGACGCGACTGCGCGTGGAGAAAGCCTGCGAACTCCTCGAACATTCGAACCATCCAATCACGGAAATAGCCCTGGAAGTTGGGTACTCGTCGAACCAGGTTCTTGCCCGTGTATTCGCCAAGCACATCGGCGTCACGCCATCCGAATTTCGCCGCGCGGTGCGCGATCCGGCTCGCCCATCAAGCTCTTTTTCAGCGCGTCCCACTCCGGTGAGACAGCCATGACTGTCCATACCAGTTCCTCAGTCGCGCAGTTGCATAGCAAATGCCGACATGAGTCCTACTTGCACGCGATAAAATCCCCGGGCGGGGTCCTTGATATGCTTGAGGTGGCGCAACCCGCCGGGGATATGACGCGCCCATCCCTTCCAGATATTGTTCTATATGAGGACAGGCTTGGCAATGGTCGTGTAAGGTCAGACTTGGGAGGAGGGCGCTTTGATGTAATAAGCGAGAAGGGACTCCTCAATCTAGCTGCGCCGAACTTTGCCACCACGGCAATCATGGAGGCAAGCCATAAGGTGCGCAGTCTAGTGTTTCCCTTGGCGAAGTGGCAGGATCTCGTCAACGAAGCGGCCGATGGGCGGTTTTCCTTCGATACCTCATTGAACTATGGCCGAGTGTTCGATTCGCCGCCGATCCGGTCGGCGCTGCGGAGCCTTTGGGCGCTCTGCGAAGACGAAGGTGCGCCATCGCGTCTTTGGGTGCGGGCTGCAGGCTGCGAGATCCTGGCCGAACTCTGTCGCCTGGGCGGCGCGCCGTTCACACCGGTCAAGGGCGGCCTTGCCCCTTGGGTCGAGCGGCGCGCACTGGACCTGATGCGTGCGCGGCTCTCGGAAGACATCAGCCTCGACGAACTGGCTGCCGAGGCGCGGCTTTCACCCTACCACTTCGCCCGCATGTTCAAAAAGAGCTTCGGCGTGCCACCCCGGGTCTACCTGACGCGACTGCGTGTGGAGAAAGCCTGCGACCTCCTCGAACATTCGGACCTTTCCATCACGAAAATCGCCCTGGATGTCGGATACTCGTCGAACCAGGTGCTTGCCCGGGTGTTCGCAAAGCACATGCGCGTCACGCCATCCGACTATCGTCGCGCCGTTCGCGATCCGAAGCGATCTTTCGCGCCTTAGTGAAATTCGAGCGCGTGGGCAGACGGCCGGGTTCGCGGCACTGGAGCCGGCGGGCTCAAAGGGATGTGGTTCAGTCCCGGGCAATTATTCAACCTGCGCCAATCAGCGTGATGGCGCCGGCTTCGGATGGTGGCTCGCTGAAAGGCCTGTGTCAGGCCGTTCTATGTCGCCTTCGGGTCAGGCATCCCAACTGTCTCTCCGTCCGACAGATTTTGTCGGAGCCACTCTGCCGCCTCCGTGACATCGGCGCCGGACAACGCATGATTGGCCGAAAGCGTGCGGGCGTCGACATTCGCCCCGCGTGCGCGCAGGCCGTCTGCTGGCGATGACCCGGATCGGACGAAGCGGTCATCACGTCCATCGAGCAGCAGCACGCGCGTTCCCGCGAGATCCGCTGCCTCAGGTGGCTCCATCATCTGCATGCCGCGCATCAAGATCGCGTGGCGCACGACACCGGGACGCAACTGGATGACGGCAGCGAGCAGGTTTGCGCCATTGGAATAGCCAAGAAAGACAAGCCTCTGTCGGTCCAGCCCGTATGCGCTGATGGCGGCTTCGACGAAGGCTGCGAAGGCTTCCGCCTCGCCGCGGAGATCCGCCTGATCGACCGTCGTGGCGTCGATCCGGCGGAACCAGCGATTGGATCCGTCCTCGGTCGCCCGGCTGCGCACCCCTAGGAGCGTTGCGTGCGGTGCCATGCGGCGCGCGATCGGCATCAGGTCGGCTTCGTGCCCGCCGCTGCCATGCAGTAGCACCAAAGTCGTGCCATCTGGGTGCTCCGGCCGGTTGAACCGGTGGATGAAGGGGAGGTCGCGCGCGGGAAAGCGCTCTTCGCCAGGCAGAGCGAACTGCGGCAGCATTGCTCTGAGATCTTCCGCCCGGGCGGCATCCTGTGGCGGCAGGAACAAGGTCTGGCCCAGCTCCCCCTGCGCTTCGTCTACGGTCATTCCCGGCCCATCGGTCGCGAATTCCATGAGAATTCCGGCAGGATCACGAACATAGAGCGACAGGAAATACTTCCTGTCATGAACCTCGGTCGGTCCATGGCTTCTCAGCGACAACCGCATTGACCTTACCGCATCGGCATCCTGCGCGCGGAAAGCCATATGGTCCGGAACGCCGGCGCCCGGCACAGAGGGCACAAAGCCCGACACATCCCTCACGTCGACGACGTCTGTCTCGGACATCATGCGCTGTGTGAGGCCTTGGCGCTCTCCGTACCTGTAGCCGAAGCGGGTCACGAACTCTGCGGTTTCCACCGCCTTGTCGGTCAAGACGGTCACACCCCGCAGCCGGGTCGGTGCGCCCGCAAGCGGCGCTGGCGTCGGCATGTCGATACCCACCAGTTTCACGATCAGCCCGTCGGGATCTTTCAGCCGCAAAACCGGCTCGCCGAACTCGCGGAAGGGGCCCTCAATTGGGACATGAGCCGCAAGCGCTTTTGTCAGCCAGTCGCCGACGGAGGCCGGCGCAACCGCAAGCGCCACCTCCGAGACCTGTCCGATACCGGTACGGCCTCGGCCGGCGGCTTCCCACACAAGGAAGGTCAGCAGCGATCCGGGGCTGCCGATGCCGTCCCCGTAGAGCAGGTGCAGTTGTTCCGCATCCGCGTATCCGCCGGTCCGCTTAACGAGCTTGAGGCCCAGGAAACCGACGTAGAAGTCGACGTTGTCCTGCACGTTGGCGGTAATGCCGGTGACGTGGTGAAGGCCGGTTGCCGTTCCGTCCAGGGCAATCGCGGTCAATTGCCGGCCTCGCTGTCAAGGCCATTCCGTACTGCCGGATCGGCAGCTAACCTGTCATGTAACGTCTGCACGTTGGGGTACTCCTTCGCCGCATCAGGGTAACAAAACCACACGCCCCAGAACGGGATTCTCTTCGGCATAGGCATGCGCAGCCGCGGCATCGGCAAGGCTGAACGTTCTGTCGATGAGAACTTCGAGTGTGCCTGCGGCTGCCTTTTCAAGCATGCTGGCAATTGACTTGTGGATGTCCGGCTTTTCGAGTTGGGTGCCCATGAACACCCCCAAGAGCGACTGGTTTGCCTGGAGTGCCGGCCAGAGGTCGAGCTCAAGGGACGACCGCCCCGCATTGCCGACGAAAACCAGACGTCCCTCTAATCGCAGCGACGCCAGTGAGTCCGTCAACGTGGAACCCACAGGATCCACGACAAGGTCCACACCCCGTCCCGCCGTCAACCGCATGATCTCTTCCGGTACATTGACCATGCGATAGTCGATCGGGTGTGTAAGACCGAGGGTCGCCAAACGCGCCGCCCGTTCCGCGCCGGAGACCGTGGCAATCACCGTTGCCCCGTGCCGATGGGCCAGTTGGATAGCGGCGGCGCCAACTCCGCCGGCGCCGCTCTGAATGAGAACTGTCTCTCCTTCAACCAGACCTCCTCTTGAAAAGAGAGAGTGGAAGGCTGCGCCAAAGGAAATCGGCAAAGCGGCGGCCGCGGAGATTGCCAGGCCCCCGGGCACGATCCAAGTTCTGGTCGCTTTGACTGCCCGCAGCTCTGCATGTGATCCGCTCATGTCGAAGCTCGTGACCTTCTGGCCGATAAAGCGGTCCTCAACATCCGCGCCGACGGCGATGATCTCGCCCGCGGCTGCATATCCCAGAATGTGTTTCGGTGCGGGAGGTGGGGTCGATGCCCGGTGGATGAGATCGCCACCTTCAATGGAAATAGCTTCGACCTTGATCAAAACTCCGTCGCGAGCACAGGAAGGGTCGGGAGCGTCCTCATAGTGCAGGACGTCCGGATCGCCCGGAGCGTTTTGGATGGCTGCCTTCATTTGTTGTCTTGGCGCCTCTTTTTTTCGGCCCCATCGTTGCGTTCCCTTTTGTCCGCGCCCCTGGACAGTCCGAAGGGAACCGGCAAGTCATTCGGCGGGTGGGAGTGTCGCAGTGCCACCGGTTTCTTGAAGCGCCTCTGCCGCACCCTTGGCCGCGGCATCGATCACATCCGCGACTGCCTCCGGCCGTGTCAGGAACACGACATGGCTTCCGGGCACCTCGGTCGTTTCGGCACCAATACGGCTGGCAGTGCTGCGCAGAAGATCGGGGGCAATGGCACCATCTTCCGTGGCAACGACGTACCAGCTTGGCTTGTTCATCCAGGCGGCGACGGTCACCGGGGCTGCGAGTGCGGCCATTGATATCGGAACCTGCGCATCCCGCAGGAACGCCGCATCGGCCTCGTCGGCGTCGCCGGCAAAGCCCGCGCGGAACAGGTCTGAATTAAGGTAGGCGAACCCGTCGGACTGTTCTTCGGGCACGAAGTTCGGCGGCGGCGGGATTTCGGCATACTGGTCAAGTGTTGACTGGCCGATCTCGGGTGCAAACGCCGCTACGTAGACAAGCCCCGCGACGATCGGATCGACGCCGGCCTCGGTGATGACGCTGCCGCCATACGAATGACCCACCAGGATCACCGGGCCGTCTTGCCGGTTCAGGACCCGCCGGGTCGCCGCGACATCGTCGGCGAAGGAGGTCAGCGGGTTTTGAACGATGCTCACGGCATAGCCGCGCGCGGTCAGGTTGTCGTAAACCCCGCGCCACCCGGACCCGTCGGCGAAAGCACCGTGGACAAGTACGATGTTGCGAATAGGTTCGGCATGGGCGTCGGTGCCGAAGGCGACGCCGCCCGCGACCGCTGCGGCGGCCATGGTTTTCAAGGTAGTGTTCATTGCCGTTTTTCCTTCTAATCTGGAAGGGTGGGGCGCGACTGTCACCACGGGTCGCCGAGACGCGGCACATGCCGGTGACCCGACAAAGGTGGAAAACGTCCTGCTCAATCCTTCAAAAGCCCGATGTTTGATACGCATCGCGGAACCCGCTTCCTGAGAGAGACACTAGCGCGCGGCCAGGAATTCTGCGGCGCTGAAGCTGCCGTTGGGGTGCCGATCTTGCGGATCAATAACCCCCAGGATGGGAAGGATTTGCTACGTCTGTCGATCTTGTTGGTTCGGCCCAACGGTTCGTGGCTACCGGATCGCCGGCCGCATTCTTCGGCAGACGCCGGCGGAACGTCGCAAGCAGGGATACCCCGTCTCCGGCAACCGCGACGAAAAGTGTCGTGGCAACGCTGGTGCTGGTGGCACGCGACATTGAAAGCGGCATGAGCCGCGAGCATCGGGACGACTTGCCAGAGAATTGGGAGGCCGGACGGCAAGCCGGAGTTGCCCGGCGAAGCTCCGTTCCGTTCAGGCGTGCAACGGCCAGCATCGGCGTAATCTTTGATAAACAACCTGCCCGAACGTGCTCTTCTTCCTCACGGTAGCGGAGTGAAGCTCATGCGCGGCGCACAACGGTGCCCGGGTTGCTGTCTCGCTTGGGTCCAGCAGCGCACCCGTCCGGCCACTCAAGGCCGGGAAACCGGCACCGCCCAACGGGATGGTGCGTGATCCGCGGTAATCCTGAAACGGGGGACTTCTGCTCTGCAGTCAGGAGAAGGTTTCGGGCAAAACGTATCGTTCAAGAACTCGCGCAGGGACACGGGGCAAAGGAAGCAAGAACGGCACCGGCTCGGCAGGTTCTGCAACGCAGCATTTTCGGCCACTCGCTAGTTTCCATGGGACATTCCAGACTTCTCTCGAGACCAAGGAACTTGAGATGGCTCTCCGCAACGGCCTTGCCTCCCTCCTTCGCCCCGAAGATTCCGTTCTGGTCCTGATCGACCATCAACCTTACCAACTGGCGAACCTGAACAGCCACGACCCGCATATGGTCGTCAACAACTCGGCCGCGCTGGCGAAGGCCGCCAAGGTGTTCGGCGTGCCCACCATCCTGACCAGCGTCGTCGAGGCTCGCGGCGGTCACATCTTTCCGCAGATCACCGAGGTTTTTCCGGACCAGGAGGTGATCGACCGGACGCTGATCAACACCTGGGAGGACCCCAAGGTGGTCGACGTGGTCAAGGCGACAGGCCGCAAGCAACTGGTCCTGGCCGGCCTATGGACCGAGGTCTGCGTCGCGATGCCGGCCATCCAGGCGGCCGGCGAAGGTTGGGATGTGACAGTCGTCACCGATGCGTCCGGCGCCGTGTCGACAGAGGCGCATGAGATCGCCATCCAGCGCATGATCGCGGCCGGCGTGAACATGATCACCTGGATGGCGCTGGCGGCGGAATGGCAGCGCGACTGGGCGCGGGCCAAGACCGCCGGGCCGCTCAACGAGGTGGTCATCCAGCATGCCGCTGGCAGCGGCATCGCCTATCTGTGGGAGCAGCAGCTGCTCAATACGCCGCTGCCGAACCCGGCGGGCTGATCGGCCTGGATGGCGACGCGGGCCTCGGGGCATTCCTGGAACCGGCTTGGCCTCGTCATCCATGGCACTGCCCAAAGCTGCGGCGAAGGAGGGACCGATGGATTTCGAGAAACTCATGCAGGCCAACCTCGATTTGGTGTTCGGCGAACATGACTCTGCACGGCGCATCGCGGCGATCCGCGACATCTACCATGAGGACGCGGAGCTTCACGAACCCGACCGTTCGGTCCGTGGGCACGAAGCAATCTCGCAGGCTGTGACCGATCTTCAGGGGCATCTGCCTGCGGGTTTCGTGTTCACCGCGGTCAGGCCGGCATCGGGCCACAACGGCGTCGGTCGCCTGCAGTGGGGCGCCGGCCCGGCCGGGGGGCCGTTTGCGGTCACGGGGACCGATGTCGCGCATGTCGATGGCGGACTGATCCGGACCCTGCATGTTTTCCTCGATCAACCGGACCCTTGAATAGCGGCGCGTCCAGAACGGAAAGCGCGCGGACAACCGTTCCTCCAGAGCCTCAGTCGGATTGAAGGAGCTGCTGCAATGACCGAACATGGCTTTCCCGTGGGGCTGGAGATGGATGTCTCCTATCCGGATTTCCAAGTCAGCCTGACGCTCCTGTCCACCGAGCAATTGCGGTTCGAGATCAAGGAAGGGCCGTTCGCCCGGACGGAGACCGTCGACATCCAGGTCGTACCGATCGGCAATGGCATCTTCGCCGTAAGCTGGCAGGAGGAAAGCGACGCGACGGTCACCAACGTTCAGGACTACGATCACGGCGTTGTCTTCTCGTTCGCGACCCTGCCCGGCGGGCAATTCCTGCGAATGACCGGGACGATGACGATCACTCGGCCGGCGCATCGCATTTCCGACGATCGGCCGCGGCGCAACAAGGAACTCGTCCTCGAGGCGATGACATCGCTCTTCCAGAATCATGACGCGTCGGCGGTGGAACGGCTCTACGCGCGGGACTACATCCAGCACAACCCGAACATTCCCCAGGGCCGCGAAGCATTGCAGGCGCTCGTCGCCGGCCTGGCGGAGCACGTCTTCTACGAGCCCGGACTGATCGTCGCCGAAGGCGATCTCGTCGCCATACACGGCCGCATTCGCGGCTGGGCGGACGAACCGCTGATCGCAGTCGATATCTTTCGGGTCGAGGATGGCAGGCTGGCCGAACACTGGGACGTGTTGCAGAGCGAAACGGCAGCAACGGCGGCCGACAGCGGTGTTTCGATGTTTGACCCGGAGGAAGGCGCACGCCGTGCTCACCCCGAACCGGCGTGGTCGCGAGCGACCCGGCCCGACCCGCTCCACCGGGATCGACAATGACTTGCGACGATCCATGCTCGACAGCTCGTCGACAGTCTCAAGCCCATCCTTCCCGACCTGGCGACAGGGCAGCCTCCCTCGGCAGCCGATCGCATGTCGGACCTTTTTGAGGAGATCGGGGCCGCTGACCATGCCGGGCTCGGTGTCTTGGGCATCGGCGAGCCTCATCGCGCCGAAATGCCGATTTCGCGACTGGCATCATTCCAGCCGCCGCTGCGGCCCGGACCAGCAACATCTTATCGGAGAACGAAGTCATGAAAGTCGTAATGATTCTGACGTCGCATGACCGGCTCGGCGACACCGGCCGCAAGACCGGTTTCTGGCTCGAAGAGCTGGCCGCGCCCTATTATGTTTTCAAGGAAGCTGGCTACGAGATCACGCTCGCGTCGCCGGACGGCGGCCAGCCGCCGCTTGATCCCAAAAGCAACGAGCCCAACTTCCAGACCGAGGACACGCGCCGCTTCGAGGCCGACGCTGAGGCGCGGGAAGCGCTGGCGAATACCGTGAAGCTCGCCGACATATCCCAGGCTGATTTTGATACGGTCTTTTATCCTGGCGGCCACGGCCCGATGTGGGATCTCGCCGAAAGCCCGGTTTCGGCGGCGCTGATCGAAAGCTTCCTTGCCGCGGACAAGCCGGTCGCGCTGGTGTGCCACGCGCCGGGCGTACTCCGTCACGTCAAGACGCCGAACGGCCGTCCGCTCGTCGAAGGAAAGAAGGTCACCGGCTTCACCAACAGCGAGGAGGCCGCCGTCGGCCTGACGGAAGTCGTGCCGTTCCTCGTCGAGGACGAGTTGCAGGCCAAGGGCGGCATCTATTCGAAGGGTCCTGACTGGAGTTCGTACTTCGTGCAGGACGGCCTGTTGATCACCGGCCAGAACCCGGCCTCGTCCGCCGCCGCCGCCCGGCGCCTCGTCGAGGAACTCCGAGCGTCGAAATGAGCGGCTGCGTGGTCTTCGTCCGTGACCACGGTTACCGACGAGCAGGCGCTCGATCGCGACCGGGAGCGGACGCCGGCCGCGTGCGACGCGCACCCGCTAGAACTGCTGGCCTTCTGCGGTCCTCACGAGGCGCTCGAGGGCGAGCCGGTCGACGGGGTTGCGATCGTGCGCTTCCCACGATGGAGAAAAAGCATGAAGGTATTCATCGTTGGTATCGGCGGCGGCGTCGGCCGTCGTGTCGGGGAGCAACTCGCCGCGGCGGGTGACGAACCCACCGGTCTTGTACGTCAGCAGCGTCAGGTCGAGGCGCTGGCATCCCTCGGCATCAAGACCAAGTTCGGCGACCTCGTCGCGATGTCGGTCGATGAGCTCGCCGACGCGGTGCACGGCGCCGACGCGGTCGTCTTCAGCGCCGGCGCCGGCGGCAAGGACGGCGACGATGCGACGACCCGCATCGATGGCGATGGGCCGGGCAAGCTCGCAGAGGCGGCAGCGCTCGCCGGCGTGCGAAGGTTCATACTCGTCTCCGTCTTCCCCGAAGCTTGGCGCGAGCGGCGCATGGACGCTTCGTTCGAGCATTACATGGTTCAGAAGAAGCGGGCGGAAATCGCGCTCGTTCAGACAGATCTCGACTGGCTGATCGTCCGCCCCTCTGCGCTTCTCAACGATCCGGGGACGGGCCGGGTCGATCTTGGTCTCGCCAAGGTCCACGAGCAGATCACGCGCGACGACGTCGCAACCACGGTCGTCGCGCTGCTCAAATCGTCCGACCTGAGCCGCCTGATCCTGGAGGTGACTGGCGGGGAAGTACCTATCGCCGAGGCGGTAGCGGCTGTCCGAGAAGCCACTGCGCCGTGCGGCTCCGAGCAAGCGTGACACGTCAATGCGCGCTTATCACACAGGGCACTCCCGTCGATCGGTGATCGCGATGCTCGCAGGAACGGCGATGATCGCCGTTATGGCGGGGCCCTGATATGGCGCAGATGAGAGCTCGGCGGCCGAGGCTTGAACCTGTAGAGGTGTTGGCGAAGGTCACTGCAGCGCTATGGAGCAGACGGGATCGCCCACCGCTCGTCTCTGGTTGGATGGCTCAACCGCATGTGCCTGAGAAAACCCGTGCGGGGACCTGGTTCCAGGAGTCCCCGGCCTCCAGTGCAATGTACGTGATAGGAAGGTTCGTCTGACCGTTCATGATCACCGCACGCTCCGTCGGTACCAACAACTGGAGAGTTCAAGCTGTGCCCAAAGGATCGGACATTCTTGTCGCCGCGCTGGAGAACGAAGGCGTGGAGCGCATCTTCGGCGTGCCGGGCGAGGAGAACCTCGACCTCCTCGACTCGGTGCGAACCTCCGGCATCGAACTCGTTGTGACCCGTCACGAGCAGGCCGCGGCCTTCATGGCCGCGACGCATGGACGGCTGACGGGCAGGCCTGGCGTCTGCCTGGCCACGCTCGGTCCCGGCGCGCTGAACCTCTCCACCGGTGCGGCCTATGCGCATCTTGGGGCCATGCCGATGATCCTCATTACGGGGCAGAAGCCGATAATGAGCGCCAAACAGGCCCGCTTCCAGATCGTCGATATCGTGGCATCGATGAAGCCGCTGACCAAGATGACGCGCCAGATCGTCAGCGCCGCCGCCATACCTTCCACGGTGCGCGACGCCTTTCGCGTCGCTAAGGAAGAGCGACCCGGGCCGGTGCATCTGGAACTCCCCGAAGACGTCGCGGCCGAGGAGGTCGAGACCGCCTCCGTCATTCCGGTCCATACTGCGGAGCGGCCAGTCGCCTCGACCCGGTCCCTCGACAACGCGGCGCGAATGATCCTCACCGCTGAGCGGCCACTCGTCATGATCGGTGCGACCGGCAATCGGCCCTGGCTGGTCGAGGCGCTGTCGAGCTTCGTGCGCCGCACCCGCCTGCCGTTCTTCAACACACAGATGGGTAAGGGCGCGGTCACCGGCGGCTCGGACCTCTACATGGGAACCGCCGCGCTGTCGGAGGGCGACTATGTCCACGAGGCCGTCGCCCGCGCCGACCTGATCCTCGCCATTGGCCACGATACGGTCGAGAAGCCACCCTTTCTGATGCGGAGCGCGGGCGGGCCGAAGGTCATCCATCTGGGCTATCAGTCGGCCACGGTCGAACAGGTCTACCATCCCGACCTCGAAGTGATCGGCGACATCGGGGCGTCGACCGAGGCGCTCGGGGAACGGCTGGAAGGCCGGCTGGTCCAGGACGATGGCATGCTCGACCTGCGCCAGAAGATCCTCGCCCACCTGAACGACCGAGCCGAAGAGGGGCGGTTCCCGATCGCGCCGCAGCGGATCGTCCACGATGTCCGCAAGGTCATGCCCGCGGATGGCATCGTCTGCCTCGACAACGGCATGTACAAGATCTGGTTCGCGCGCAACTACCGCACCCATGTCGCCAACACGCTCCTGCTCGACAATGCACTTGCCACGATGGGGGCGGGTCTGCCTTCGGCGATGATGGCGGCGATGCTCCACCCTGGCCGCCGCGTCATGGCGGTCTGCGGCGACGGCGGCTTCATGATGAACTCGCAGGAGATGGAAACCGCGGTGCGGCTGGGGTTGAGCCTCGTCGTGCTCGTCCTCAACGACAGCGCCTACGGTATGATCCGTTGGAAGCAGGCCGTGGACGGCTTTCCGGATTTCGGCATGAGCTTCGGCAACCCCGATTTCGTTCGCTACGCCGAAGCCTATGGGGCAACGGGCTCGCGGGTGAGCGCGGTGGAAGATCTCGTTCCGACGCTCGAAGCCGCTTTCGCCGGCGGCGGCGTTCATCTTGTCGATGTGCTGATCGACTATTCCGAGAACACACGCGTGCTGGTCGACGAGTTGCGCAACCGCACGCCCGACGTCGATTGCATGTGAGCGCCTGCCGCGGCAAGCGCGTAAGCCCAAGGATACCGACGATGCTAGAGGTCGTGCAGGCCTTCGATCGCGCACTGATCGCGGAGATCGAGACAGACGATGCCGCCGCGCTGGAACGCAAGCTGCAAGCCGCCGAGCGCGTCTTCCGAGATCGTGACGGCTGGCTCCAGCCTCACGAGCGGATGGCGGTTCTACGCAGGCTGGCGGTGCTGATGGAGGGCAGGCGCGACCATCTGGCCATGCAGATCGCGCGCGAGGGTGGCAAACCACTTCCTGACGCCATCATCGAGACCAACCGCGCCATCGATGGGGTCTATAACGCCGCAGATGAGCTGCGCAGTTTCGCCGGCCGCGAAATTCCGATGGGGCTTTCTGCGGCGGCGGAGCACCGCTGGGCGTTCACCACCAAGGAGCCCATCGGCGTTGTTGCGGCGATCTCGGCCTTCAACCATCCGCTGAACCTGATCGTCCATCAGGTTGCCCCCGCTATCGCGGTCGGGTGCCCCGTCATCGTCAAGCCGGCATCGACGACGCCGCTGTCCTGTCTCGATTTCGTGGCGCTGGTGCGTGAGGCTGGCCTGCCGGAGCCGTGGTGCCAGAGTTTTGTCACCGAGGACAACGGGCTCGCCGAGAAGCTGGCGACCGACAACCGGGTCGCCTTCCTGAGTTTCATCGGCTCGGCCAGGGTCGGCTGGTCGCTGCATAGCAAGCTCGCGCCCGGAACACGGTCAGCGCTGGAGCATGGCGGTGCCGCACCAGCGATCATCGACAGAAGCGCCGATCTCGGAAAGGTCATCGAACCGATCGTCAAGGGCGGCTACTACCATGCCGGCCAGGTCTGCGTGTCGACGCAGCGGATCTTCGTCCATGAGGACATCGCCGAAGGGTTCATCCAGGCGCTTGTCGCCCGCGTGGAAGACCTGCGCACCACCGATCCCACCCTGCAAGACACCGAGGTCGGTCCGTTGATCCTGCCGCGTGAGGCGGACCGGGTCGCACAATGGATCAAGGAAGCGGTCGAGGGCGGGGCGACGCTGGCGACCGGCGGCAGGCGCCTCTCCGAGACAACCCTCGAGCCGGCGGTTCTGCTCGACCCCGCCGTCGACGCGAAGATATCGACGCTGGAAGTATTCGGTCCTGTCGTCGCGGTCTCTCGCTACCGCGATCTCGATGGCGCTATTCGTCGGGCCAACTCGCTGCCGACCGCCTTCCAGGCCAGCATCTTCGCGCAGGACATAGACATCGCGATGCGCGCGGCCAATCGGCTCGATGCCTCGGCCGTGATGATCAACGATCCGACTGCCTTCCGAACCGACTGGATGCCCTTCGCCGGCCGTAGGGAATCTGGGTACGGCACCGGCGGGATTCCCTACACCATGCGCGACATGACGCAGGAGAAGATGATCCTGATGCGCAGGAGCTGACCTCGTTCGATCAATACCGGGGGACCCCAGCGCGTCCAGCTGTGGAGGCTCGACAGGTTGCCGCGGTTTGGACCGAGGCGACCGACTGTCGTTTCGGAGGTTGGCCTGCGGAGCGGACGATGCCCCTTCTGGCGGTGGAGCCTGGTTGGCCGCTCGGTTCGGTGCATGGCGGTCTGAGTTCGGAGGGGCGATAGCGGAGGCCCATTCGCGGCGCTCGGTCTGGATTTCGAATGGCGCGTCTTGATGAGAAGGCTTGCCCACGAACTACTGTGTCAGGCTCGCCAGCCAACCGGCAATCAGAACGGCACTGGCGTGTTCAAGTCCGCTGGCATGTCGCCGGGCATCGCGGCGCAATTCTGCGGGTTCAATGCCTGCCGAGGCCAGTTCATTGGCGTGGCCCAGCAGCCAGTGCTCGAACCGCGCCCCCAGGACTTCCGGGTGAAACTGGAGGCCAAGCACGTTCGGTCCGCGCGAGAATGCCTGGTTCGCGCAGAGCGGAGTGGATGCGAGGAGCTTAGCGCCTTCCGGCAGATCGAACGTGTCGCCATGCCAGTGAAGCACGGGCACGTCGCGCAGCGCAGCGAGAGGATTGGGCGGGGTCTCGGCTGACAGGTCGAGCACCGACCAGCCGATCTCCTTGGCCTGGCCGGGATAGACGCGCGCACCGAGGGCCGCAGCCATCAGCTGCGCGCCAAGGCATACGCCGAGCGTCGGCCGGTCGGCCGCGAGCCGCGCCCGCAGCAGTCGTATCTCGTCAGAGATGACCGGATAGGGGTCATGATCATAAACGCCGATCGGACCTCCGAGAACCATGAGGAGATCGGCGCCGAGCGGGTTGAGCGTCGCCGGATCGCGCTCGGCCACATCGACGTACTCGATGTCGTAGCCGGCCTCTCTCAAGGGGGCCGCGAAGCTGCCCAGGTCCTCGAAACCTACGTGCCGAATGGCCTGCACGGTTCTCAGCGTCATTCTTTCGCTCCCTATCCGCCAGTGGCCCAAGCAGCTCGTGTCGTCAGAATGTGCTCGAGATCCTTCAGCGCGGCCGCCGCGGTGGCGAGAGGCTCCGTTCCGGATCCGATGGCGATCGTCTCGCCCATCACATCGGTGGTGATGCGGATCGCCTTGGTCTTACCGGATACTTGCGCGAGCGGATCGGTCGGCGGGTAGGTCCGGACGCCGACGGTCGCACGCGTCGCACCATCTGCGCGGATGAGGCTTCCGACGAGCTTGGGAACGAGCCGTTGCTGTCGCCACATTTCCATATCATCCGCCGCAACCGACTGAATGCCGTCGACCACCAGATCGTCCATGGTCAGGCCGGCGCCCAGCCCGAAATTGGCGATGAGGATGAGCTTGCTGGCAGTGTCCCAGCCCTCGGTATCGTTGCGCGGGTCTGCTTCGGCGAAGCCGCCCGCCTGGGCACGCGCCAGCGCCTCGTCGAAGCCGAGGTTCTGGTTCATCATCGCATCGAGCAGGTAATTGGTTGTGGCGTTCAGAATGCCCTCGACCTGCAGCACCTCGCAGCCTTTCAGGCTCTGTTCGATGAGGTCAATCGTCGGCAGCGCGGCGGCGGCCGCGCCGCTGATCTTCAGCATCGAACCGGAGGCATCCGCCAGAGCGCGTAGGGCCGACCCACTGTGGACCAGCGCCCCCTTTGAAATGACGATGGAGTGGCGTCCTGCCGAGAGGAAAGGGCGGATATAGGCAAGGCCCGGCTCACCGGTGCGGAAGTCGCTTGGCCCTGCCTCGATAAGAATGTCGGCGCCGCTCGTCTCGATGAAATCCGGGCCTGACAGGTCTGGCTCAAGGGCGTTCAGGCACTCGGGTTCCAGGCCGCCCGGATCGGCGAGGCCGGCGCGCGATCCGCAGACCGCGACTAGGCTAACGTCGGCGCCATAGACGCGCCGATAGCGACTTCGCCGGGCCAGCAGAAGATCGGCCGTCGCGCGTCCCACGCCCCCGAAGCCGGCGATGGCAACCTTGAGGACGTGCATCACTTTAGTCCCGTTTCTTCACGCGTTCGGGATGGCCCTCCGGAACTTACGCGAAATCCGCCAGCGTTCCTAAGCCCTGCAGACGTCACCTGCCAAAGATGAAGCGCTCTGGTCGCGAGCCTGCAGGGTATCACGAACTCGGCGGTCGCGAGCCTCGCAGCCGCCGTTTACCATCGGCGAAGGCCTATCAGGCGCGAACAAAGGCCAGCAAATCCGGGTTCACGATTTCAGGATGCGTGGCGAACAGGCCGTGCGACAGGCCCGGATAGGTTTTCAGCGTGCCGTCCCGTACGAGCTTGATCGCCTTGTGCGCCGAGTTTTCGATCGGCACGACCTGATCGTCCTCGCCGTGCAAGAACAAGACCGGAACAGTGATTGCTTTGAGGTCTTCCGTAAGGTCGGTTTCGGAGAAAGCCGCGATGCAATCGTAATGGGCCTTTGCGCCGCCGGCCATGCCCTGGCGCCACCAGTTGTCGATCAGGCCCTGGCTGATCTTTGCGCCCTCTCGGTTGAAACCGTAGAAGGGTCCGGTTGGCACATTGAGAAAGAACTGGGCCCGGTTCGCCGCAACAGCGGACCGAAACCCGTCGAAAACCTCCAGCGGCACACCATCCGGGTTCGCATCGGACTGAACCATTACGGGTGGAATGGCACCGATCAGGACGGCCTTGGCCACGCGGCCGCGCTCGGCCCGCGCGACGTAGCGCGTGACCTCACCACCACCGGTCGAATGGCCGATGTGGATTGCGTCCTGCAAGTCCAGCGCCTTGACGATCTCTTCAACGTCCGCGGCGTAGGTGTCCATATCGTTGCCGGCGTCGGTCTGGTCGGACCTACCGTGACCACGCCGGTCGTGCGCGATCACGCGATAGCCCTCAGCCAGAAAGAACAGCATCTGGTTGTCCCAGTCGTCGGCGCTGAGAGGCCAGCCGTGATGGAACATGACTGGCTGGGCATCTTTTGGACCCCAGTCTTTGTAGAAGAGGTTTGTGCCGGTGGAGGTGGTGATGATGGCCATGGTTGACGTTCCTTCAGACTAATTCGGCGGTTCCCTGATGATGCAGGGAAGGCTGAGGCCGCTATGCACAGTCAATGGCTCCACCGTAGCGCGCGGCCTTCAGCCTTGCGGCGCCGAGGCTGCCGGCTCGGTGCCGATCTTGCGTACTTCCGGATTTGCAAAGAGTGGCCAGACCGCGCTCCCGTCACATCGTTAGAATGCAACAGATGTGGAGCAGGGCGACTAGAATCGCCGGGCTTTTGACATCAGACCGAAGCAGAACAAAGTCTGCATCCGGAACGTCGACGATTTCTCAGAGCCATTCCTCGGTGCCGGTCCGGTTGCTTGCGTTCCGCAAGCATCTGAAAGCCAGAATCTCAGCAAGAATGGCACCATTCTGGCAACCCGTGCGCCGCAGCCTTGGAGTTGATCGCTAGGTTTACTCCACAACATTGGCCATTTCTCCATCGCCAGGATGAAGTCATGTCATTTCACATGGAGATCTCGATCGTGAACCATCTACAATCTCTTCTTCTTTCAAGCGCCGTGGCTGTCGGCGTGGTGACCGGGCCGTCAGGTGGAGCGTTCGCCGATGTGAACAACATCGTCCTCGTCCATGGGGCGAACGTCGACGGCAGCACCTGGCGCGACGTCTATGACCGCCTGACCGCAGAAGACTACAGAGTCACGATCGTGCAGATGCCGCTAACGTCCACCGAAGACGACATTGCCGCGGTCCAGCGGATTGTCGACGTTCAGAACGGTCCGATGCTGCTGGTCGGGCATTCCTATGGCGGCGTAGTCATCAGTGAAGTCGGCGTGGATCCGAACGTCAGGGGCCTTGTCTACGTCGCGGCGTTTCAACCCGATGTCGGAGAAAGCGGCGGGGGCCTGTTGTCTTCTGCTCCGGGCGAGTTCTCGTCCGACATGCTCAAGGTCTTCGAAGATGGCCATTACCTAATCAATGAAGACGGCTTTCTCTCTGTCGTCGGCAACGGTCTGTCCGATAAGGACGCCGTCTTCCTGGCAAGGTCGCAGGCAGCCTCCAATTCGTCGATCCTCGAATACCAGACACAGTCGGCGGCGTGGGCCGAGAAGCCAAGCTGGTCGGTCATCGCGACCCTCGACCGGACGATCACTCCCGATCTCCAGCGCCGGATGGCGGGGCGGGGCGGCTCGACCGTCGTCCACATCGAGAACGGTCATATGCTGCCACTGACAAATCCCGGCGAAGTGGCTGATGTGGTCCGACAGGCGGCCGATGCGGTCGAATAACTGGTACCTGGAGCGTGCACCGGAAGACCGGATTGGGCGCATTTTCAGTATCACCGAGGCCGACCGAAGCCCGGAGGGCGAGGGCCCTCGTCGGCAATGCCTTCCGTACGGAGCAGTGCAGGTTGCGGGATCGCCCTGGAGCGCCCAGGATCACGTCCATCGATCTACCGAAGGTGCGCGCTTTGGAGCATGCCACCGGCCAGATGCTCCGGTTAAGCTTCCAGACTTGCTATCATTGAGCACGAGATGGAAGGACCCATGGCCGGGAAAGGCATGCTGCGGATCCAAGGCGAAGTCCTGGAGCTAATTGCGCAGCACATTCTCATAGACACCAAGGTCGCGGGCGACTTGAGCCACCGCCACGCCCCGCTCCTTATCTAGGCTTACGGCCTCAAGCTTGAACTCTCAGCTCAACTTTCTTCTCGGAATTCCAGCCCTACAGTTCTGTAAAACTCCTTTTCTCGGTGTCTACGAAACCGGGTGCAGGCCAGTCTGTCGATAAGTTCGCGAGGATAGGCCCAAGTGCCTTCGGCCACCCTGCCAACCTTATGGCTCATGTTTGATCAAGAATTTTCGCGTCATTCGGACAGATGGCAAAACGTCTAACAAATCGTCCAACATTGTTTGGTTGGTTTGAGAAAAATATTTATTATAATCAAATTCATAATAGGGTTTCTGTGAGTTATTCGAATCCCTCCGTCTCCGCCATCATTTCGCTCACGGCAGTTTCGCTTCGCTCAACGCCTCCGCGGCGGCGGCCTGACCGGCCGGCGGGAGGTCGCCCGCTCGGCTCTGAGTTCGAACTTAAGGCGGATGGGTCCGCCAGATTTCTCTTCTAGATCATTGTTTTTAAATACATTTTGTCGCTGCTGACTGGCGCGTACCCCACAAGCCAACCCACAATTTGGTTTTGCCGTGGAGCGCTTTCCCGGGCTTGGATCGTGCAAGCCTCGGCGCAGAGCGTGAAACCGGCAATCTTTCGTTTCGAATTTTCACGAGTCTTTCGCAGGCTGATCCTAGCAGATTTGGGAAAGGTGCCCGCGATGCATACCAATGAATCGCCTCGCGCGGGCGAACGCGCCGTCGGCTGGCGAGAGGCCGATGTTGTGGCTTGGCCCAACATGCGGCCGCAGGCACGGTGACGTTCCGCAAGCGGCTTGGCGCAGGATTGTCGGTGTCGCCGCATTTCGTGTTTCCGGCGACTTGCTCTTGAGCTCGGTATCAAAGCCGAAGCTCGATAACGCTTCCGCCCCAATGTGGGACTTCTGAGAAAGTTTCTCCTCCCGACAAAGGCAAAGCAAAGTCGCTTGGGGGGCCAGACTGTCCAACGACTGAAGCTCAAAGTGCTTTCAGTGTCGAATTCCGGGCCGACAAACTTGCCCAAGATAGCATTCGCGTCGAACAGGCAGATGTCGAAGTGGGTTCTTGGGCTAGCACACAATCCTGACCCTCCCTGATTGCAGGTTCGGCCCCGCCCCGCTTACTCTTGCTCGAACGATGGCGGGTCCGGGCAGGGGGGCGGGTTTGAAACGGGTCATCACGCCCGAGGACGGCTGGAGCGCGATCGTCAACGCCCTTGCCGAGGCACAAGCCGGCGATCTGGTCCGTCTGACCGCGGGGCGTTTCGAAGGCGCGGAGACGTTGTCGATCCCCGCCGGCGTCTCTCTCGTCGGGGCCGGCAACGGCGGAGACGGGGACGACCCGGACGGGCCGACGACGCTCCTGCGCTTTGTCGCCGATGCGCCGGCCATCGAACTGCGCGAGGCGCACGGCGCCCGCCTGTCATCGCTCCGGGTGGTGATGGCGCCGGAGGCTGTCGCGTGGCGCGCGCTGCCCGAAGCCACGCCGGTCAACATGTCGCTTCCGGTAGACGAACGGCCGCTCATGGAATGGGGGGCCGTCTTCGCGGACCGGGCGGAAGGGCTCGACCTGTCGGAACTCTCGATCTCAGCGGCAAACCCTTATAGCGGTCTCAAAGGCATCGTTTTCCGTATCTGTGACGGATCTGCCCTTACCGATTCCCATGTCTGGGGCTTCGGCGGATCCGGCATCAGCGCGATCTCGTCGCTCGATCAGCGGATCAAGCAGGTCTCGTCGCGGGGCAATTTGCATGGAATAGCGGTCATCCGCTCGGAGGCCGCGTTGGACCGCGCGAGCCGGGTCCGAATTGTGGGTGCCCGCAGCCACGGTAATGCAACAGCTGGAATCGTACTCTTTTCCAGTGAGGCAGAGGCGATCGAGAACTGCGAAGCCTGGGGCAATGGTGCCAGCGGCATCATGCTTCAGCGCGATCCGAATGCCCCCCAGGAAGCCTCGCGGGCGCGGATCGTGGGCTGCCGCAGCCACGGGAATACAAACGCCGGCATCGTCTTATCGTCCTCTGAATCAGAGGCGATCGAGGACTGCGAAGCCAGGGGCAATGGTGCCAGCGGCATCATGCTTCAGCGCGATCCGAAAGCGCCCCAGGAAGCCTCGCGAGCACGAATCGTGGGCTGCCGCAGCCACGGGAATACAGACGCCGGCATCGTACTCTTTTCCAGCGAGGCGGAAGCAATTGAGGATTCCGAAGCCAAGGGCAATGGTACCAGCGGCATCATGCTTCAGCGCGATTCGAAAGCGACCCAGGAAGCCTCGCGGGCGCGGATCATGGGCTGCCGCAGCCACGGGAATACGCAGGCCGGCATCTTACTCTTTTCCAGTGAGGCAGAGGTGATCGAGTCCTGCGATTGCTGGGGCAACGGTACCAGCGGCATCATGCTTCAGCGCGATTCGAAAGCGATCCAGGAAGCGTCGCGGGCGCGGATCGTGGGCTGCCGCAGCCACGGGAACATACACACCGGCATCGTGTTGGCGTCTTCTGAATCAGAGGCGATCGAGGACTGCGAAGCCTGGGGCAACGGCACCAGCGGCATCATGCTTCAGCGCGATCCGAAAGCGGTCCAGGAACCGTCGCGGGCGCGGATCGTGGGCTGCCGCAGCCACGGGAATACGCAGGCCGGTATTGTCTTATCGTCCTCTGAATCAGAGGCGATCGAGGACTGCGAAGCCTGGGGCAACGGTACCAGCGGCATTGTGCTTCAGCGCGCTTCGCAAGCGACCCAGGAAGCCTCGCGGGCGCGAATCGTGGGCTGCCGCAGCCACGGGAATAGGCAGGCCGGCATCTTACTCTTTTCCAGCGAGGCGGAAGCGATCGAAGATTGCGCCTGCTGGAACAACGGTTCGAACGGCATCAGCCTCCGCGACCCAAAGGCAGCCGACCGACCACCGCTCGTGCGGATCGCCGATACGCTTTGCTTTGACAACATCAAGGCCGGATTTGACCTCCTGGCCGGTAACATACTCGGGCTTTCCGGCAACCGGGCATTCGAGAACGGAAGCGCGTCGCTGGTCCCCGACCCGTTGCAGATCCCGACCGACGGCAGCCTGCGGGTTCCGGCCTCCCGGATCGATGCGCGGCAGATCTCGACGGATCCCATTCCCGGCGTTCGAGACCGGGTCCGCGACCGTTCGGTCGGCGGGGCGCTCGCCCGCGAACTCGAGGCCCAGGGCGTCACCAAGGCCGACGAGATGGCTCGGCTCGTTGCCGGGTGTGGTTGCGTCGAATGTCTCGCGGCGGCCTGGAGCGGCGCCACGGTGGGCGCGCCTATCTCGCAACGGCGCAGACGCGGCGAAGGGGCCGATATCGGGGCGGCCGGTGCCGTGTTTCCGGGTTCGTTGCCATTGGACATCGAGACGCCAGCGGCCGGCAAGCAAGCCTTTGACGCTGCCGATCCTGTCGTGCCCCGGGAGCCGCGTGCGTACCGGCTCGCCCTTTCCGCGGGCGGCCGCCGGCTCGATCCGACACCGCTCCCGTTCGACGAGAGTGTTTCCGATGGGGTGGACGCGCTGGAGGCACGGATTTTCCACCATGTCCGCGCTTGCCTTGATGCAGGCACCAAACGCGTCGTCACGATCGGCGTGGTCGGGTTGAACGCATCGGCATTGAAAACGCTGCTTGGCCGACTGCGAGGGGTCGATGAGGCGCGTGGCCGGGAGGACGCCATGCAGATCGGCCTCCCGCCGGCGCACCGGCGCATGATCAGCCGCCTGGCTCAGACCGGGCGGTCCTTCTGCCGGGTGCTTCAGGCCGACTGCGACGCGCGGACGGTGTTCGCGCTGCGGGAAGGTACTGCGCCGCTGCCGCTGTTCGAGGCCGAACTGGCGGCCAGCGAGCGACGACCGCGGATGGTGGTCTTCTTCGAGCCTGCCCATCTAGTCAGGCAGGCCGGACTCGCGCTCCTCTTCGGCGCGGCTCTTACCTTTCTCTTCTGGGCCAAGAACCCTGAACTGGTGCCCGTTTCCCTGGACTGGCTTCCCGGAAGTCTCCGTGACGGGATCGCCGCAGCGAGCGCGGTCCTGGTGCGGGGAGAAGTGCTGACGCTCTCGGTGATCGCGATCGCGTGGCTCGCGTTCGCGGTCCGCACCTTCGACCGCCGTCTGCCGAAGCGGCTTCGGATCGGGGTACCGTCATGGCTGCGGCGTCTCGTGACCCTCTACGGAGCCGGCGGGTTATTCGGAGCTGATGCGGTTTCATCGGCCGAAGTCATCGACGACTTAGGACCGTGGCGCCGGTGGCTGAAGCGCAGACTGTTCGGCGGTTTGACGCGGCCGGTCGCCGGTATCGTCGTCCTGAACGGGGCCGATGCCTGGTCGAACGATGACAAGGCGCGCCTGAAAGCCCTGACGGAGCTGCCCGACGACGACCAGTGTCTGATCGTGATCCACCGCCTGACCAGCCTCTCGACCCTGGCGTCGGGCATGCTGTCGCCCTTCGCCCAGGGTGATGGTGACGCTCGCTGCATCGTCGGGTGCGATGCGATCGAACTCATTCTGGCCGGAGAGGCCGGGCCGACCGAGGCCGGCGAGGCGGACATCACCGGCTCGTCGTCGGTCGGGCCCTTGCTTGGCTTGGGTGACGACGCAGATGCTCTGACCGATCTTTCGGCCGATCTTCGCGACGGACGGTGGACCGAGCAGGATCTGATCCCGACGCTCGTCATCGGGTCGGCGCCATCGGGAAGCTTCGTGCTCGAATACGACCGCCAGAACGAGGAGCCGCCACTGGGCGAGGTCGCCGCGCCCTACGCCGCCTTCATGTCCGACACCGGCCGGCCGCTCTCCGGGTTGTTCCGGGAGCAGACCAGGCTGGATGCCGCGTGGAACCGGGCGGCGGCGGCCGTGTCGGTGCTGAGCCTGGAGATCGGTGGCCGGCGCCCGAGGCGCTTGCTGATCGGAAGGGCCGGGTACCGGGCGCAGATGATCGCTGCGTTGCGGCCGGCCTTGGCGTCAGCTGGACAGCCGCATGAGGGCAGCGACCCGGAGTGGCGCGCCTATGTGCGGCTCCTGACGGCGTGCGGGGAGCTCTATCATCTGCGCCAGACCGCCGCAGCGCTGGCGCCGCTAGGGGAGGTGGCACCCTTAAGCCGGGCCGTTCGTCATCTGCGAGCGGCCGTCGAGCTGCGGGGCTCGCGGGACGGCTGGCAGCCGGAGGGCCACCGCCGGGAGATGCTTTGGGCCGCGTGGCGCGAGACCGCCGAGGCGGTCGCCCGGCTGGACTCCGACGATCCGTTGGCGGTCGAACTCGACGGGCTTGTGCTGCATGCCTTCGCGTCTGCGGAAGGAGAGGGCGTCGATCTCGGCGTACGGGATCCGCTGGCGGGCGAGGGGCCCTTTGCCCGCGCCGTGGCGGTTTTTCTCGACCGGTTGAGCGGTCTCGACCCGTCCTATGCCGCCTTGCTGGCCGAGACCAAGATCCGTTCCGAATGGGCTTTCCTGCCGGATTGGGTGGTCGAGCGTGTGCGCGCCGCAGTCAAGGAGAGGACGAGTTTCAATCCGAGGCTCGGAGAGCTTCTTGCGGCGCAGCCGGATTTTGAGAGCTTCGCCGATATCGTCGAACGGCACAGCGGCGACATGCCCCGGGTTGCCGCGACAGCGTACCTCCTGGCGGCCCGGCTTCTTGGGGAGGGCGTTGACCAGGCTCTCGCCTTCGCGCGGATGCTTCATCGGCACGCGCGGGCGGGCGTCGCGATCGATGTGGAGACCCGGCTGGATCCGCCGCGCGCGAAGGACAGTTGGATCCTCGATCATCTGCTTGACGAACGAACTGCGGCTCTGTTCACGACGCAGCGGCTCGACATCGCCCGCGATCGTCCGCGCGGGCTTTATCTGGGTACCTTTGATCCCATCAATCGATCGACGGAGCGCCTGGTCGAGATCGAAGTCTGAGCTCGTCTCAGACTATCCGCTGATCGACCCGCATGGTGTGCCTCTCCCCATCTGCCTCTGGTTATAATCTCCCAGACAAGTCTGTTTGGTGCGACGACACAGCGGGGTGGGGATGTCGGCGGATCTCAAGTTTTCGGGTGAGAACCGGAAAGCCAGTCTGCAGCAGCTGGTCCGTGCCTTCGAGGACGTGAAGAGCGAGGCGGAAGGCGTCCGAGCGAACGGCGTACCGAAGGCGCCGATCCATCGGGTGGCGCTGATCCATGGCGAGCGCGGGCGCGGCAAGACGCGGCTCGCCATCGAGCTCTATCGGCAACTGCGGAAGCAGGAGGATCCGGCCGGCTACTGGCCCGAGTTCGTTCCGAAGGACGAGAACCAGGACCAGGCCTCGCTCACGCCGAGGGCGGAGGACTGCGACTACGAACCGGTCCTCCCTTTCCTGTGGTGGGGCATCCAGGCTCAGGCCGGATACAACCCCGGCAACGCGCTCTTCGCCACTCTCGACAAGCTGAAGCCGCACCTGGTCACGATGCGGATCGCGCACCGACGGAGCCAGGACGGACGATCCACGGCGGCCGAGCTTGCAGACGTCGCCACGGAACTCGGAATGTCCGTCGCTGAGTTGGGCCTGGATGTCGCCGGCGAAGTGATCGGTGCCGGTTCGCTCAAGCGCATCGCCGAAGGCATGTGGCGGATCGGCAAGATCGGCCAGGAGCGATTGCGCGAGAATGCGGACCCCGCCGGCGAGGGCGACCGGCACGCGGCGAGCGTCTCCGAAGAGGTGCTCGCCGACCTGGACCGGCTTTTGAACCCGAAGAGCCCACAGTTCGCGCACCGTCCGGCCGTGATCCTGATCGATGATGCCCAGTTCGCCGACCAGGATCGGCCGCTTGCGGTCTTCGTCGAGCGGTTGATCGTGCGGAGCGCGCGGGGCCGCTGGCCGCTTCTTATCTTGATGACCCATTGGAGCCGAAACCTCGACGACACCGAGACGGCCGCGGGCGAGCCCGTACCGCGCAGCCTTGTCGCTCAGGT
Organism: Amorphus orientalis; assembly: GCF_030814015.1. Taxonomy (NCBI): domain Bacteria; kingdom Pseudomonadati; phylum Pseudomonadota; class Alphaproteobacteria; order Hyphomicrobiales; family Amorphaceae; genus Amorphus; species Amorphus orientalis. Next base: position 1,541,278 of record NZ_JAUSUL010000001.1, read on the forward strand.
GCTCGACCGGGTGCGTCAGACGCCCGAGCCCGGCCCCGTCTGGTGGAGGCTCCCGACGCCTTCGAAGGGCTGCGGCCGGAGGACCTCGCCTTTGCGCTCAGCGTCGCCACCGAGCGGATGATCGCGCTGGATGACTCCCGTGCCGGCCCGGCGCTGGCGCGGCTCGTGTCGATTGAGAATGCCCGCGGCAACTACGAAGGCGCCTATGACGCGGCGAACCGCTTCATCGAGGGGTTCCGGCCATGACATGGACCCTGGATGGGATACCGAACCATCTGGCGGACGAAGTGACGAAGACCCTGAGGCGGTCTGGAGACCTTACGGGGGCAGGGAGCATTTGGGAGGGTCTTCTTGATCGCTACAGAGGTCTGGCCGCCGCCGATCCCGCCAACACAGAGTGGCAGCGCGACCTGTCGGTCAGCCGGAACAAGATCGGCGACGTGGCCAGGGCCCGGGGCCGCCTCGACGACGCGGCGACCGCCTACGAGGAGGGGCGACAGATTGCCGAGCGGCTCGCCGCCGCCGACCCGACCAACACATATTCGCAGCGCGACCTATTGGTCGGCCTAATCAAGATCGGCGACGTGGCCACGGCCCGGGGCCGCCTCGACGACGCGGCGATCACCTATGAAGAGGGGCGACAGATCTGCCAGCGGCGTCACCGACGCCGATCCCACCAACACAGAGTGGCAGCGGTTTCTGTCGGTCAGCCTGGAAAAGATCGGCGACGTGGCCATGGCCCGGGGCCGCCTCGACGACGCGGCGATCGCCTATGAAGAGGGGCGACAGATCTGCCAGCGGCTCACCGACGCCGATCCGACCAACACAGAGTCGCAGCGCGGCCTGTCGGTCAGCCTGATCAGGATCGGCGACGTGGCCACGGCCCGTGGCCGCCTCGACGACGCGGCGACCGCCTATGAAGAGGGGCGACAGATCGCCGAGCGGCTCGCCGCCGCCGATCCCACCAACACAGAGTGGCGGCGGGACCTGTCGGTCAGCCTCGACAGGATCGGTGACGTGGCCACGGCCCGGGGCCGCCTCGAAGACGTGGCGACCGCCTATGAGGAGGGGCGCGAGCTTGCCGAGCGGCTCGCCGCCGCCGATCCCACCAACACGGAGTGGCAGCGCGACCTGTCGGTCAGCCTGGAGAGGATCGGCGATGTGGCCAGTGCCCAAGGCCGCCTCGAAGACGCGGCGACCGCCTATGAGGAGGGGCGCAAGATCCGCCAGCGGCTCGCCAACGCAGCCGACCCGACCAACACACAGTGGCAGCGCGACCTGTCGATCAGCCTGAACAAGATCGGCGACGTGGCGACGGCCCAAGGCCGTCTCGACGACGCAGCGACCACCTACGAGCAGGGCCGGGAGATCGCCGAGCGGCTCGCCGCAACCGATCTGTCGAACACGCAGTGGCTGCGCGACCTGTCGATCAGCCTCGACAGGATCGGCGACGTGGCCAGGGCCCGGGGCCGTCTCAAGGACGCAGCAGTCGCATACGAGGAAGGGCGGGCGATCCGCGAACGGCTCGCCGCCGCCGACCCGACCAACACGGAGTGGCAACGCGACCTGATCATCAGTTGCGTGAAGCTTGCCGAAACAGGTCGCGCGCCTCAGGACAACTACGCACGCGCGCGCTGGACATCGCCCAGGGGCTTCAGGCAAGCGGCAGGCTGGCCCCGAGCGACGCGTGGATGATCCCCGAGCTGCGCCGGCGGCTCGCACAACTGGAGGAATAGAACCGGCGCCGTGTGCGGTCGCGCTTTACCCGGTCCGCCAGGTCATCATCGGAGGTTCGGGGCTGTCATCGGAACACCCCTGGTCAACCTCTTGCGCCAGCTCTCCCAAGACGCCCCCCAGTCACGCCGGATGGGTTTCGCTCACAGCTGATCGACCAGCACCTTGCCGTCCTTCATGACGAGCTTCGGCGAACGCTCCGGGTTCTCCATGATCCCGATATCGTCGAGCGGATTGCCGTCGACGACGATCATGTCGGCCAGATAGCCTTCCTTCACGAGGCCGAGATCGGCTTCGCGGCGGATCAACCGGGCGCCATTGATGGTCGCGGCCCGCACCAGATCCACCGGCTTGACCACCTCGGCGCGCAGGCCGAACTCGGTGAGCTGGCGCCGGTGCATGATTCCCAGCAGATCGGTCCCGTACGCCATCGGCACGCCGGCCTTGTAGGCCATCTCGACGGCGTTGATGCCGGCGTCGAGCACCTCGTAGGTCTTGTCGACGAGCTCCTCGGGCAGCCCGGCCTTGACGCCTTCCTCGACGAGCGCGCGGTAGATCGCCAGCGTCGGCACCAGGATCGCGCCGTGCTCCTTCATCAGCGCGATGGACTGCTCGGTGGCGAGATTGCCGTGCTCGATGGAGCGCACGCCGAGCTTCACGCAGCGTTCGATGGAGCGGGCCGTGTAGGCGTGGACGGCGACGTAGAGGTTCGCCATCTCCGCTTCCTCCACGACCGCCGCAATCTCCTCCTCGGAGAACTGGTCGGAGGTGATCCGGTCGGTCGGCGAGGAGATGCCGCCGCCGCCCATGATCTTGATGAGATGTGCGCCACGCCGGATCTCGCCGCGGGCGGCGCGGCGCAACTCCGGAACGCCGTCCACGATGTAGCCGAGCCCCGGCTGGCAGTAGGCGCTGTCATAGGCCTCAACGCCAGGCGCGCGGACGTCGCCGTGACCGCCGGTCTGCGACAGCGCCTTGCCGCAGAACTGGAGGCGCGGCGCGTCGAACACGCCTTCCTCGACGGCCCGGGACAGGCCGTGGTCGGCGCCGCCGACGTCGCGCACGGTCGTAAAGCCGCGCTTCAGCATGCCGTTCATGATCTCGCCGGCCTTGGCGGCGACGTAGAACGGCGAGGTGCGGGCGAGTTCGGCGAAGTTGGCGGTGAACGCCGTCACGTGGACGTGGCAGTCGATCAGACCGGGCATCAGCGTCTTGCCCTTGAGATCGATCGCGTTCGCATCGGAGGCGGAAACCTTCGTGTCGGCGATCTCGGCGATCCGGCCGTCGCGGACGAGGACGGACCGATCCGGCAGGATCTCTCCCGCTTCCACGTCCAGGACCGATGCGTTCTCGAAGAGGAAGGATGTCACGTCAGGTCTCCTGATGGGTCGAATCTGAATGGAGCAGCGCCGGCACGAGAGCGGGTGCGAGGAACTGCACGAGCGCGAGATCGCTCGCGTCGTAGGCCTGGGGTGCGTCGAGCACACTGATCACGCCGAGCGTTCGTCCATCGAAGCGGACCGGCGCGTTGAGGATGGTTTCGCAGCCGAGCGACAGAATCAGCTCGTGATCGGGAAACGCCCAGCGGATGTCGTCAGCCGAGGCGCCGAACCAGGGCTTGCCGCCCTTCAGGACGACGTCTCCCCACGGCGTCGGTCCCATCTTCTTGCGGCCCAGCAGAGGATATTCCGCCGGCCTGCTGGAATAGATGCGCTCGACCTCGCCAGCCTCGGCCCGGAAGGCGAGGATCGTGAAGAGCCGGTGGCCGAGATATTCGGCGGCGATCTGGTCCGCGGTCTGGAAGGTCGGCACCGGCTGGCCGGGGGTGGCCAGGGCGTCGGCAAGCCGTTCCGAGAGGACGAGTGGGTCGTAGTCTTGGAGTGTCATGGCGGACTTTCGGATCAGTCGTAGAGAAGGTGCGGCAGCCAGAGCGCGATGTCGGGGAAGATCGCTATGATCGCCACGCCAAGCAGCATGAGGAAGAAGAACGGCAGCGACGCCCACGCCACCCGCCCGATCGGATCCCCGGTCAGGCCCTGCAGAACGAAGAGGTTGAAGCCGACAGGGGGCGTGATCTGGCCCATCTCCGTCATGATGACGAGATAGATGCCGAACCAGACCGGATCGAAGCCGGCCTGTGTGGCGAGCGGCATCGTGATCGGCAGGCTCATTACCACGATCGAAATGCCGTCGAGGAACAGCCCGAGCAGGATGTAGAACAGCGACAGGACGATCAGGAGACCGATCGGTGACAGGTCCATGGCGGCGATCGCCTTGGCGACGTTCGCCGGCACGTGCAGATAGCCCATCGCCGTCGACAGGAAGGCGGCGGAGATGAGGATGATGCAGACCATGCAGCTGGTCCTGAGCGTTCCCATCAAGGTCTCGACGAAGAGCTTGAAGGTGAGCTGGCCCATGACGAGAGCCAGAACCAGGGCCGCCGCGACACCGACGGCAGCGGCCTCCGACGGGGTGGAGATGCCGCTGTAGATCGAACCGAGGACGATCCCCATCAAAACGATGATGGGGAAGATGTTGCCGAGGCCTCTCAGACGGTCGCCCCAGCTGTAGGTTTCCGAGCCCTTCGGTGCGACCTCGGGGTTGAGGAGGGCGCGGACCATGATCCAGCCGGAGTAGAGGCCGGCGATCAACAGGCCCGGCAGGACGCCGGCGGCGAACAGCCGGCTGACGGAGACCTCGGCGAGGATGCCGTAGACGATCATCACGATGGAAGGCGGGATCAAAAGGCCGAGGCTGCCGGCGCCGGCGAGCGAGCCGAGCGACAGATCGCGGTCGTAGCCGCGTTTGGCGAGCTCGGTGGTGGTGATCTTGCCGATCGTGGCGGCGGTCGCCGCACTGGAACCGGAAACGGCGGCAAACAGCGTGCAGCCGAGCACGTTGGTGTGCAGAAGGCGACCGGGAATCTTGTCGACGAAGGGGGTCAGCCCGCGGAACAGACGGTTGGAAATGTCGGTTCGGAAGATGATCTCTCCCATCCAGATGAACATCGGGATGGCTGCGAGCTCCCAGGTCGAGGCGTAGCGATAGCTGATAGACGCGGCGATCGTGCCGATCCGCGCCAGGTTCATATCGAGCAGGAACGCCAGCCCGGTGATGGAGACCAGGAACAGACCCGCGAACACCCAGATGCCGAGCCCGAGGTAAATCAGGATCAGTGCCAGGACCACGGCGGCGGAGATGACGGCGTCCATAAAGCTGCTCCGCTATTCCTGGGAGAGGCCGGGCTCGTCCGGCGGGACGGGCGAGGCCGCATCGGTGACCTGGCGGAGGAAATAGGCGACGAGCTGAAGCCAGAAGATCGCGAGGCCGAGCAGCACCAGGCCCTCCGGGATCCACATCGGCACCTCGGCGATCGAACTCGACACCCGTCCCCGCACCCAATTGCGCTCGACGCTGATCCAGAAGAAGCGGATGAGGACGCTGACGACGAAGAGCGCGCCGAGCGCGCTGAGCGCTTCGAACAGGCGCAGCGTCCGACCTTCGAACCGGCCGATCAAGAGATTCACGCGGATGAGGCTGCCGTGCTCCAGCGCGTAGCCGAGTGACAGGAACGTCACGGCCGCCACTCCGTACCCGACGAACTCGGAGAGCACGAAAGTCGATGTCGCGAAGAACGTCCGAAGGATGATCTCAAAGAGCACGTGGCCGACCATCCCGATCAGGATGAGCGCGGCAAGCACCGCCGACAGGCGGGAGAGGGCAAACACTGCGATCTGGAGAAAGCGCATGATCGCTCCGGGTGTTGAGACGTCCTGATCGCAGAAGGCGCGCGCGGTCCAACAGGGGATCCCGGGCCGAAGGCGGTCCCGGGTCGCCGTTTCGACCGCAACAAGAACATCTCGCAGCGGGCCGTTCCGACAGAAGGAAGAAGGGCCGCTGCGCAGATGCGCAGCGGCCCGTTTCGTGTCGGCTATTGCTGCTTACGGTCTTCTTCGTAGCTGGCCAGGAGTTCGTCGGCCTGCGGGAACTTCGCCTTCCAGTCCTCCATGGCCTGCTGGCCGGCCTTCGTCAGCGCCTCGATGTACTCCGGCGAGACGTCCTCGACCACGGTCATGCCGTTGTCGCGCATGGTCTTGTAGTTGGTCTTCACCCGTTCGGCGAGAAGGTCCCAGCCGTAGGTCTCGGCGGTCTTGGCGGCCTTCTGGACGGCTTCCTTCTGTTCGTCGGTCAGGGAGTCGTAGGTGTCCTTGTTCATGTGCATGATCTGCAGCGGCATGGCGTAGTTCACTTCCGTGAACACCGGCAGATGCTCCCACAAATGCGCGGCCGCACCGCCGTCAGCCGAGGTCAGGACCGCGTCGATGCCGTTGGTGGCGAGCTGCGGTACGACGTCCGCCCAGGACAGCTGGATCGGCGAGGCGCCGGCTGCACGCATCGTCACCGTTCCGTTGGTGTCGTAGGTGCGGATCTTAAGCCCCTCGAGCGCCTCCATGCTGTCGACCGGCTTCTTTGCCCAGATGCCCGAGGGCGGCCACGGGTTGGCGAACAGCAGCACCTGGTTGTTCTCCTCCAGGACCTTGGCGTAGTAGGGCTTCGCCGCCTGGTAGAGCGCCCAGGTGTCTTGGGTGGTCGGCGCGAGGAAGGGCAGAGAGGGCAGCAGGAAGACCGGATCGATGCCCGCCCAGGCTCCGATATAGGAGGTGGCGACCTGTACCGCGCCGTCGCCGACCGCGTCGAACTGATCCAGCGACTTGTAGCCGAGCGACGCGCCGTGGTGGGCGGTGACGTTGATTTCGCCGTTCGAATCGGTCTTCAGCGCTTCGATGAACTTGTCGGATACCTGAGCGTGGATCGAATTGGGATCGTACTCGTTGACGAGATCCCAGTTCAGCGTCTGGGCGAAGGCCGGTGTGCCGGCGAGAACGAAGCCGGCGGCGGCAAGCGTAGAAAGTGCTTTGTATTTCATATGCTTGAGGTCCCTGGTTCTGGAAGTTGATGCCCTGTTTTTCGGGTCTGGGGAGTAGGTTAGCGCGTCACGCCCGCGTGCGGGTAGTGGTGTTTCAGAAACTCGGTCGAGAACTTGCCGGAGCGAGCGTCCTCGGCCACCAGCGCCGGGTCGCGCCGGTCGGCCGGGCCGTAGCCCCCCGATCCCGGCGTCTCGATGACGACGACCTCGTCCGGGCCGATATCGACCGACGAGGGTTTGACCGGAAGCTGCTCTTCGCCGCCCGGCTTGCGCAGTGCAAAGCGCCCGGGCCGCCCCGCGTCGCCGCCGAACACGCCCCACGGCGCGTTCAGGAAGCGCTCGCCGGCGCCGTTGAAGGTGCAGGCATGATCGAGGGGCTGGATCACCCGGCGCAGGCCGCCACCACCGCGGTAGGTGCCGGCGCCTCCGGAGTCCTGGATGATCTCGTAGGCCACCACCCGCAGCGGATATTCGGTCTCGATCGCCTCGATGGGCAGGTTCGACGTGTTGGTGATGTGGACCTGGACGCCGTCCTTGCCGTCGCGGTCGTCGCGGCCGCCGAAGCCGCCGGCGAGCGTCTCAAGATAGAGATACGGCTTGCCACTGCGCGGATCGACGCCGGAGAAGACGGCGGTGGTGTTGGCGCCGTTGGAAGCGCCGACGGCGCGGTCGGGAAGCGCCGGGGCAAGCGCGCCAATGATCATGTCGATCAGCCGCTGTGAAGTGTGGGCGCGGGCGGCGACCGGGGCGGGAGCCACGCAGTCGACGATGGTGCCCGGCTCGGTGACGAGTTCGCAGCAGTCGATCACGCCCTGATTGTTGGGGATCTCGGGATCGAGCAGCGCCTTCAGCGAGTAGGCGACGGCCGACTGGGTGGCGTTGATGGGCACGTTGATGTTGCCCTTCACCTGAGGCGAGGACCCGCGCCAGTCGAACACGGCCCGGTCGCCCGTCACCTCAATCCGGAGCCGGATCGGAATGTTCTGGGTGCCGAGGCCGTCGTCGTCCATGACGTCCTCGAAGCCATAGACGCCATCCGGGATTTCTGCGATCGCCGACCGCATGCGCCGGTAGGTGCGGGCCACCAGATCGTCGAACGCCGCGCGCATGGTCGGGATGCCGTAGCGCGCGGCGATTTCCTTCACCCGGCGCACGCCGAGCTGGGCGGCGGCGATCTGGGCGTAGTGATCGCCGCGGCGCTCGTCGGGAATGCGGGCGTTCAGCAGGAACAGGTCGAAGAGGTCGGTTTGCAGCACGCCCTTGCGGAACAGGCGGACCACCGGAATCCGCAGGCCTTCCTGATAGATCTCCGACATCCCGCCCGCCATTGAACCCGGCGCCATGCCGCCGATGTCGGCGTGGTGGGCGATGTTGCAGACGAAGCAGAGCAGCTCGCCCTCGACGAACACCGGCGCGGCAAAATTGATGTCCGGCAGGTGGGTTCCGCCGGCGACGTGCGGATCGTTGGCGACGAAGATGTCGCCTTCCTCGATCTCCTCGGGCTTTACCTTGGCGAGCACCGCCTTCATCAGGCCCGTCATCGAGCCCAGGTGGATCGGCAGCGACATGTCCGCCTGGACGATCAGCCGGCCGTCCCGGTCGCAGATGGCCGTCGAGTGGTCATGGCGTTCCTTGATGTTGGTCGAATAGGCGCTCTTCATCAGCGCGATGAAGGTCTCGTCGACAACGGAGCGCATGGCGCTTGCCATGACCTCGAGCGTGATCGGATCGATCGGCGGTGCGGCGTCGGTCACTGAGCGATCTCCATCAGGATGTTCAGCGCATCGTCGACGCGCGCCACGTCGCCGGGGAAGACCAGGGTGGTGGCGTCGAACTGGTCGATGACGGCAGGCCCCTCGATCACCGTGCCGGCCGCAAAGGTGGCGCGGTCGTAGACCGAGGTTCGGACCGGGTCGGGATCGAAGAACCACACGTCGCGCACCTCCACCGGCGTCGGCGTTGTGGTGGCGTCGGCGGCGGCGCTCGGCATGCCGGGCGAGGGCAGGCGGCCGATCGCGGTCAGCCGGACGGCCACCACGTCCACCGGGTCTTCGGGATTGTGGAAGCCGTAGGCCTGGTCGTGGGCGGCGAAGAACGCGTCCCTGAGTGCATCCACCTCCGGCGGGCGCAGCGTCAGGCCATCGGTCTCGATGGGCACGCGCAGCTCGTAGTTCTGGCTGGCGTAGCGCATGTCCACCACCGCCTGCAGGGAGCGGCGGTCGGCGGCCACTTCCTCATGGGCCCACCAGGCCTCAGCCTCCGCCATCATGTCTTCGGCCAGAGCGGCGATCCGCGCCCCTGCGGCGTCGTCGAGCCGGAAGCGCTGGCCGCGGACCAGATTTTCCGAAAGATCGGCGACGAGCAGGCCTTCGGCGCACAGGATACCGGGAGAGTAGGGTACGACGATCTCGCGGATGCCGAGGGCCTTGGCGCAGGCGTTGGCGTGCAGCGGGCCGGCCCCGCCGAACGGCATCAGCGCGAAGTCGCGCGGATCGTGGCCGCGCTCCACCGAGATCGCCCGGATGGCACGGACCATGTTGGCGGTCACGATGTCCAGCATGCCCTGGGCGGTCCGCTCCGGGGTGAAGCCGAGCCCCTCGGCGACCGGCGCGATCACCCGGCGCGAAGCTTCGGTGTCGAGGGTCATCGTGCCGCCGAGAAGACCGCGCTCGGAAAGCCGGCCGAGCACCGCGTTGGCGTCGGTGACGGTTGGCTCGGTGCCGCCGTGGCCGTAGCAGGCCGGACCCGGCACCGCGCCGGCGCTCTTCGGGCCGACCTTCATCAACCCGTCGCGATCGAACCAGGCGACGGAGCCGCCGCCCGCGCCCACGGTGTGGATGTCCACCATCGGCAGGCGCACGGGGAAGCCGGCGACCTCGCGGTCGAAGGTGGTGCTGACCTGATAATCGCGGATCAGCGTCACGTCGGCGCTGGTGCCGCCCATGTCGAGGGTGATGATGTTGCCGCGGCCCGCCTTGCGCGCGGTGCTGATCGCACCCATCGCGCCCGCGGCAGGACCCGACAGCGCGGTGCGGACGGGAAACTCGCGGGCGCGCTCCGGCGACATCAGTCCGCCGCTCGACTGGTTGATGCCGACGCGGGCGTCGGGGGCGAGCGAGGCCAGCTCCGACTGCAGGTGACGCATGTAACGGTTCAAGAGCGGCTGCAGGTAGGCGTTGAGCAGCGTAGTGGAGAAGCGTTCGTACTCGCGGAACTCCGGCTGTACGTCCGACGACAGCGAGATCGAGAGGTCCGGCAGTGCCGCGGCGAGGCTGGCGCCGACGGCGCGCTCATGATCCGCGTTCAGATAGGAGAACAGGAAGCAGACCGCACAGGCCTCCGCGCCGCTGTCGCGGACGGCTTCCACCGCGGCCGCGACGCTGTCGGCATCAAGAGGTGTCACCGCTCTGCCGTCGGCGCCGACGCGCTCATCGACCTCGAACCGGTGTTCGCGGGCGGCGAGGGGGGGCGGCTGGTCGGCCTTGAGGTCGTAGAGGCGCGGTCGGATCTGCCGGCCGATCTCCAGGAGATCGCGGAAGTTGCGCGTCGTGACCACGGCGACGGGAGCGCCGGTCCGCTGGATCAGGGCGTTGGTCGCCACGGTGGTGCCATGGGCGAGGACGCCGACGGTGGCGGGATCGAAGCGGGCCTTTCCCGCCAGTTCGCGCAGCCCCTCCAGGATCGCGACGGCCGGGTTGTCAGGGGTGCTCGGCCGCTTGTGGAGCGCCAGCTGGCCGCTCGCGCGCTCGAAAGCGTAGAGATCGGTGAAGGTGCCACCGACGTCGACGCCAATGATCCATTCCGGTCGCTGCATGGGATCTCGCGGCTTGGGCAACCCGGGTTCACATAGCGTATGCACCAAGTATATAATCCGTCAACACGCGATCCCGCGCGTGTGACAAGGCAATGTGGCATCCATGACGTCGAACGATCCGAAGGCGGCACCCGACAGCGTCTACCACCTGATCCGGGCGGCCATCCTGCGCCTCGACTTCGCCCCCGGCAGCGAGCTTGAGGAGGGAGTGCTGTCGCGGATGTTCGAGGTCTCCCGCACGCCCATCCGCGAGGCGCTCATCCGGCTGTCCTCGGAAGGCCTGGTGTCGATCCAGCGCGGCCGGGGAGCGCGGGTGGCGATGCTCGATCTCTCCGATCTGCGCGACTATTTCGAGGGGCTGGATCTCCTGCAACGGGCCGCGACCCGGCTCGCCGCCGTACGGCGCACCAAGGAGGACCTGAAGGAGATCGAGATCCATCTAGTCACCTTCGAGAAGGCGTCCGCGGTCTTCGACAGCATCGCCACCAACGATGCCAACCACGCTCTGCATACGGCGATCGGCGCTGCCGCCCATTCCGGTCGCATATTCGCCGCCTATCATCAGATCCTTTCCGAGACCCAGCGGATCGCCCATCTGTGCTTCAGCGAAAGCGCGCGCGCCGACGACCGGCTGGAGACCCATCTGGAGAAGACGATGGCCGATCATCGCCAGATGTACGAGGCGATCCGGGCGGGGGATGCCGACGCCGCCGAACGCGTGGCCGGCGCGCATGTCGAACTGTTTCGTCACCGGGTGGTCGACGCGCTGATGTCGACGCGGCTGACGGAGCCGGTATCGGTCGCGGGGTGACAGCAGGCGCCGGAGACCGGCGCCTGGCCGCCCTGATCAGGCGCTGATTTCCTTGCCATGCGCTTCGGCAAGTTCCGCCATGGACGTGAAGCGGAAATCGACTTTCGGCATGTCGCCCGGGTTCATCGTGGCGCCGAAGCCCTCCTGCTCGTGCCTGCGGTAGATCCAGCAGTTGGCAAGTCCGTGGCGGTTGGCTGGCCCGTGATCGTGGAACATACTCTCCGCAGTGTGCAGGATGTCCGTCTTCTCGATGCCCATACGGCCGAGATTCTTCAGCATGTAGTCGAAGTTGCGGTCATTCGGCTTGTAGGAGCCGACATCCTCAGCGGTGTAGATGGCATCGAACTCCACGCCGAGCTTCTGCTGGCTTGCCCAGAAGCTGGCGTTGTCGACGTTCGACAGGATCACGAGCTTGTAGTGCTGTTTGAGGTAGCGCAGGGACTCTGCCGTATCCGGGAAGGCTGGCCAGGCCTGAACCGATGCGCCGTAGGCGAGGCACTCCCCCCAACTCACCGGCACGCCCCATTCCTCCGCAAGCCGCCTGTAGACCACGGCGAGCAGCTCCGGATAGTGCTTCGCCGGCGTCTGCGCCTGGGTCGACGACTCGTGGAAGGCATGTGCCTCAAGGATGTCGTCGCGGCTCAGCGAACGGGAGACCTTCGCCACGAGTGGCTGCAGGCCGGTGAAAATGCCGGTCTCCCAGTCGATCAGGGTTCCGTAGCAATCGAATGTGAGCGCCTTGAAGTCGCTGAGTCGCATCCCGGTTACTCGCTTTCCTCTGAGTTTGGCGATGCCCGTGGGCATCGCAGCGGCCACTGGAGTATACGACGCGTATAATCAGATTCCAATGCGCGGCTTGGGATGCGGGTCAGCGCGGATGATCAAGGCCGATGGATGGACAACGGTTCTGTCGAACGGCTGTGGCTGATCACTCAGCCACACGCCGGCCGCATTGGACGAACCTCGGCAGAGGCATGCGAGCGTGTCCGTGAAAACGATCATTGGGAGCATGCCCCTCACGATCTGACGGCTAGAATGGCGGGATAATCACATCCGGGATGGGCTTAACTTCGCCGCCAACATGTCCAAGTCGGGGGATCACCTCATTCCGACCTGCAGGACGAACTGGAGGAACACGTCCATGAAGACCCACCGCATCACCACGCCGGAAGAGCTCGACGCGCTCTATGGGGCACCGGGCACCGCGGCGGTGCGCAAGGAAGTACCCGCCCTTACGCCGGGCTATCGCGCACTGATCGAAGCGTCGCCCTTTGTGGCGCTGGCCACAAGCGCGCGCGAGGGTGGGCTGGACTGCTCTCCACGCGGGGACCCGGCCGGGTTCGTGCACATCGCCGACGATCGGACGCTCATGCTGCCGGACCGCCCGGGAAACCGGCGGGTCGATTCCATGCGCAACATCCTCTCCGACCCGCGCATCGCGCTTCTATTCCTCATCCCCGGCCAGGGCGAGACGCTGCGGGTCAACGGCCGAGCCGAAATCTCCACCGACCCGGAGCATCTGGCCCTCTTCGACATCAAAGGCAAGCTGCCGATCTCGGTACTCCTGGTGCATATCGAGACGGTCTACTTCCAGTGCTCGAAAGCGATCATCCGATCCAAGATCTGGGACCCGGAGACTCACATGCCGCGCGGCACCCTCCCGACGGCCGGCAAGCTCCTGGAGGAGACGATACAGGCCGAGACGTCGGCCGCGGACTACGACCTCTGGGTCCAGGAGCGGATAAATCAGACCCTCTATTGACGGGTGTCGCCGCCGTCCCAGTGGCGCCGCGGAAGTGGTCCGTCACCGGGCGCAAACGCGGTCTCGGAGTAGCCGATCCTTGCGATGTGCTCGGCGGGTGGCATGACCGTCCGCCGCGCGCGATCGCGACAAGGTCGCGCCGCAGGCATCGTCTTCGACCGTGCGGATCAGGCTGGGGATCAGTCGAACATGTCGGGCATGCCCGGCGTCATGCCGTCCATGGGGCCACGATCCTGCATGCGGATGTCCTTCAGCTCCGCGAAGACCAGGCGCAGGGCCTGAACGAGCGGCAGGACGCGGGCGTCGTTGATCCAGTAGGTCGCCGAGCGCGCCTGGCGCTGGCGGGAGATCACGCCGGCTTCACGCAGCTGGGTCAGCTGCTGCGACAGGGTCGGCTGGGGGATGCCGAGATCGTCCTCCAGCTCGGTGACGGTGCGCGGTGCTTCCATCAGGTAGCACACGAGGGCGAGCCGGTTGGGGTTGGCCAGCTGTTTGATGAGGTCGCTGGCTTCCACGACGCTGTGACAGACCTTCTCCGGCTTCCGCTTGCTCACCGGCTCCTCCCTTGCGTGCCGCCCGCACGCGCTGGGCGTGACGACCTTCGAATGGCTCGCATGAATCTACAAAAAACGCAACTCACGCCTAACAGGCGGGCGGTGTGCGGTTCTATTTTGCAGCGAAAGATGAATTAATGGGCAGAATTTTGCTTGTTCTTCAAATCATCAAGCAATGTTTGACAAGGGCTTCGCAGCGCCATTAATTTACAAAAATATAGATTGATTAGTCGCGGGTCGGTGATGGCCCGTGGCGCACTGGAGTTCCGCAATGCTGAAGATCGGCGTTCACCCCATGAACCTCCATCTGCGTCTGGCGGAACTCTGGCCGGCGCCCTTTGCGGATATGGACGTGGAGTTCGTGTCCTATCCGGAGGGCCGGGACACCGGAAAGCTGATCGCCGAAGGCCGGCTGGCCGTCGGGGGAACCGGGTCGACCCCGCCGCTCATCTCCCAGTCGGAAGGATTGCCGGTGATCTATCTGGCCGCCTCCGCGCCGCGCCCGGCCAACGGCGCGATCCTGGTCGCCGTCGACAGCCCGATCGCCACGCTCGATCAGCTCAAGGGGAAGCGGGTCGCCCTGATCGACGGGTCGTTCCACACCTATCTGCTGGCGCGCTCGCTGGAGCAGGCGGGCCTCAGGCTCACCGACGTGCAGCGCTGCGAGATGAGCCCTCAGGCCTCCCGTGAAGCCCTTGCCAGGGGGGAGGTGGATGTCTGGATCGCCATGGCGCCGATGATCGACCAGACCATCGAAGCCGGCGAGACCCGGCTGCTGACGCTCTGCGGCTCGACCATTCCGAACCGGTCCGTGTTCTGGACGCTCCGCGACGCGGAGGCGACCTCGAACGAACTGGAGGGGTTCGTCGCCGGGCTGGTCGCGCTCGGCCGCCAGGTCTCTGCCGATCCGGACCGCGCCGTTGCGCTGCTTGCCGGGAAGGCCCCCAGCGCCGAGGCCCGTGCCGCCTGGAAGGGCGTCGTCATGGGCCGCGACTGGACCGTGGTTCCGGCGAGCCCGTCGCTGGTGGCCGAGCAGCAGGAAGAGGCCGACGTGCTCCATGCCCACGGCGACTTCGCGGCGCCGCTGAAGATCGAATCCTTTCGCGCCGCCGTCGGCGCGGCCTGACCGTCAGAACAAAGGAAAGTCCCATGAACGTCCTCTGGTACATGTGCGCTCCGGACGGTCATTATCCGTGGACCGCCGAGGGCTCCCGGACCGTCGATTACGGCTACTACCGGCAGCTCGCCCAGGCATACGACCACCTGGGCTACACCGGCGCGCTGTTCGCCACCGGCGCCCATGACGTCTGGGTGCTGGCCGCGGCGCTGCTACCCTACACGGAGCGCATGAAGTTCCTCTGCGCCATTCATCCCGGGGTCATCGCGCCGACGCTGCTCGCCAAGATGGCGGCGACGATGCAGGAATTTTCCGGCGGCCGCACGCTGCTCAACGTCGTCTCCGGCGATGCCAAGATGATGGGCGCCTACGGGCTGACCATGAGCCACGACGAGCGCTACGAGATGGCCGACGAGTATCTGACCATCTTCAACCGTCTGATGGCCGGCGAGAGCGTCACCCAGGACGGCACGTACTTCCCGACCGTCGGCGCGAAGCTGGCACTGCCGGTGTCGGAGAGCATCGCGCCGCCGCCGCTCTGGTTCGGCGGATCGTCCGACAAGGCAATCGACGTCGCCGCCAAGCATGTCGACACCTATCTGAGCTGGGGCGAGACCCCGGAGCAGATGAAGATCAAGGTCGACAAGGTGGGCGAGCGGGCGGCCCATTACGGCCGTGAGCTCAACTATGGCATTCGCCTGTATGTGATCGTGCGCCGGACCGACGAGGAGGCCTGGGACGCGGCCCGCGATCTCTACGACCACATGGACGCCGATTCCATCGCCGGGAACCAGAAGTTCGTGGGCGGCACCGACTCCATCGGCCAGCGCCGGATGAGCGAGATGCACGGCGGGGTGAAGCCCGACAACCTGCGCGATCTCGAGGTCGCCCCGAACATCTGGGCTGGCATCGGGCTGGTGCGGCCGGGGCCGGGCAGCGCGATCGTCGGGTCGCCGGAAACGGTTATCCGCACGCTGGACGAATACCGCCGGATCGGGATCGACACGTTCATCCTGTCCGGGATGCCGCTTCTGGAGGAAGCCTACCGGTTCGGCGAGCTGGTTCTGCCCAAGCTCGACGTCACCCGCGAGGAGGCGCCGGCCAAGAAGCACTTCACCTGGAACACGCTGTTCGACCGCGATCTCGACGCCAAGGCGAGCTGAGACGTCCGATCGGGACTTGTCCGCTGGTCCGATCTGCGCGAGTCCGTGAGCCGGAAGGAGCCCGATGAGCTTGACCTTGGATCAGGGTGTGCCTGAGGGACTGGCCTGGCGTGCCGGGCGCGTCCTCGACGTCGCCAGCGCGTGGCTGTCCGCGATCGCCGCCCTGGTGCTCGCGGGGCTGATGGTGCTCGTCGTCTCCGGCTTCGTGCTGCGCTATGCCTTCTCCAGCTCCATCATGGGGGCGGAAGCGGCCGGGATCTGGCTCAACGTGGCCATCGTCGGGCTGGGTGCGCCGCTCGCCCTGAATTCCACCCTGGCGATGCGGCTGGACGTCTTCCAACGGCTCCTGCCGCGCCACGTCCGTCTCGGCGCCGACATGGTGGCCGAGGCGATGACGCTGCTCTCGGGGCTGGTCATCGCCCACGGCAGCTACACGGTGACCCGGATCGTGGGCGGCACCAATGCGGGGCTGGGCCTGCCGGAATGGATCCCGTTCGCGCTGTTTGCGCTCGGCGGCGGTCTGGTGGTGCTGTTCACCGTTCTCAAGCTGATCGCCGACGGCCGCATCGCGACGCTGGTGGTGGCGCTGGCGCTCGCCGCCTTTGCCTTCTGGCTCGCCGGATCCGGGATCCGGATCGAAACCGGCCTGCCGAAGAGCCTGATCCTCGGACTGATCGTGGTGGTGGGCCTCGTCGTCGCGGCGCCGCTGCCCCATGCCTTCATCGCGGGCGCGTTTCTGGTCGTGCCCTTCGGCAGCCCGTTGCCGGAGCCCGCGATCCTCAACTCCGCCGTCAGCGGGATCATGAAGTTCCTGCTTCTGGCGATCCCGTTCTTCCTTTTGACGGGGACGCTGTTGGCGCGCTCGGGCGTGGCGACGCGGCTGATCGAATTTGCCGGCGCGCTGGTCGGCCACATGCGGGGCGGGCTCGCCCAGACCACGCTTCTGACCAACGTGTTCTTTTCCGGCGCGTCGGGCTCGTCGATCGCGTCGGCCGCGTTCGGCGCGGCCACCTTCCAGCCCGAGCTGGAGCGCCACGGATACCCGCCGGCCAAGGCCGGCGCGATCATCGCCGCGACCTCTGTGCTCGACAACGTCATTCCGCCGTCGATCGCGTTCCTGATCCTGGCGATGGCGACCAACCTGTCCGTGGGCCAGCTGCTCGTCGGCGGGCTCTGGGGCGGGTTGGTGATGGCGGTGGCGCTGTTCGTGGTCATCCGGCTGACCTGCCGCGATGCGCCGGTGAGCGCGCCGGCGGCAGGCGGAACCCGCTGGCGGCTGGCACTGCGGGCGGTGCCAGCCTTCGGTCTTGGCCTGATCGTCGTGTTCGGCATCCGGCTTGGTCTCGTCACGACCACCGAGGCGGCCGCGATGGCGGCGCTCTACACGTTCGGGCTGAGCGTCTGGTTCGGCGTCGGCGCACGCGGTCTCGTTGCCGCGTTCCGCCAGTCCGCCACGGAAGCAGCGGCGATCGCGCTTCTGATCGCGTCGGCCGCGCCCTTCGCCTTCCTGCTCGCGGTCGACGACATTTCCGGCCTGATCGGCGACCTCGCGGCGTTCTTCGGGCAGGGACCGGTGGCCGCGCTGCTGGTATCGGCAATCATTCTGTTCCTGGTCGGCCTGGTGCTCGATATCGGCGCGGCGATCCTCCTGTTCGGGCCGCTGCTCCTGCCGATCGCGACCGCCGCCGGCATCGATCCGATCGTCTTCGGCGTCATCATGGTGGTGAACCTGATGATCGGCGGTCTCACGCCGCCGTTTGGCGTGCTGGTCTTCGTCGTCGGCGGCGTAACCGGGGTGCCGACGGCTCATCTCTTCCGGGCGGTCCTGCCCCATGTGGCCGGGCTGACCGTCGCCCTGTTCGCCATTTCGCTGTTCGCTCTCGTCTGGGCGGCGATCGCCTGACACTCGAAAAACACGACCTTCCCGAGGCTCCAACACGGAGAGACACATGGTTTCCGGATTGAAGACCCCCTCCCGCCGCACCGTACTGAAAGCCGGTGGTGCCGCCGCCGTCGGCCTTCTCGCCGCACCCGCCCTCATCGGACGGGCTCAGGCCCAGACCACGCTGACCGTCGCCTCCCTCATGGGGCCGGACCGGCCGGAATCGAAGGTCTGGGAGCGCATCGGCGAGATCGTCGACGACAAGCTGCCCGGCGCGTTCAGCTTCAACGTGGTGCCGAATGCCGCGCTCGGTGCGGAAAAGGAAGTGGCTCAGGCCGCCAAGCTCGGCTCCGTCCAGGCGTCGCTCTCGACCATTTCGCTGATGTCGTCCTGGGTGCCGGAGGCGCAGATCTTCGACCTGCCGTTCCTGTTCCGCGATTCCGAGCATCTGATCGCGGCGACCAAGAGCAAGGTCGGCGACGACATCAAGGCGAAGCTCGCCGACCAGGGCTTCATCGTGCCCGCCTTCATCGACTATGGCGCCCGCCAGCTTCTCACCAAGACGCCGATTTCGGCGCCGGGCCCGCTCAAGGGCATGAACATGCGCGTGATCCAGAGCCCGCTGCACATGGAGCTCTGGTCGAACTACGGCGCCAACCCGACCGGCATCCCGATCGTCGAGGCCTACAACGCGCTGCAGACCGGCGTCGTCGACTGCATGGACCTCACCAAGAGCGCCTATGTGTCGTTCAAGCTCTACGAGGTCGTGCCCTACATGACCGAAACGGCCCACATCCGCGCGGCCGGCGTCGTCTATTTCGCGCAGCCGTTCTGGGCGACCCTCAACGACGAGCAGAAGCAGGTCCTCGGCGAGGCGGCAGTCGAAGGCGCGGCCTATTTCAACGAGCTGGTCCGGGCCGACGAGGACACCGCGATGGCCACGGCGGCGGAAGCCGGCGCTGAAGTCATCCAGCCGACGGACATGGAGGCCTGGGTCGCGGGCGCCAAGCCGGTCTGGACCTCAATGGCCGACACCGTCGGCGGCATGGACCGGATCGATGCCATCCGCGAATTGAGCTGAGGTCTGGTCGCGTGCTCTCGTCGCCGATGAGCCTGGGGGGCATGGTCACGGCCCCCCACCACCTTGCCGCCCAGGCCGGACGGGACGTGCTGCGTGAGGGCGGCAGCGCGGTGGAAGCGGCGGTTGCAACCGCCGCGACCCTCGCGGTCGTCTATCCGCACATGACCGGGATCGGTGGCGACGCGTTCTGGCTGATCTCCGATGGCTCCGGAGCCGCCCCTAAGGCTCTCCACGCGACGGGGCGCGCCGGGGCGAACGCGACGCCCGATGCCTACCGCGCCAGGGGATACGATGCCATTCCGTGGCGCGGGCCGGATGCGGCGCTGACCGTTCCGGGGACCATCGCAGGATGGGAGGCGGCACTCGCGCTCTCCGCTGAATGGCAGCCGTCGCTGCCGCTCGCCCGTCTGTTGGAGCCGGCGATCCAGTTCGCCGAGGCCGGCTCGCCCGTTACCGAAAGTCAGGCGCGGCTGACGCGCGCCAAGCACGATGAGCTCGCCGGCGTGCCTGGGTTCGCCGCCACGTTCCTGCCCGGCGGCAAGGCACCCGCGGTCGGCGAGAGGCTTGCCCAGCCGGCGCTTGCGGCAACGCTCCGTCGGCTGGCGGGGGCCGGCCTGCGCGACTTCTATGAGGGCGAGACCGCGCGTCGACTGGCCGCGGATCTTGCCCGGGTCGGAAGCCCGGTCACTGCAGACGATCTGGCGGCGCACCGGGCCGACTGGCGCACGCCGCTGTCGGTTGCGCTGCCGCGCAGCGGCGCCCGCGTCTGGAACACGGGCCTGCCGACCCAGGGGCTCGCCTCCCTGATCATTCTCGGTATCGCCGACCGGCTCGATCTCGGCGACGAAGGCTCGTTCGATCATCTCCATATCCTGGTCGAGGCGAACAAGCGGGCGTTCCTGATCCGAGACGTCCATGTCGCCGATCCATCGACCGTCGGAAGTCCGGATCGCTTCCTGGAGGACGGCGCGCTCGACGCGCTCGCTGCGGAGATCGATCCGCGCCGCGCTCTACCATGGCCGCAGCCGGCTGTGCCGGGCGACACGATCTGGCTTGGTGTCACCGATGGCGCTGGACGCAGCGTCAGCCTGATCCAGTCCCTCTACTACGAGTTCGGGTCCGGCCTCGTCTCGCCGGAGACGGGCGTGCTCATGCAGAACCGCGGCTCTTCCTTCCGGCTGGACGGACGCTGGAACGTGCTGGCTCCCGGGCGTCAGCCGTTCACCACTCTCAATCCGGCGATGGCCCGGTTCGATGACGGCCGCTGGCTGACCTACGGCACGATGGGCGGAGAGGGGCAGCCGCAGACCCAGGCGGCGATCTTTTCCCGGATCGCCAACTTCGCCATGGCGCCGCAGGAGGCGGTGACGGCGCCGCGCTGGCTCCTCGGCAAGACCTGGGGAGAAGGATCATTGAGCCTCAAGGTGGAAAGCCGCATCGCCGACGAAACGGTCGCGCGGCTTGTCGAGGCCGGTCACGAAGTCGAAGTGACCGGTCCCTTCGAGGATTTCATGGGGCATGCGGGCGCGATCCTGGCCGACCGCGACGGCCTTTTGACCGGGGCCACCGATCCGCGCTCGGACGGTGCGGTGGCGGCCCTTTAGGAGCGGAACGCTTCGCCTTCGATGATCGCGCCGCGGACAGGCGGGCGGCGATTTGTGACTGCGTACTGGAATGGAGCCGATCGATGCATATGGAAATCCTCTCTGGAAACCCGTCCCCGGCCGGCCGGACCAGCCGTCTCGCGCTCGATGTCGGCCAGGAACTCGCATCCTGCCTCGACCTGCCGGCTCCCGAAGAGGTCATCGAGCTGTCGGCCTACGCGTCCGGCCTGTTCGAGTGGGGCAATGCCACGATCGCGGAGCTGAAGGCCCGGCTGGACGCGTCCCGTTTCATCGTCATCGCCACGCCGACCTACAAGGCGAGCTACACGGGGCTTCTGAAAGCGTTCCTCGACACCTATTCCGCCGGTGATCTGGCCGGCCACGTCGTGGTGCCGGTCTTTACCGGCGGATCGCCGGCCCATTCCCTGGCGCCCGATTTCACCTTGCGGCCGCTGCTGGTCGAGCTGGGGGCGAGCGTGCCGACCCCGAGCCTCTACGTGGTCAGTTCTCTTCTGGATGGAGAAAATACCGTCGCCGCCGACTTCGTCCACGACAACCGGTTCACCCTGAAGGGGGCCGCCCATGGTCTGCGCCTGCTCGAGGAGAGCGCGGCGTGAGCGATCTGGCCCTTTCCGACATCGCAAGCCCGGACGACCTCAAGGTCTCCATCGGCAACTATTGCTCCGGCGTGGTGATCGTGACCGCGCGGGATCCGGACGGTGGATTGCACGGCATGACCTGCCAGAGCTTCCATTCGCTGTCGCTGGATCCGCCGCTGGTGGCCTATTTCGCCGGCAGGGGCTCGCGCAGCTACGCGGCGCTGCGCAATCTCGATCGTTTTGCGATCAACGTGCTGGCTGAGGATCAGGAAGACCTCGCCATGCAGTTCGCCCGCTCCGCTGGCAGTGACAAGTGGGCGGACGTGTCCTGGACGGCGGACAGGTTCGGCCAGCCCCATCTTGCCGACTGCATCGCCAACATCTCCTGCAGCACCTATGCCGAATACGAAGGTGGCGACCACTTGATCCATGTCGGCCGGGTGACCGCGATCACACACGATCCCCGAAGGGCGCCGCTCTTGTTCTTCCGCTCACAGTTCACGCGCATCGAGCGGGAGGCGTCCGGATAGGAGCCGCGTCTGCCAAGTGCCGAATGGCTGCTTCTCGCCGAAACGACGTTTCAGGCGTTCGGCAAAGGGCCCCATACCTGTATGCCGACGGGTCGCTCGATCATCGGGCCGAACAGTCTTCTGCTGACGGCCACCGTATGCAACCAGACGGCCCTGTGGCGACTTCACCTGTCACCGGTTCGGGCAAACCCTCGATCCGGTGCCGCCGCGTTGGGGGACTGGCCGTTCGCGCCTGCCCGACGTCTTCCCCCTTCGGCTATCGGCTGAAAGCACCTTGCCGTCTCATTCAGCGATAGACGTAGACGGGGCTCGTCCATCCGCGGGTGCCGTCTTCCTGCGTGACGCGGATATAGACCGCGTTGTCGCCGGATGCCTTCAGCGGGATGGCCCGCGTGAAGGACAGCCGCTTGTGCGGGTTCTCGTCCGGCAGGCGGAAGACGCGCACGAAGCGCGGCAGGTCGCCCGAGGCGTCGAGGATCGTGTCCTCCAACCCGATCTCGGCCACCGGAATGCGCGCGGAAACGAGCGGCGTGGCGAGCGCCAGCGTCCCGCTGGATCCATCCGTGAGCCAGGCGTCGAAGCCGCCGTAGTTGCCGGTGGTCAGCGCCTTCCAGAAGAGCCTGCTGTCGCCCTCGCGCTCCAGTGTTTTGTCTGGATTGAGGAAGTTCACCGGCCGCGCATGGGTAATGCGGTTGTCCTCGAAGATGGCTTCGCCGTCCCAGATCACCTCCCGGAACCGGCCGCGATATTCCGCGCCCTCCCAAAGCACCCGCACCCGCGCGCCGAGGTCGCTCTCGCCATAGGGCCGGACGGTCTCCACCAGATCCCGGCCGTTGAAGATGGCGACCCGCTCGATCGGCGCATTGGCGGCGACCGACACGGCAAGCTCCATCTCCCCTTCCGGAAGGTGCACGATGTCGCCCATCAGGGCGTCGGTGGCGGAGCGCCCCCGTGAGGCCGGGAAGAGCGCCGGGTCGTCGTGATAGAGCGTGCCTTCGTCGGAGAAGGACGCTTTCAGATCGATGATGGTCCGCCCGCCCGGGCCGCCGGTGGTGCCGTAATGATGGCGTTTCCTGAGCGCGTCGAGCAGCGCGGGGCGCGACAGATCCTCCATCAGATAGCAGGACAGCCCGCCGATCGCGCCGAACTTGCCGGCGCCGGGATAGCTGGCCCCCGGCCGACCCTTGTGGCCGTCGGAGTTGGTGACGACGCCGACCCGGTAGCCGAGATCGAGGGCGTCGTGCAGCAGCCACTCGAACGTCCCCCACGAGGAGTGGACCTCGACGGAGCGCTCGAAGCGGCCGTCATGGGCGTAGGCGATGTCCGCGTAGCGGCCGCCGCAATGGGCGAAGCAGACGACGTCATCCTCGCCTTCGCGTGAAAAGGCCTCGAACAGCTCCCGCGCCGTGATGCAGTCGGTGCCGTCGGTGTCGCCTCCCTCGATGAGGGCATGGGATGAGCGGCGGATGACGCGGTCCTCGCCCGGGAAGAAGACGTTGCGGTCGCCGCCCAGCGAGGTGTTGCCCGACCATTCGTAGCCGGGCAGGGCGACGAACCGGCCAGGCTCGTCGAAGCGCTCGGTGATCCGGTTGAGTTCGCCCCAGAACGCGTCGGTGATCTGGAAGTCGTTGCCCTGATGGCCGCAGGCGTCGACGAACGCCTTGTCGCGGGCGAAGGCGAAGTAGGCCTCCGCGCTCCCCGTCCCGATGGTCTCTTCGGACTGGCCGTGCAGGTCGGCCCAGAAGTGGACGAGCGGTGTGTCCTCGACGATCAGCGGGTTGGTCTCGAAGACGATCGAGCCGGCTTCGTCACGCAGGATGACTGAGGCTGTTCCCGGCTCCGCCATCGAGAGGCCCGGCACTTCCAGCGCGAACGTGCCGGGCGTGAGGCTTGCCGATTCCGGCAGCCCGTCGATGGGACCGGTCGCCTCCAGGGTGAAGGTCTGCGAGCACTGGTCGGACGGATTGCCCCAGCGGTCCTCGCCCTTGATCTTGAGCGCGAACGTCTCGCCCGGCCGCCGCCGCGTCGGGATTACGGCGACGAAGCGCTCCGGCTTGCCCGGCACGATGGCGATTTCCGGCTGCTCGGGCAGCGGCTGGAAGTTGAACGTGGCGATCGGGTCGGCCAGCACGCGGAACTCGAAGGTGTCCTCGCAGAAGGTCTGAAGCCGCATGCCCGGCCCGCCGTGGTCGGTGACGCCGAAGCGGATGGTGATCGTCTCGCCTTCCTTGAGGTAGCCGCGCACCACCTTGATCCAGAGCGTGCGGTCCCAGGGGCGGACATTCGCCTTCGGGTCCCAGCGGACCTGCAGCACCGCGCCGTTGGAGGCTTCCACGGTGCAGTAGTTGGCGCCCTTCGGATCGTCGAACTGGGGCGTGCTCTGGTCGGAGGCGAACCGGAAGCAGACCCGCAGGCTGCCGGAATCGTCGATGCCGAAGACACCGGCGGTGTAGGTCAGGGTGAACGAGGCATGGGAGCCGGCCTCGAAGCGGCCCGTCGGGCTGATCTCGGCGCGGCCGAGCTGGTCGTCGCGGATGGCGTGGCGGATCACGCCGCTGTCCATGTCTTCCCAGGGGCGGTCGCTTCCATGGGTCGCCGGGCGGCTGTCGGTCATATGGTCAAATCCTCGAAGGGCGTACTGGACGAACGGACGGTCGCGCGCTTGCGTGCAGGCGTCCGCCTAAGCGAAGAGCCGCACCAGGAAGGTCGAGATGGGCGGAACGAACGTGATCAGCAGGAGGTCGACCAGGAGCACCATGATGTACGGCCAGATGGCGACCACGATCCGCTCGATGGAGACCTTGGTGATGGCGGAGGCGATGAAGAGATCGACGCCAAGCGGCGGCGTCACGGTTCCGATCGACAGGTTCACCGCGACGATGATGCCGAACAGGACGGGGTCGACGCCGAACGCCATCGCAGCCGGATAGAGGATCGACGTGAAGATCACGATGGCGGCGGCGGCGTTCATCAGGCAGCCGACGAACAGCAGGAACAGGTTGACGAAAAGCAGGTAGACGATCTGGTTGCCCGCGGTCGCGGAGAGGTAGGTCGAGATCGACTGCGGGATCTGGTTGATGGTGATCAGCCAGGCGAACAGGCCGGCGGCGTTCATGATGAACATCACCACTGCCGAGGAGACCACCGCCCGCCCGAAGGCGCGGTAGAGGCCGGCCATGGTGAATTCGCGGAACACGATGCCGATCAGGAGCCCGTAGGCGACGGCAACCACCGCCGCTTCGGTCGGCGTGAAGACGCCCCCATAGATGCCCGACAGGATGATCACCGGCATCAGCAGGGGCCGGATCGCCGCCTTGAAGGTGCGCCAGATCTCGCCGCCGCCCTTGAAGGGCTCGGTCTCCACCTTTTCGCGCTTGGCCAGCACCCAGTTGAGGATCAGCAGGCTGATGCAGATCAGCACGCCCGGCCCGATGCCGGCGAGAAAGAGGTCGGCGATGGAAACGCCGGTGACCACGCCGTAGAGGATCAGGAGCACCGAAGGAGGAATGATCATGCCGGTGACGCCGGCTGCCGCGATGGTGGCCGCGGTGTAGGAGGGCCGGTAGCCCTTTTCCGCCATGGGCTCGTTCATGACGCCGCCGATGGCCGCCACCGTCGCTGCGTTCGAGCCCGACAGCGCGGCGAAGAAGCTTGAGCTCAGCACCGCCACCGCGCCGAGACCGCCGCGAAAATGGCCGACCAGGGCGCCGGCGAAGTTCACCAGCCGGCGCGACATGCCGCCGGTCGACATGATCTCGCCAGCCAGAATGAAGAACGGGATCGCCAGAAGCGGGAACGAGTTGTTCGTCGCCACCATGCGCTGGACGATGATTTCCAGACTGATTCCGCTGAGCATGAGGCCGACCAGGCTGGAGAGACCGAGCGCCACGGCGATGGGGGCTCGGATGCTCATCAGGCCGATCAGCACCAGAAAGATCACGGTCGTGGTCATGGGCGGGTGATCCTGATGGGAGCGGAGACGGGGAGCGGCATGGTCAGCTGCCCAAGGTGCTGAGCTTGTCAGCGGGCGCCGTTCGCTGCCAGACGAGCAGTTCGATCGAATAGACGAGCAGGAAGACGCCGCTCACCGGCACGGCCGCGTAGACCCAGGCCATGGAGACTTCCAACGCGGGCGAGATCTGCGGGACGACGCGGTCCGTCAGCTCGATCCCCTTGACGATGAGGACGGCGAAGAAACCCGCGCTCGCCAGCGTCGAGACCATGACCGCGCCGCGCTTCAACGGAGCCGGAAGATACTCAACGAGCACTCCGATGGCGGCGTGGGCGTTGCGTCGCAATGCGATCGCGGCACCGAGGAAGATCAGCCAGATGAACAGGTAGCGGATCAGTTCGTCCGGAAAGGCCAGCGAACTCTCCACGACGAAGCGAAAGAACACCGTCGCAATGCCAAGCGCGACCATCACGACGAACATGAGAATGCAGATCGCCATCAGCACCGTCTCGCTGACATCGAGAAGCTTGCGAACCAAGGTCATGGGCGCGCCCTGCGCAGGGATGGATCGGGTTTCGATAGCCGGAGGAGCGGTTCGTCTCGCGACGGAGCCGTGATCGACGGTGCCCGCGATCTTGTGGCCGCCGCGAAGCTGCGCGGCGGGCCCGTCTTGCCGGCCGGATATCGCCGCCGGAAGCGATTCCGACGGCGAGGATTGAAGGCCGTGACGGTCTACTGTGCGTTGACCGCGCTTTCGATCAGCTCGTTGCCGAGCTTCTCGCGATACTCGGTCCACACGGGCTCCATGGCGTCCTGGAAAGCCTTGCTCTGCTCAGGTGTGAGCCGGGTCACGGTCATGCCGTCGGCTTCCATCTCGGCCAGGAACTCGCCCTCCTGATCGTTGAGCGCCTTGCGTTCCCACTCCTGGGTCTCGAGGGCCGTCTCGGCGAAGAGCTCCTTCACGTTGTCGGGGAGCCCTTCCCACATGCCCTCGCCGGCGAGGAACATGATGCCGGCCCACTGGTGGTTCGACAGGGTGATGTAGTCCTGGACCTTGTCGAAGCCGAAGGCCTTCACGTTCCCGACCGGGTTGTCCTGGCCGTCGACGGTGCCCTGCTGCAGGCCTGTGAAGACCTCCGACAGCGCCATCGGAGTCGGATTGGCGCCCAGCGCCTTGAAGGTCGCGACGTTCAGCGGGTTGTTCACCACGCGGAACTTCACGCCTTTCATGTCGTCCGGCGTTTCGATCTTCTTGTCGCGGGTCGTGATGGTGCGGAAGCCGCTCTCGTACATGGCGAGGGTGCGGATGCCGATCTTCTCGAGCATGTCGGCATAGAGGGCTTCGCCCACCGGACCGTCGGAAACGGCGTAGGCGTGTTCCTTGTCCCGGAACAGGAACGGCAGATAAAAGATATCCAGCGGCGGGTAGAAGCTGGCCACGTTTGTGGTCGGTACGAGTGCGAAGTCCACCGCGCCGATCTGCATCGCCTCGACCAGATCGCGGGACGATCCGATCGTCGAGTTCGGATAGACGGTGATCTCGATGTTGCCGTCGGACTTCTCCGCAACGATGTCGGCGAACCGCTGGGCGCCTTTCGCCAGCGGATGGTTCTCATTGTAGGGATGCCCGAACTTCAGGCTCATTTCGGGCATGTCCTGAGCGAACGCCGGGGGAACGGCTGCCGAGGCGATCAGGGCGGCGGTTGCTAGGATGCCGGCCTTGAGGCCCAGCGTCCGCACGGTTCGAAGCGAAGTTCCGGTTGCCATCGTGTTGTCTCCTGACTCTGGAATGGACATCCCCGGTCTTCCGGAGACTGTCTTGTCCGGCGGGTGTGGTGAGCCCGCTCTTTTTTGTCGGGTGGCGGGGGGGCATCCTTGGACGCCCACCGCCGGCCGAACTCTGTCAGCGCTTGGCAGCTCCCTCTCCCAGAGGGGCAGCGCCCATTTCCAGGACCCGGTCGCTCGGCGGTACGAAGACGCGCTGCCAGGTGATGGGGGTGTCGCGGTAGCTCATGCCGCAGATCGTCCACACGATGCCGGACTGGCCAGCCGGCTGGTCGATCAGCCGGGTCACGCGCGGCGGCAGCGTCTGGCAGACGATCGTCTGGCGGATGTTGAGGGTGGGGGCGTTGAACCGCTCGGCCAGCATGTCGCGGATCGACACGCCGTCGAGGGTGGTCGTCTTCATGGTCGCGAGGTCGCGGAACCGGTGCTCCGGCAGATAGACTTCGCTGAAGACTTCGAATTCCTTGTTGACCGAGACCAGCCGGTGGATGCGCACGAACGTGTCGGTGGGGTCCTGCAGGAAGTCCTTCCAAGGACCTGTGTCCCGGGTGATCTCGATGCCCAGCATGTTGAAGTAGACCGGGAGGAGTTGCGTGCCACCCTCGGCTGTGAACCGGAAGTGGCGGAGCTGACGCTCCTGCGCGCGGGCGCCGGTGACGAACGTGCCGCGCCCATGATGGCGCTCGACCACACCCATCTCGACGAGATTTCTCAGAGCCCGCTGCACCGTGCCAAGGCTGCTGCCGGTTTCGGTGGCGAGCTGCTCCTCCGAGGGAAGCTGTTCGCCGGGCCGCCAGCGGCCGGCTTCGATGGCGTTCAGGAGTTGCTCGGCGATGAGCCGATGCTTGGACTTCTGGCCACCCCTGGCTCGTGCCGTCCGGCTTTGTCCATCAGCTTCGCTCAAGGTTCAAGCACTCCTTGCTCAAAGTCCTCTCATGGACTTGTCATGAAAAACGTATTTCCAGGATATTTGTGCGTCAACTCCTATAGAGGACATTGTCTAGAATTGGCGCAGCCCGCTTAATCAGGATGCAGGTCCTGCCGAATGCCGGGCGCAATCTGGCGGCCCGAGCTACTTCGATCCCGCCGGCGTCCGGCGGGTGGGTTTCATTGTGGAAAACCAGAGACGCGCCAAGCGCCTTGAGGGCCTGGGCCAGCGCAACGGCCACGCTGGCCGTGGTCAACGAGTCCTGAGCCCAGCTTCGTTTGAGCAGGCGGTCGACGCCGGGGGCGGATGGATCCAGTCCCAACAGCCGCATGGCCGCCCATGCGCCGGCCACGGCGCTGGAGACGATGGGGAGGCCGGTTTCGGCCTCCAGCGGTGTGGTGACCGACAGGGGATCTGCTGACAGTCCATCACCGCGGGGTGGTGGTAGTCGAGACACTGGCCGGTCTGGAAGCCCTGTGTGCGGAACTCGCCGCCCGGCGCATGACGGCGGATGAGATCCGCCGCCTGGAAGAGGTGCATCATGCCATAGGGGAGGCTGCATCCGGCGGCGATGCGGAAACCCATGCTGACTGGAACCTCGCGTTCCACCGCCTGGTGATCGAAGCGAGCCACAACGTCTATCTCGCCGACCAGACCAACGCGCTTTGCTTGCGTCTGCAGCCTTATCGCAAGTGGGTGCGGCAGGCTCGGGATCACGTCATGGCCGCGACGGTGAAGCCCGGTGGCGGCGCCGATCATGATGTCGCCCGGGTTGAGCGCCATCTGCAAAACGGTGCCGGCGAGCTATCCGAGCCGTTGTCGTTGACCGCCTGGACTGTGCCGTCAGTGCCGACTTCGACGCCAGAGACGGTGCTGGCCGCGTTGCCGTTCACGACAGGACCGGTGGCGGATAGGGTGCTTGCTCATTGGCGTTCTGTGGGAGCCTGGCGTTTCAGGCGGTAGGCAAGCTGGGCGCGCGTCAGGCCGACGCGGCGGGCGGCAGCGGAGACGTTGCCCCCTTCTGCTTCAAGCGCTGCTTCGTAGATCTCCCGGTTCAGCGCATTGACGTCGACGCAGCCGCTTCTCATGCCGGCAAAGGGCGCGTCTTCCTCCGGCTGGAACACGTCCGCCTCGATGGGATGTCCGTCCCCGGACAGAAGCGCCTCCCGAAGTCGGGCTGCCAGTTCCGGAACGTTGCCGGACAAGGCGGGGCGCGCGAGCGCCTCCCGTGCAGAGCGGGAGAGCTTGGGTGCCGGCATTTCCAGGTCGGTCGCAAGCCGGTCCAGCATCGCCTCCGCGATATCGGCGACGTCGGTCCGCTCCGACAAGGGCGGCATGACGACGTGGCTGAAGCCGTGAAGCACCTCAGGCGTCAGGCACGCCCGCATTTCCGGGGTGTTCGGCAGGGTGTCGGAAAGAGCGATGATCAGGACGTCGGACTTGGGGCCGAGACGCAGTCGCTTCGCAAGCGGCGCCTGCAGCGCTCGCGGGAGGCTTGATAGATTTTCCAGAATCCAGATCTCTTCGCGACGTCCTGGCCGCCTTCCAATGTCCTGCCGAAGCAGCTTTGCCGCATCCTCGCTACCGCAATCGACACGGGTTGGGGCTCGAAGCGAGGATTTCCAGCGGAGAAGGGCATCAACCGCCAGATCGCAGCCCGAGCCGGGCGGGCCCGAAATCAGGATCGGCAAACGGGCGGCCGCTATCGTCTCCAGCCTCTTCGCCGCCGCGGAAACGACCAGATCCTCCCAGCGTGTGCTGGCGGTAGCGGTAGCGCGCGCCGCCTCGGGTTCGGCGGAAGGCGATCTTGCAGGTGGAGCCGTTATGATCTCTTCCTGAAACAGTCGGACGAGCGGATCGTCCTCCTTCCAGCGGTCCAGCGTTCCGCCGATCAGATGGCACGACGGGTGCCCCATCGCGGCACACTTCGTCTCCCGGTAGATGACGAGCTTGCTGAAGAAGTGGCTGGCATACCCGGCCGCATATCCCGTCTGCAGCCAGCAGACCGGAGCCTGAGCCCGGCCGTGCAGGCGGTGGTGCTCAACCGCCTCGGCCGAGCCGTGCCAGAGAAACTCGCTTGAATACCGGTCGCGCTTGAAATCGAAGTCATTGCTCAGCGTTTCGACCCTGACGACGCCGGAGAGCATGTGCAGGCGCGTGCCCGCCGTGAACGCATCGCCAACGTCGATGTGGGGCCAGTTGGACTTGACGAAGCGCGCATCCTCAACGCCTGCGCGGTAACCAAGCCGCATCAGCACGACCATCGCCTCGTGCTCTCCGTGCCGCCTGACAAGCATGTCGCGAAGATCGGTCGTCTGGACCGCACGCTGGAGCACCATGCGCGCGCCCGCCAGCTTGATGGTCGCGTCGAGCGGATTGTAGGCGAGGTGGTTCAGCAGCTCCGCAATGGTCGGTTGGCCGCCGCGATCGAGGGCTTCACGGTAGTCGGAGTCAATCTGCAACGGGCTGCTCCACTTGAAGGAAGGCGTTTGATGATATGGATTATAGTTTGATCATATCATCAAGTCGCTCCTGCACGCTTGCTCCAGGAATGCGGCGGCAGACGTGCTGAATATATAAGCAAAATCAGTTTGTTAGTCGCTTTTCGGGCTGACCGCGGACGACAGGGGCCTCATGGCGCTTGACGCGTATCAGGCGCTGTCCGTCTACTTTCCCAATAAGAATTCAAAAAACGGCATGCAAATGCGCCGAGGGAGGATGCGGCATGAACAAACAGACGCAGATCACCAAGCTTCCGGAAGAAGCCTACGAGGCTACGATCCAGGCCTATGCCCGTGACGGTCAGCACATTCCCGGAGACGACGCCTCAAATCCATGGGTTCCGTTTGGCGAAAACGCTTCGATCAAGCACTTCTGCTTCGATGTGCGGACAAATTCCGTCGCCAACATTCTCTGGGTGAAGGGTGGCGGCCGCATTGGCACGCACAAGCATCGCGGCGTCGTCTCGGCCATCACGCTTGAAGGGTCGTGGGGTTACTATGAGTACGACTGGACCGCGCGGCCGGGTGACTTCGTGTACGAGCTGCCGGGGGCGGCTCACACGCTCTACTCAGATGACCCCAACGGGATGAAGGCTCTGTTCTGGATCAACGGGCCGATCGAATTCTTCGATGATCAGGGCAGGTTCGATTTCACCGCCGACGTATTCTGGTTCATCGACCACTACGTCAATTATTGCCGGGAACAGGGCGTGGAGCCCGATCCGAAAATGTTCGTCTGAGGCTCCAGGCGGATGGCAGCACTTGAAGAGATGTTCTGCGTCGCTGGCAAGTCGGTGATCGTCACGGGCGGCGCTTCGGGAATCGGCCGAGCTTATGCGGAAGTGATGGCCGAACACGGAGCGCGGGTGTGCATCTGTGATGCCGACGAAGCGCAGCTTGAACGCACCGTGGCCGAAATCGGAAAAGGCACATGGGGGCGTTGGCTTGACGTCAGCGACAGCACCGGGGTCGCAGCGGCGTTCGACGAGGTCGCCGAACACCAGGGCAGGGTGGATATCGTCTTTGCCAATGCCGGCGTCGATGGCGGGCCGGGTTTTCTGACACCGGAAGGCAGGCGCAATTCGGCCGGTCAGATCGATGCGATTCCGCTTGAGATGTGGGACAGGGTGATTGCGGTCAATCTGACCGGAGTCTTCCTGACGATCCGCAATGCCGCGCGCCACATGAAGCAGACCGGGGGAGGGCGGATCATCGTCACCTCGTCGGTTGCCGCACGTGTCAACGAGGCGATCGTCGGACTGCCCTACATGCCGGCCAAGGCGGGCGTTGACCACCTGGTGCGCAATGCTGCGATGGAACTCGGGGCCTTCGGGATTCTCGTCAACTGTATCTCGCCCGGTCCGTTCGTGACCAACATCGCAGGCGGCCGCCTCAAGAACGCCGCCGATCGGAGCGCCTTCGAAGAGCAGTCGCTTCTCGGCCGGATCGCCGAGACGGAGGAGATAAAGGGCCTGGCCCTCTACCTTGCTTCTCCTGCGGCCTCCTATGTCACGGGCGCACAGATGACGATCGACGGTGGTTCGTCCCTGCGCACGTAGAGCGTTTTACAGACTGATGAAAACGTCCGAGTGACCAAAATGGGCCCGGAATCAATTGCTTGAGCCTGTCCTTACCATTCAAGCCGATTCCGTTTGAACGGAGCATTTTCCAGGGCGGACGACGACCTCAAGCCGCCATCGGTGCGGTCCGCTTCGAGATCGACAGCTGCCTCAGCACACAGAACGACACTGGAGGAAACGGACGCAGAGAGCTGGCACGCAAGACCAGAAAGCGTCCCCTGGGAGGAGAAAGACCATGACGACTAAAATCCGTCGGCTCGCGCCGTCGCGCCGCCGCGTCCTGCAGGGAATGGGGGCGGGCGCGTTCGCCCTCGCCGCGCCGGCTGTGGTCCGTGCGCAATCGGCTGGCACCATCAAGGTGGGTCTCATCACCCCGAAAACCGGTCCGTTGGCGCCGTTCGGGGAAACCGACGATTTTACCCTCGAGCGTGTGCGCGAGCGGCTAGGTGGACGGCTAGAGACTCAGGCCGGCGTTTACGACATCGAGATTCTCATGCGCGACGGGCAGTCTGACCCCAACCGCTCGGCCGAGGTGGCCGCGGATCTCATCCTGAACGAGGAAGTGCATCTGCTGATGCCCGCCTCGACCACGGATACCATCAACCCGGCCGCTGATCAGGCCGAGCTATTCGGCTGTCCATGCGTATCGACTGGTGCGCCTTGGCAGGCGACCGTGTTTCCGCGCGGCGGCGACGGGCAGCCCTTCAACTGGACCTATCACTTTTTCTGGGGCCTGGATGAGGCGCTCAACACGTTTGTCGGGCTCTGGGAGCAACTCGAGACCAATCGCAAGGTGGGGATGCTCTTCCCGCAGAACGCGGACGGCGAAACCTGGGGCAACAGGAACTACGGTCTTCCGGCGCCGACGAAGGAAGCCGGGTTCGAGATCAATGTGCCGGGCTTCTTCCAGCCGCGGACAAATGACTTCTCGGCCCAGATCTCGGCTTTCAAGCAATTCGATGCCGACATCGTCGGCGGCATCACCTACGTGGACGACCTGACGACGTTCGTGAACCAGTCCGCCCAACAGGGCTTCCATCCGAAGGCCATCACGGTTGCCGCAGCCCTTCTGTTTCCCTCGGGAATCGAGGCGTTGGGCAAGCTCGGCGACGGCATGTCGTCCGAGGTGTGGTGGACCCCTGCCTTTCCGTTCAAGAGTTCGCTTACTGGAGAGGTCAGCCGCGACGTTGCTGATGCCTGGGAGGCAGAGACAGGCCGGCAATGGACCCAGCCGCTCGGCTACAGCCACGCGATCTGGGAAGTCGCGCTGGACGCGCTCAAGCGGTCACAAGACCCGCTCGACCGCGCCGCGAACCGCGATGCGCTCAAAGCGACCGACCTGTCGACACTGGTCGGACCCGTGAATTTCTCGTCGGGTCCGCATCCCAACGTCTCCACCACTCCGATCTTTGGCGGTCAGTGGGTCAAGGGCGAGAAGTGGCCGTTCGAGTTGAAGATCGTGGACAACTCGGTGAATCCGCTCTTTGAGCCGGAGCAGCGTTTGAAGCCGCTGACCTGGCCATCTTGACCGGGCATGACGGACATGAAGCCAATCCTGACGGCGCAGGGCCTGGGCAAGTCTTTCGGTGCTGTCCGGGTCCTCCACGATCTGGAGTTTTCCGTCAGGCCGGGTGAGGTGCTGGGCATCCTGGGGCCGAACGGCGCGGGCAAGACGACGCTGTTCAATTTGATCAGCGGCGATATTCGCGACCACCACGGCGAACTCACCTTTGAGGGGAAGCCTCTGACGGGGCCTCCCAATCGTCGATGCAAGGCCGGGATCGGCCGCACCTATCAGGTGCCCCGGCCATATTCAGGCATGACGACGTTCGAGAATCTCGTCGTTGCCGCAACCTTCGGCAGCGGTCGACGAGAGGTGGATTGCTACGAGAGTTGTTCTGCCATCCTGGACGAGTGCGAGCTGATGGCGCGTGCCAACACGATGGCCGGGACGCTGACGTTGCTGGATCGAAAGCGACTGGAGCTCGCGCGCGCGCTGGCAGTGGGGCCGCGCCTTCTGCTGCTCGACGAGATCGCAGGGGGGCTGACCGACGACGAGGGCCACGCGCTGGTCGAGCTGATCCGGCGGATTCGGTCGCGGGGCGTGACCGTGGTCTGGATCGAGCACGTTCTGCACGCGCTGATGGCCGTGGCCGATCGCCTGCTGGTGTTGAACTTCGGCGAGAAAATCGCAGAAGGCGTCCCGTCCGAAGTGATCGAGGATGAGGAGGTCCAACGGGTCTATATGGGGGTCGAGGCATGAGCGCTCTCCTGTCGACGCACGGGCTGGTTGCCGGCTACGGCGACATGCGGGCGCTTCACGGCATCGACTTCGAAATCGCAGCGGGTGAGACGGTGGCGCTGATCGGCGCGAATGGCGCCGGCAAGTCGACCCTGCTGAGATCGATCCTCGGACTGTTGCCGGTGGCGAAGGAAATGGTCCGTCTGGACGGGACGGAGGTGGGTGGCACTCCGCCTCACCGTATGGTGAGGAAGGGGGTGGCCATCGTTCCCGAAGGCCGCCGGCTGTTCTCGGGTATGACCGTGGAGGAGAATCTCCGGGTGGCCGCGGAGAATGCCGCCGAACCGCGCGGAGAGGGATGGAGTATCCGCCGCGTCTACGACCTCTTTCCGATCCTGAGGGAAAAGCGCGCGGCCTTCAGCGAGGATCTGTCCGGCGGTCAGCAGCAGATGGTCTCGATCGGCCGCGCGCTGCTCGCGCAACCGCGCCTGCTCCTTTGCGACGAGATCAGTCTGGGCCTGGCTCCCCGCGTCGTACGCGAGATCTATGCCGCACTCCCTGAAATCTCGCGATCCGGAACGGCTATCGTCGTGGTCGAACAGGATGTCGGTCTCGCCCAGCGCGCTTCGTCGCGCCTCTATTGCCTGCTGGAAGGCCGGGTCACCCTGGAGGGCCGGTCGGCGGAAGTGCCGCGGGAGGCGATCAGCGCAGCCTACTTTGGAGCGAAAAATGCTGTGGCTTGACGGATTGGTGCAGGGCGTCCTGCTCGGCGGGCTCTATGCCCAGTATGCGCTGGGCATGGCACTCATGTTCGGCGTCATGAAGATCATCAACGTTACCCACGGCGACCTGGTCATCCTGCTTGCCCTGGTCGGAATTTCACTGGCCGGTTCGTTTCCCCTCGGCCCCTGGGGGGTGCTCGTCCTGCTGGTTCCGATCGGAGCCGCCGTCGGGTGGCTGCTGCAGCGCGGCGTGCTCAACCGCGTGGTGGGCGACGATCCGCTGCCTTCGCTGATCGCGACATTCGGTCTGTCGGTGGCGCTGCAGAACGCGATACTCGAGATCTGGTCCGCCGATACCCGCTCTCTGTCCGGTGGCGGGATCGAGCAGGCCTCCGTAGCCCTGGGACCGATCTTTGTCGGCGTCCTGCCGCTTATCGTGCTTGCCTGCGCCACTCTGCTGACCGGCGGACTGGATGCGATGCTGCGGTTCACCCGGTTCGGGCGCGCGCTGCGCGCCGCTTCATCCGACGTCGAGGCGGCGGCCATGACCGGCGTGAATCCGAAGGCCGTGTATGCGATGGCGACCGCGATCGCAGTCGGTATCCTCGGGTTCGCCGCAACCTTCCAGGCGATGCGGGCAACTGTCGCCCCCGCGGATGGGCCGTATCAGCTCATCTACGCCTTCGAGGCAGTGATCATCGGCGGGCTCGGCTCGATTTGGGGGGCCTTCGTCGGTGCGATGGTTCTCGGGGTGAGCCAGGCGATCGGCTTCCGCATAAGTCCCGGCTTCGGGATCCTGGCCGGCCACCTTGTCTTTCTCGCCGTACTTGCGATCCGCCCAAACGGCATCATGGGGCGCGCCCAATGACAGACGTACGGAATCACCTTAGCGCGCCGATGGTCCGGGTGCGGCGGATGACCGCCTCGGGAGTTGTGGCGCTGGGAACGGGCGCGGCGGCGGTGGCGGCCGTTTGCCTCATGCCTCTCTGGGCTTCGCAGGGAATGATCCGCGACGTGGTCACGCTGTGTTGCTACATCGCAGTTGCGCAGATGTGGAACCTGCTCGCCGGCTTCGCCGGACTGGTCTCGGTTGGCCAGCAGGCATTCGTCGGCGTAGCGGCCTACGCAATGTTCGTTCTGGCTCAGACCTTCGGCGTGAACCCTTTCGTCGCCGCTGGGATGAGCGTGATCGTGCCGATCATCCTTGCGATCCCAACCTACGGACTGCTGCACCGCCTGCAAGGTGCCTATTTCGCCATCGGCACCTGGGTCGTGGCAGAGGTGATGCGCCTCCTCGCGACCAATCTCTCCTTCATCAACGGCGGTGCGGGAATGAGCCTCCGGGTGATGACCCAGTATTCGGCGGACGAACGGGCGGTCGGGATATCGATCCTCGCGGCGCTTCTGCTTCTCACGACGGTGGGGGGCAGTTATCTGCTCCTGCGCAGTCGCTACGGCCTCGCGTTGACCGCCATGCGCGACAATCCCGTCGCGGCGGCGAGCCAGGGTGTGGACGTCGCGCGGCTCCGCTTCCTGGTGTTCGTCGCCGCTGCCGCCGGATCCGGCCTGGCCGGGGCCGTCTATTTCATGGCGCAGTTGCGGATCACGCCGCCATCGGCCTTCGATATCAACTGGGCCAACCTTGCCATCTTCATCGTGATGGTGGGCGGTATCGGCAGCATCGAAGGCGTGCTGATCGGCTCGCTGATCTACTTCTTCGCCGATCGGTGGTTCGGCGAGTACGGCTCCTCCTATTTGATCGTGCTTGGCCTGCTGACCCTATGCAGCGCGTTGTTCTTCCGCGAAGGGCTGTGGGGCCTTCTGCGCCGTGCGGTGGATGCGCCTTGGTTTCCCACTCGCCGCATTCTCGTGCCGAAGGAAGGTCACCGCCAATGAAAGCCGCAATCTTCGATGCATTCGGCAAGCCGCTTGTGATCGGCGAAAGGCCCGATCCGTCGCCGTCGCCTGACGAGGTGGTTCTGCGGATCTGCCGATGCGGCATCTGCGGCAGCGATCTCCACATGACCGAGGACGCGACCTTCGGCCTGCAGGGTGGGGAAGTGATCGGCCACGAATTCTCGGGGGAGGTCATGGAGGTGGGCCGCAATGTGAGCGACATTAAGCCAGGCGATCTGGTTGCAGCGGCCCCGCTCAAGGGCTGCGGCCGCTGCGCACCCTGCCGGGCGGGAGAGCCGGCCTGGTGCGAGCAGCAGATGGAGCTGATCGGCGGCGGATATGCGGAGTATGCTGCGCTGACGGCACGGCAGGTCCGGCGGTTGCCCGCCGACGTTTCGCTGGCGGACGGCGCGCTGGCGGAGCCTCTGGCCGTTGCACTGCACGGTCTTAGACGGGCGCGGGTCGCGCCCGGCGAGCGCGTGGTGGTCGTGGGGGCGGGCGCAATCGGTCTTGCCGTCGTGTTCTGGGCGCGCAGGCTCGGGGCCGGGGCAGTAGTCGCGGTGGATCTCCACGACCACCAGAGGGACCGGGCGGGCGAGCTCGGCGCGACGGACTTCGTGACCTCGGGACCGGAGATGCGGGAGCGGATCGAGAAGGCGTGCGGCGGCCTGCCGGACGTCGTATTCGAATGCGTGGGCAAGGTCGGCCTGATCGACCATTGCATCGACCTTGTCAGACCGCGCGGGCGGGTGTGCGTTCTCGGGCTGTGCACCGGGGTCGACCGGCTCGACAGCTTCCGGGCGATCTCCAAGGAAGTCGACGTGATAATGTCGGTCTTCTTCGACATGAACGAGTTCGCCATGTCGATTGAGGCGCTGGATGTGGGCCGATATTGTCCGCAAACCCTCGTCTCGGATGTGGTCGAGCTCAGCGACGCCCCCGAGGCCTTCGAGGCTTTGCGGCAACGAACGACCCAGTGCAAGGTCCTGATCGCTCCCTGACACGCCGGCTGACGCCACCAATTCCAAACCACGTTTCGAGAGTGGCGTGACCGGGTTCCAGGTGGCCGAAGCTCATCGGATCGGGACCGGTCCGGCGCAGCTGCCGCTCAGATCGTGGGCAGATGAGGTCTCAGCCACAGCAGGGCCTGGGCCCGCAGAGGGGCCGATTTCTAAGCGTTTTTGTCAGGTGCCTTCCGGATTTGAAACCACGTAGATCTGGGCGGTGCCGCTGCGATCGGAGGTGAACACGATCTGCCGGCCGTCCGGAGAGAAGCGGGGGTGCGGGTGGGTGTGCTGCGGCGCGAACACCTTCACCGGCCCGTTGGCATAGGGAAACGGCCCGGCCCAGTGCGCGCCCATCGAGCTCGACTCGGGGCGGCAGACGAACCGGGCGCACTGCCGGTCCTGTTCCGCAAGGTCGAGCAGGTGGATGCCGATGTCGGGGAAGTTGGTGTCGCAGACCAGCCTCTCGCCGGACGTATCGGGCGCCCCGTGCCAGACCGGGAAGTCGGTCAGTGCCCGGACCTCGCCGGTGGCGACGTCGATCTCGCCCACCCCGTTCGGCCAGTCGACGAACAGGATCGAGCGATGGCCCGGCCGCCAGACCTCGTGGGTGATCCACTGTAGATCATGGGTCCGCTCGTGCATGCGCCGGTCCTGCCGGCCGCTGCGGTCGGTCACCCAGACCCGGTCGGTCATCGGTCCCGCGTAGAGGATCAGGTCGTCGTCGTCCGGACAGAACTGGGGATGGCCGATGGTGGCCTTCTCCAGAAACACCTCGGCCGAGCCCCGTTCGGTATCGATCATCCAGAAACGGGTGACGGCGCCGTCGCGGACCGGAACCGCCCACCAGCGGCCGCTGGCCGACAGCGCTGTCGTGCCCATCGCCGCGCCGACCATGCCCGTCTCGCGCATTTCGGCCGCGCCGAACCGGATCAGGCACTCGCGCTCGCCGGTCGTCGTCGAGACCCGGTATCCGGCCTGGCCGGCGACATAATAGATCCAGCGCCCGTCCTTCGACGGAATGACGGACCATTCGGCGAGCGCCTCCTCCTCGGTGAGCTGGATCAGCTCAAGGCTTTCCTGATCCTCGACGAAGATCTCGGGACGGCCAGTGCGGTGAGAGACGAACACCAGCCGCCGCATCGCCCGATCGAACGCATCCACGAAAAAGAAGGGATGGTGGTGGATCGACGGATGGGTGGTGACCTGGCGCAGCGTGCGCCCGCCCTCGTCGGTCCGGGTCCGGCCTTCGGCAGGCCAAGTTCGCCACGCCACGTCGCTACTCCGCCGGTTCGATGAAGAGGCGGTTGCCGACCGCTTGCCATCGAAGCCGGAAGGCGAGGTAGGCCGCCGCCAGCACGCCCCAGCCGACCGTCACTCCGGCGATCCAGAGCGGCGAACCGAATGGCTCCATCACAGCGACAATGCCGGCCAGCGCGACGAATGCGCGGAGCGGCAATGCCAGCGGTCGACCGCACCATCCCCCGAATGCGACGGCCCAAAGCGCGGTGGAGATCATCAGCGCCCCTGCGCTGGCTGCGATCTCGCCGGCGCTTCCCTGGCCGAGGATGGCGGGATCGAACACGAAGCCGAAGGGGATGAAGAAGGCGACGAGGCTCAGTCCGAACGCCGACATGCTCGTCTTCATGGCAGACGCCTGCCCGACGCCGGCTGCGGCGAACGAGGCCAGCGCAACCGGTGGCGTGACCATCGACAGAACGCAGTAGTAGAAGATGAAGAAGTGGGCCGCGAGTGGCTCTAGCCCGAGCTTCTGCAGGGCCGGTACATAGAGAACAGCGCCGATGATATAGGCGGCAACCGTCGGCAGGCCCATTCCCATGATGATGCAGCCGACCATTGCCAGCGCGAGCGAGGCGTAGATGGACCCTTCCGACAAAGACAGCAGCGACGCGGCGAATTTGAGTGCCAGGTTCGACTGGACGGCGACCGCGATCACCAGTCCGATCGCGGCGATCGGCACCGCTACTTCGGCCGCCTGACGCGGGGCATTGCGCAGTCCATTGACGATTTTCTCGCCGCCGATCCACGTGCTCCGACGCAGATAGGGCACGACAAGGCAGCTGAGCGTCGCGAACACGGCGGCGTAGGAGGCCGAGTAGCCCTGGACGAGTGCGGTCACCAGAACGATCGGCGGCAGCAGCAGATGGATGCGCGGCATGAGCGGTGCCGTTTCGGCCACTTCCTCGGCTGTCATCGCGCGCTGGCCGTCGCGCCGTGCGATCAGGTCGACGACGAGGAGCAGAGCCAGATAGAAGGCGACGGCGGGAATGAGGCCCGCCAGCGCGATCTCCGCGTAGGGGACGTTCAGCATTTCCGCCATGATGAACGCGGCGACGCCCATAACCGGCGGCATCAACTGTCCGCCAGTCGACGCGATCGCC
This sequence comes from Amorphus orientalis, assembly GCF_030814015.1. NCBI lineage: Bacteria > Pseudomonadati > Pseudomonadota > Alphaproteobacteria > Hyphomicrobiales > Amorphaceae > Amorphus > Amorphus orientalis. The sequence goes on from NZ_JAUSUL010000001.1 coordinate 1,581,868, forward strand.
TCGATGCCGGACGCCTGATGACCCTTGAAGCCGCAGCGCTTCATCAGCGGGATCGTGAACACGCCTGTCGACACGACATTCGCCACTGCGCTGCCGGAGATGGACCCCATCAGGCTCGACGAGATGATCGCTGTCTTGGCGGTGCCGCCGACGGCGCGGCCGGCAAGCCGGATGGCGAGGTCGATGAACAGCTGACCGCCGCCAATGGCCGCATAGAAGGCGCCGAACAGGATGAAATAGAAGACGAAGTCGACCGAGGTGGACGTCGTGATGCCGAGCACACCCGCCGTCGTCATGGTGCTGATCTCGATCGCGGCGTCGAGGGTGAAGCCGCGGAAGGACAGCCAACCGGGCAGGGCGCCGCCGAGGAAGGCGTAGGCGATGAACACCAGGAGCACTGCCACGAGGATCCAGCCGACCGCGCGGCGCGCGCCTTCGAGCAGCAGCCCGATCAGGAGGGCGCCGGCCCAGATGTCCACTGGGAAGATCGGCGAAACGTTCTCCATCCGGGTCGTGAGCCGCTCGAAGCCGGTCAGATAGTAGGCGGCGACCGCCAGCGTCGCTGCCAGAATCAGAACGTCGAGCCCGATCCGGATCGCCCGCGGCAGCCACTGCGCCTTCAGCGGCTGGCACAGGAACAGCAGCACCAGCGCGAAACACAGATGGATCGGGCGCTGGAACATCGGCTGCTGCGGTTCCAGCAGGATCCAGCCCTGGAAGGCGATGAACGCCAGCCCGATCAGGAAGATCGCGGCACCGCGGGGGGAGGGAAGAGACGTTGAGGACATGGACGGGCCTCCTCGGCCGGTGTGAGGCAGCAGCGGGTGGCGCGGGCAGAGGCCCACGCCACCCGGCGGGCGCTTACATCCAGCCGCGCTCCTTGTAGTAGCGGACCGCGCCGGGGTGCAGCTCGATGCCCACGTTTTCAGGCTTCCAGGCCTCTTCCGGCTTGAAGTTCCGCCACGCCGCATGGGCTTCGCCCATCGCGGGGGCATTCTCCACCAGCGTCTTGGTGATCTGGTAGGCCGTCTCCTCGTCGAGCGACTTGCTGGCGATCAGCACCGTGCCGAGATTGGCGCCGGTGTTGGCCTTGGTCTGATCCTCGAACCAGGGTCCATAGGTGCCCGGCTGCAGACCGTTCTTCGCGAGAAGATCCATGGCTTCCGGCGGGATGTCCAGAAACGCCACGTCGGCGGTCAGATTGACCTCCGTGATCGTCGGATGTCCCTTGATCATGGTGTCGATGTAGATGTCGGCATTGCCGTTGCGCAGCTGGTCCGGGATCTGGGCAGCGGCCACCTGGATGACGTCTCCGCCGTCTTCCTTGATCTTGTCGAAGCTCGAGCCGTAGGCCTCGAGGATCATCTCGGCTGTCGGGACGGCGCTCGACCCGGTCGGCTTCATCAGTAGCCGGATCGGCTCACCCGACCGGATGATCTCCGCAAGATCGTCGGTGCCGACGTTGTCTATGAAATCTTTCCTGGCGATCGCGCCGACATAGACACTGTTGAGCCCGCCGACGAGGGCACGGATATCGGGGGCCGACGCTCCCTGATAGAGGTCGGCACCGTCGCGGGCCCAGACTGCGGTGGCGACGTTCGACAGGGCTATTTCGGCCTTGCCGCTCTCCACCACCATCGGATTGGCGACGCCGCCGCCCCGGGCGATCACCTCGACGGAATTGTCGCCGAGGATCGGCTCGATCATCTGTTCGAGCGTGGCGGCAAACACGTACCAAGAGGAGCCTTCCCGCATGGCCCCGATGCGGATGTCCTGGGCCTGGGCAGGGGCCACAGCTGCGAGCGCCGCAGTGGCGGCGACAATCGCAGTGCCGAGGCGCATTTTCATAGAGTTGATCACGATTTCCTCCCTGAGTTCTGTTTTTGGGACCGCGCCTCCCCAATCGGGAGGCGCGGCCGGGTCTTGGAGCGCCGGATCAGGCCGCCTGGGTTTGGCGCGCGGACGCGAACCCGGAGGCCTCCATCGCCGCCTGGATCTCCCGCTCGGCGGCCAGGCCCAGCGGCTGGAGCGGCTCGCGGACCGTGGCGTGATCCAGAATACCTCGATGGACGAGCCCGATCTTCAGCGCCACGGTTCCTTCCATATGTGACCCTCGATGATAGACCGCCTGGGTGACGGGGAGCATCCGGTCGTGGATCGCCTTCGCGGCGGCGTAGTCCTGGGCCTTGCCGGCCTTGATCAGGTCGACCAGCGGCTCCGGGGTTATCGAGCCGTATCCGACCAGGAGCCCGTCGACGTCGAACATCGTCGGCAGCAGCCACTCGTCGTGGCATGACAGGATCTGGAGATCCGGGTGGGCGGCCCGAAGCTTCGGGATCTCGGTGTACCAACGGCGCATGTTGCGGACGCCGTTCTTGGTGGCGACCACGCCCGGCTGGCCGGCGATCTCAAGCTGCGTGTCGAGATTGTAGCTGGCCTTGGTCGCGTCCGGGTACTGGAACAGGATGCACTGCAGCCCGGATTCCTCGTGGATGGCCCGGTAGCGCTCCTGTGGCGCGCCCTTCTGGTAGCCGAAGCGGAGCCAGCCGTGGTTCGGGTAGACCAGGGCGCCGGTGGCGCCGGCATCCTTGGCGCGCTTCGCCTCGAGCGCGGCCACCTTGGTGCCTTCGCCGGTGATGCCGGCAATGATCGGGATGCGGTTCTCGACGGCTTCGACGTAGGTGCGGATGAGCGCGACCTGCTCCTCGGACGTCAGGAACGTCCCTTCGCCGGCGTGGCCGAGGATCACGAGGCTCTTCACGCCGTCGATCGAGGCGAGCCAGCGGGCAACCTTGGCGTTGGCGTCGTGATCGACCTCGCCGGACTTGGTGAAAGCGGTAACCGGGGCGGGGTTCAGTCCGCGGAGATCCATGACAGACATCGGCTTTTCCTCCAGGATCGTTTTCGGGAACGTTCCCATTCCGGCGGCTGCGCGTTCGCACTTGCGAGAAGGGATCGTTTGTGGGAACGTTCCCAAATTGAGGCTGGTTTGGATGCGAGTCAAGAAAAATGTGCGTAGTGCGTGCAAAGTGGCGAACGCGAGGAGAGACTGTTGAGCAGTGATATCGATCCGGTGGAGAGGAACTCGCGCGTCACCATTCTCGACGTCGCGGCCGCTGCAGGCGTGTCGAAATCGACGGTTTCGCGGATCCTGGACGACCGGCTGCCCCGCTCCGACAGCGAGACCGCGCGAAGGGTGCGAAAGGTCGCGTCGGAACTCGGCTATATCCGCGACGTCTCCGCAGCGAGTCTGCGCCGCGGTCGGACGATGACGATCGGTGTGATCGTGCCGCGCCTGACCGACACGGTGATGGCAATGCTCTACGAGTCGATCGCCCGTGCGTGCGGCCGCACCGGTCAGTTCGCCGTGGTGGCCACCACGAACGACAATCCGGATGCCGGCCGGGAAGCGGCGGACACCCTGCTCAGCAGGGGGGTGGACGGGCTGATCCTCTCGACCACGCGCACGGACGACGACTTTCCGTCCGAGCTGGACCAGCGCGGGGTGAACTATGTGCTGACGCTGAGGACGGACGGCCGCAGCCCGACATCGATCGGCGACGACCACCTCGGCGGCTATCTGGCCACCCGCCACCTGCTCGATCTGGGGCACCGCCGCATCGGTCTGATTGCGGGGCCGCCCTACGCCTCGAGTGCGGTCAGCCGGGTGGACGGCTATCGGCAGGCGATGACCGAAGCCGGTTTGGACATCGATCCGGATTGGATCGTGGGGTCGACCTTCGGTATCGATTCCGGTGGGGAGGCTGCCAATCACCTGATGGGGCTCACCCAAAGGCCGACGGCGATCTTCGCGGTGAACGACAATACGGCGATCGGGGCCCTGTCGGCGATGTCGCGAATGGGCCTGTCCGTACCCGACGACATATCCCTCGTCGGGTACAATGACATTCCGCTGGTCAGCCGTCTGCCGACGCCGCTAACCTCGGTCCGCGTTCCCTTCGACCAGATTGCCACGTCCGCGCTTGAGCTTCTGGATCTTGGCGCGGACCGGCAGGCGGACCGCCTCAGGGTCGCGACTCCGTCCCTCATTCCCCGTCAGTCGACCCGTCCGCTGAAGTAGAGCAACGCGACGTCGTCCTTTTCAGCTGTGGAGGAGGGAGCATCGCGACGAAACGTTTCCGTCTCACAGCGTCCCCGGCGGTTCTTGATGGCGCGTCGGAACCCCGGCGGCGGATGACCCGCCACCGGGTACGGTCGTCGGATCCGATCAGGCGGCCCTGACACGGGTCGGGAAGGCCTTGACCTGGGTCCGCAGGGCCTGAGACCGATTGGGGCGGTTTGCGGCGGCGCGGACGATCCCTGAGGAGACCTGCCCCGTCTCTCCGACTCGGCGGATGGTGTCGGAGATGCCTTCGCTCGACCGGCCGCTTTGCGCCCATATTAGCCGTCGAGACGAGTTTGGCCATGGTCCAAAAGCAGACACTGCCAAGTCAACGGCGAAACTACTTGTAAAACACGCCATTTGGGGCGAGGTCCGTGCAAGCTGATGCAGCTCCGAAACGGCAGTTCGTCTATCGCGACCGATATCCTTGACGCTCTGAAACAGGCCCGACTGATGATCGAGGAGCCCCTGCCCGCCGCCGGCCGGCGCGTCGATCTCGGTCGTGTTCCAAGCGCGAGGCCGGTTTCGTGCGGAGTGAGGTTCGGTGACCAGAACTCGCCGAGTACCGAAACCTCGAACCCGATGGTTCCGACCGAGAGGCCTGCGTCGGCAACGGGCGCCGTCAGTCCCGCGAGGCGGCCTCCACCAGGCCGCTCGCGTCGATGCGAAGTCGCATCAAGACCAGAGCGGCGGAGAGGCTTTCGCTCGGCCCGTCGGCAGGCACTCGAGCCACTGAATCAGATGTCCCGAAAGGGGATCAGGCTTTTCGAGCGCTGCGATGTGGCCCGCGCGAGGCAATGCGATGAAGGGGGCGTTCATTGCGTTTGCCATTGCTTCCCCTTCCGCAATCGAGCGGGAGCGGTCCTGGCTGCTGGCAATGACCAGCGCCGGCGTTCGCAGCGTGGCAACGGCATCCAGGCGGTCCTCCCGGCCAAAGATCATCCGGCCGAGAGGAACGACACTGTCCATTAGGCGGCTGCGGTTCCAGCCGATGAGGCGGGTATGGAAATCGGCGACGAGCTGCGGGGAGGATTGCTCCTGATCCGATGAGAAGAACAGGGGTGCCACAGCATCCGCCACGGGGGGCGGGACGCATCCGGCCGCCTCGACGGTCGAAAGCACGGCATCGTAGCGAGCGAAAGTCGCCGGCGGCTCGGAGGTCAGCGCGCTGTTGACCAGCGCGACGCCGGCAACGCGGTCGGGGGCAATGAGCGCGAGTTCGGCCGCCCACATCGCGCCGATCGACAGGCCGATGACGGCGAAGCGGTCGATATTCATCCGGTCCATCAGTTCCAGGTGATGCTCTGCGAGTGCGCGCAGCGTCGTGCCGGGCGGCAATGCACCGGACCCGCCGTGGCCCCAGAGGTCCGGCGCAATCACGCGGTAGCACGGAGCGAGCGTTTCGATCTGCGGGCGCCACATCTCGGCATCCCAAAGGAAGCTGTGCCCCAGCAGCACCGCATCGCCCGAACCGATGTCGGTGACACGCATCTCGGACCCTCCGATGGGCGCGACGAACGTGGATCGCCGCGGGACGTGAGACATCAGGGTTTTTCTATGGTCCGTTTTCACTGGCGTACTCCTTTGCCGTGGCCGGCGGCGATCCGCCGGGCCGTCGCGCAAAGATGAGCCGCCCCGGTTACACGACCGCCTCGGATCGCGTGGAGAAAACTACGGTCGCAACGCGGACGCTGCGCCGGGCGCGATTTGTTACAGGCGAAACACAAGGGGGGGCTGTATCCGAAACACAGCGGACATACCGGACCGTACCTATGCGTATGGGGAGGCGAGCCAGCGCTCCGTGGGGCGAAAGGGCGCCTGCGCAGATCCGCATGGAGGTCTCCAATGAGCAGGAAGACGGTCAAAGTCGTCGGGGCCATTGCTTTGCGAGCCGCCGCGTGCCGCCAGTGAGGCTTTCGGGCGCCGCGATGGTGTGCGCCATGTATTCGAGATCGATCGGGTTCGCTCTGGCGGTGACGGTGACCGGAGCAGCGATCGCTTGGTTCGTGCTATCCGGACATCGAGATGCTTCCGCGGAACCGAATGGTCCTGCCCACCTGCGGTCAGCGGAGCCGATCGTGCCGCTTCCGGCGGAGCCTGATCTCGACGACGCACGCGTCGCATTGGGCGAGCGGCTGTTTCACGATCCGCGGCTTTCCGGTTCGGGCACGCTCAGATGTTCCTCGTGTCACGACCTCGGCAGCAACGGCGCCAGCAACGTGCCGCGGGACCTCGGTGACGGTGGCGAATTGCTGGCGGTCAATACGCCAACGGTGTTCAACGTCGGCTACAGCTTTCGGCTTGGCTGGGAGGGCCGTTTCCGACACTTGTCGGAGCACGCCGCAGCCCTCATCGAGAACCCGTTGATCATGGGAGTATCGCTGGACGAGGTCGTCGACCGGCTCAGGGTCGACCGCGAGCTGGTCGCGGCGTTCCAAAGAGCCTACGGGCGGCCCGTCGACAGGGCGAATCTCATAGACGCACTGGTCACTTTCGAGCGCTCACTTGTGACACCGAACGCCCGGTTCGACAGCTGGCTCAATGGCGATCCGGACGCGCTGTCTGAGATCGAGATCGAAGGCTACCGGCTCTTCAAGTCGACGGGATGCGCGTCGTGCCACCAGGGGGTGGCCCTCGGCGCCAACCTGTTCCAGCGGCAGGGCGTGTTCGAACCGCTTGTCCCGCCGCCGCCCGACATCGTCAGGGTGCCGAGCCTGCGCAACATCGCGGCCACTGCGCCGTACTTCCATGACGGGAGCGCGGCGACGCTCGCGCAAGCGGTTCGCCGGATGGCAAGGGCGCAGCTCAATTCCTCCCTTGCCGACGACGAGGTGGACAAGCTGGTCGCCTTCCTCGGCACGCTGACTGGCGAGTACCGCGGCGCTCCGGTTCACCCGGCGCCATGAGGAGGATCTGGCTCGCCGTGAGTGCGACATTGATCCTCCTCGCCCTGAGCTGGGCATGGCTTCACACGACCCGTATGGATGCGCGCGCCAATGCGCACGCAATGTCGGCTTTCACGGATTTCGTCAGCGCTGAGAACGGGCTGCATCGCGCGGTCCTGAGCGCCCGGTCAGGATCCCTCAGAAACTATGATTCGCTGGTGCGCGAGCTGGACGACATGCGGGCCGCGCTCGACAGGCTGAGACAGACAGCAGCGACCAGCGAAGTGCTCACACGGGAGTTCGCCGCGCTGACGGACCGCACAGAAGCCACGGAAGCCCTGGTCGAGCGGTTCAAAAGCACCAATGCGCTGCTTCATAACTCGCTGGCCTATTTCAGCCGTCTGCGCGAAGAGCTCGATGGGACCGAGCCTCCGGTGTCGCGCAAGGCCGACGGGCTCGCAACGGCGGTGCTCCGTCTTGTCGTCGATCCGTCGCCGGAAAGCCTTGACCTCCTCGACCAGGAGATTGCCCGCATTGAACCAACCCATCCGGAGAGTCGCCCCGGCCTTTCCGCCTTGATCGCCCATGCCCGGCAGCTTCGCCTTGTCCTGCCGGACATGAACGCGACGCTGGTGGCCCTCGCGGGCCTTGGCACGGTGAGGGGCCTTGAAGCGGCACGGGCTGCGCTGTTGGCTCGACAGGCGACGATCACCGCGCGGGACGATGCGGTCCGCCTCTTCCTCTATGCGCTTTCGCTGGTGCTTGTCGGCCTCCTCGCCTGGGCGGGCATTGAACTGCGGGAGAGGATCACGACACTGCGCCGACGCGCGGCCATCGAGCATGTCATCGCGACGATCTCGCTGCGCTTTCTCAACGCCCCGCGGTGGAAGATGGATGCCCATCTCGCGACAGCGCTCGAGGAGCTGACTGACGGCTTTGGCGCGACGCGCGCTTATTTCACAGCGCCGGGCGTGCCAGAGCTGACCGTCACGCACGCGCGTGGCGGTCCTCCCTTTCCTGAAAGCTGGGGCCACGACGTCGCTGCGTACATGGCCGGCGCCCGGCTGGACGACAACGGCATTGTCCACATCGAAGATCTGAATGCGTACGCAGCGGGCTGTCCCGAACTTGCCCGATCCGGCATCGCGAGCTGCCTGTACATCGTGCGCCTCGGCGCTCCGGAAGGGACCGTCCAAGCGGTTCTGGGCTTCGACAGCCACCGCCCGCGCACTTTTCGCATGGCGGGAACCGATCAGCTTCTCATTCTGGCGTTCGATGCGCTGACCAATGCCGTCGCCAAGAGTGCGCTGGAAGATGAGCGAGAGCGGCTCGAGGCGCACCTGCTGCATGCCAGGCGTATGGAGACGGTCGGCGTCTTTGCCAGCGGCATCGCCCACAACTTCAACAACATCATCGGCGCCATCGCCGGTCATGCAGAAATGGCGGTAAGTCGGGTCGCGGCAGGTTCGTCTCTCGCCGGTCACATCGAGGCGATCCAGGTGGCGTCAGAACGCGCACGCGCTCTGGTGGATCAGATCCTCGGCTTCGGGCGCCGCAGCGAGAGCATGCGGCGAACGGTGCGGGTCGACGCACTGCTCGCCGAAACCGCCTCGCTGCTCGACACCTCCCTTCCGCCGAAGGCGCGGCTCGTCGTCGTGCCGGTTCCGAGCACCCTGGTCACGCAGGCGGACCCCGGACAGCTGCAGCAGGTCGTGCTCAACCTGTGCCACAACGCTGCCGACGCAATGGATGGGGACGGAACGGTTTCGGTCGCGGCCCGCGCGGCCCACCTCGCTCAGCCGCGAAGTTTCGCCGCGGATGTCCTGGCCCCCGGAGATTACGTCGTCATCTCAGTGGAGGACGATGGGCGCGGCATGGACGACGCGACCCTTTCCCGGATCTTCGAGCCCTTCTTCACGACGCGACGCGAAGGCAACGGCCTTGGGCTCGCAACGGCGCTGGAGATCGCTCGCGGCCATCGCGGCACAATCACCGCGACGAGCAGACCCACGGCAGGCAGCTGCTTTGAAATCTGGCTGCCTGCGGCCTCAGCGGACACGATGACGGACGCGGGACACGCCGAAGGGCGGACGCTCCAATACGGCTCCGGAGAGACTGTGATGCTCGTCGAATGGGACGAGCGGCAGCGGATGCGATCGGAAGAGGTGCTTGCCGCGCTCGGCTACGAGCCCGTTTCATTCGCGGATTTGGAGCGTGCGGTCGATGCCGTCCGTGCCGCGCCGGTGCGCTTCGATGCTGCCGTCATCTTCGCGCACGGCGGCGACTTTCCCGGCGCCCACCGCCCGGAGGGGCTTCACGAGGTCGCGCCACGGTTGCCGATCATCCTGTCCATAGAAGCCGCGCGGCACACCGACATCCTGCGGCTGTCGCATGCGGCCATCGCCGAGGTAATTCCTTACCCACCGACCTCTGCGCAGCTCGCGGATGCCCTGGCGGCCCGGTTGCAGGCCCGCCGCGATCCGCGGGCCAGCCTGGTGACGGACGGCCAAGCTTCGCCGCAGAATTGGGGTCGCTGAACGCGGGACTGAGCGCACCTAAGCGACCCCAGCGTGGCGAACGTCAGATGCCGTGGGTCACGCGGATCATGTCCGCCGCGCGTTCGCCGATCACGACGCAAGGGGCCATCGTGTTGCCGCTGGGCACGTCCGGCAGCACCGACGCATCGGCGAGGCGCAGCCGCTCGATCCCGTAGACCTTCAGCTCTCCATCGACGACGGACATCTCGTCACATCCCATCTTGGCCGTACACGACTGGTGCCAGAAGGTCACCGCGGCGTTGCGCAGGTAGTCCTCCATCGCCGCGCGATCGAGCTTGCCCGGCAGGGCTTCGCCTTTCACGAGATCCCCGAACGCCGCGTCGGCGCCGAGCTCGCGCGCCAGCTCGACAGTCGTGAACGCCGCCGCGAGGTCGTCCGGATGCGACAGCGTGTTGGCCTCGATCCGGATGGGATCGAACACGTCGCAGCCTGTAAGGTGAAGGGAGCCGCGGCTTTTCGGGTGCGCCAGACCCGCGAACATGGTCCATCCGTGGGTGGGGACGGAAGCGCTCGCGGTTTCGGCGCTCGGGACCGGGAACTCCAGCTGGCAGTGGAAGAGGTCCGGCACGCCGAGACGCGCGTCGCTCGTCCAGTAGAGCGTCGCCTCCGACCCGCCGTAGTTGACCAGCTGCGGCTCCCGGCACTCGAAAATGCAGCCGAACGCGACGTGGTCCTGATGGTTCTGTCCGACCCCCGGCAGGTGCTGGATTACATCGATCCCGTGGCGGCGGAGCTCACCTTCCGGACCGATGCCCGACTGCATGAGGAGCTTGGGCGTATGGACGGCACCGAGCGAGACGATCACCTCGTGCTTCGCCTCGAAGTGGCGCTTTTCGCCGCCCGCGACAACCTCCACGCCGGTCACCGTGGTTCCGGAGACGATCAGGCGGCTGACGAGGGCGTTGGTCAGAACCGTCAGGTTCGGCTGTCCCATCCGTGGCCGGACGTAGGACCGGAACACGGAGGAACGCTGTCCGTCGCGAACCAGCAAATCGGTGATCGCGGCGCCGCCGCGACCCTCCATCATCTCGCCGTTCGGACTGTCGAACGTCGGCAAGCCGAGCGACCGTGCCGCCTCCACCATCGCGGCTGCGACCGGCTGCGGATCCTGAGCGGAGTTCACATAGATCGGACCACCATGGCCACGACGCTGCGGATCGCCGGCGCCTTGCCAGTCCTCGATCCGCCGGTAGATCTCGAGAACAGACTCATAGCTCCATTCCGCGTCGCCTGCGGCTTCCGCGAAGTGATCCCAGTCGTTCATATGGCCGCGGGCCCAGACGCCGACATTGATGCTCGAACCGCCGCCCAGGAGCCTGCCCATGTTCAGTGGGATGCGGCGGCCGTTGAGATGCGGATTGGGCTCGGCAGCGAAGGCCCAGTCGCGGGCGGAGCCGAGGTTCGCGGGCCATTGGCCGGGAGTGGTCACCTCCGGAACCTCGTCGCTTCCGCCGGCCTCGATCAGCAGCACCGTCACCTGAGGGTTCTCCGCCAGCCGCCCGGCGACGACCGAGCCCGCGGAGCCTGCGCCGCAGACGATGAAGTCATAGCCGCTGCCGACACGGTCCGAATCCGTTCCATTCGGGGAAGATTTCGTCACATACGCCTCCATTGGCAGAAAGGTCGGGGGAAATTCCGACGGAGCCCAAGTAATGGAGGCGTGTTTCTCAGTAATTTCTCGACGGTTACGATCGTAACGCAAACAAGGCGAAAATTTCACGCTCGAAATCCGTCACCGGGCAGTTCTGGCTTTGTTGAGAGGCGGGAGCCGATTTCGCCAACAGACAGGGTACCGGAAAGCCGCTCTCGGCCTGCGGTCGGCATCTGCACCAATAGGCCGCCGCTTGGAGCGGCCGGCTACGTTCGTAGCCGGGTGGATCTCATCTGACACCGGCCGGTAGCCACCGGCTGTCCCCGTAGACCTTGGCTCGCGGTGGCGAGCGCGCTCAACCGTCCCGCGTCCAACCTGCGGGACATCACAGGACAGCCCTGCATGACCGGACAGACGTCCCTTTCCCTCGTCGAAACCTCTCACGGCGTCATCGCCGTCGAAGACACCCACAATCCCGGCACGCCGGTGCTGCTCATCCACGGCAACTCATCCTGCCGCGATGTCTTCCAGCACCAGCTCGATGCGCCGTTCGCGCGCCGTAAGCGGCTCGTGGCGATCGACCTGCCCGGGCACGGGGACTCCGACGATGCGATCGATCCTGCGCGAACCTACACGCGGTCCGGCCTCGCGGACGCTGTCGATGAGCTCCTTGGCATTATGGGGATGACGGACGCGGTCGTGGTGGGCTGGTCGCTCGGCGGCCACGTCGGCATCGACCTGCTGGTGCGCAGCGACCGGATCAAAGGGTTACTGATCACGGGGACGCCGCCGGTGCGGAATGGGGGGATGGCCGAGGGATTCAACACGTCGCCCCGGTTCGGCCTGGCCGCACGCGCCGAACTTTCGGACGAAGACGTCGCGGACTTCGCGCGCGCCATGCTCGGTAAGCCCGTGCCGCCGTTTCTGCCGTCGGCAATCCGCCGTACGGATCGCCGTTTCCGCCGGGTCCTCTTCGAGGCCGCGCGTGCCGGTACCGGAGCGGACCAGCGCCTCGCGGTCGAACGCACCAGGGTCCCGATTGCCGTCGTGAACGGCGCTGCCGATCCACTGCTGAATCTGGATTATCTGGAAGGCGTCGCCTACGGAAATCTTTGGGATGGCCGCTGTTACCGCCTGCCGGGCGCAGGACACGCGCCCTTCTGGCAGGCGTCAGTGCAGTTCAACACCATTCTCGAGCGCTTTCTCGACGATCTCACGTGAAAGGAGGGCTGGCGAGAACCCTCGGCATACTGCATCCGAAGCGCCCGGTTTCTCGGCCGCCTCATCCGAGGACCGCGAAGCCAACATTGCCTGGTCCGGTAGATGGACCGACTTCGCTTCGAGCCTTCAGGTTCGAGCCTAAACTCGTTCCACACTTGGGTTTTCTGGCGGAGCGCGCCGCATTCACGCGCCCCGCCGGGCATAGCGTCCGACCCCGCGTCGGGCTGCCCTTCTACGCTCCGCCTCCATCGTGGTCCCTGCCAAACCGGGCGGATCTTCTGATCTCGTACCGCGAGATACCGATATCGCGAAGCATTCGCTCGTCGAGTCGCTCCAGCTGCCGGACCGCACATGCAATGCGATACTCTCGCTGCACCAGCTTCCAGACATGAAGCAGGCAGTCGGCGATCCCTGCCAGGCCGGAGCGGACCCGGGACAGCGCGCCGCGCTCTGCAATCTCGCTTGCAGCAGAAGTGCCCGCAGCCGCAGGCGGCAACAGATCCGCTTTTACGTCGCGTTGGCGGTGCAGTTGGTCGATCGCAACGCCCGGGGCGCCGAACCCACCATGGGCAAGGATGAGTTCACGCCTTTCCGATGTCCACCAGGCGGTTCGTGTACGTGGCCGGGCGCCTGTGCCGTGGGCGGCCGATGTCCGCGACGCAGTGGCAGCCATATCGTTCTGCGTGGAAGAAAAGTGTCTCAGCATTTCCAAAACTCCCAAGGGTTAGCTCGGAAGCTTTTTCGGCGGGGCCGGCTACGCCGTTGTCGCCGGCCCGCGCCATTGCGTTAGCGGTGTAACGAGGCGGGGGGGGCATGACCTAGTACGGCTCGACCGGGTGAGCGAAGACGTACCCGACGCCGCGTTCGGTCACGATCACCTGCGGGGCGCTCGCATCGGCCTCCAGCTTGCGACGCAATCGCAGCACCTGAACGTCGATGCTCCGATCGTAGACGTCTTCGTGGAGCCTCGTGAGTTGCAGGAGTTGCTCCCGGCTCAGTGGCCGCTGAGGGGAGGCGAGGAAGGCCAGCAGCAGCGAGTACTCGCCCTTCGTCAGAGGCACCAAGCGTCCCGTGGGATCGATCAGACGGCGCGCGCGCCGCTCGAGTTGCCACCCCAGGAACCGATACCCCCCGCGCTCCGGATCCTTGATCCGGGCCATCCGGCCGATTTCCTGGCGCCGGAGGATAGCGCGGATGCGTGCCAAAAGCTCATGGAGGCTGAAGGGCTTGGTGAGGTAGTCATCCGCTCCCAGCTCAAGTCCCACGACGCGGTCGATCTCGTCCCGCCTGTGGCCGGTCATGATAATGACAGGGACGTCGGAGCTGCTGCGGATCTCCCTAAGTATGTCGAGCCCGTCTTCTTGCCCGAGCTTGATGTCGAGAATGATCAGACTGGGGCTGGCGGAATTCATCTGTTTCCTGACCTCAGCCCGGTTGGCAGCGAACGTGGAGGGCAGGTTATGCTGCTCCAGGAACGTCGAGAGCACGGCCCGAAAGGCAGCATCATCGTCGACGATCAGGAATCCGCCTCCTCTGAGCGCCGACGGGGGGCTCGAACGGGAGTCTTTCCCGGGATCGAACCGGTCGCCGCGGCTCACATGGTCTGCGAGCGACCTGTTCGGGCTGCTTGCGTCCATCGCCTCAGCCCTTCTTCCGCCGGGAGCTGCGCGGCCTTGAGGACCTAGTCCACGACACCTTCGATTTCATCTTTCTTCACACCCGAACAATGCGGATTCATCGGGAAAGTCAGCCCAGTCAAGAAGTATTTTTCCGCGACCTGCAGGTCATTATTCGAGGAAATCGTGTTTTTACAGCCTGAATTCTGGGCTCTATAAACCCGAACCATGCAGTCAGGTGAAGATGACGCTTAGCACCCCTGTGGGAACGCAGTGACGCGCGCTGGCCATTCTCCGACGCGCGCGAGGCTTCCGCTGTTTTCTGCGATCGCGGACCAGACCTGGTCGAAGGCCGGACCTGCGTCAGCGACCGCCAGTATGGTCGCGCAGCGAACATCCCCATTCATGCTCCGTTCCTTCCGGCTTCTCGGTCATCGCAGTGCCCGCCCCGGGGCGGGCGGATCCTGCTCTTTGGCGGGCAGGCTATGACCGCTACGCTTCCTGACAGTTGCGCCCCCGGATCAACGGATTGCAGATGTAACCGTCACCTGCGTGGCAGGGCCGCCCGTCGTCCTGACGTTGCGCCAGGACGCGATCAGTCGGGCTGCTTCGCCTTCTGTGAGATACCGCGCGCGGCGCCGTCGATCACATCGGCGACCTCGAGCGGCCGGGTCATGAAGACCGCGTGGCTTGCCGGCACCTCCGTCACCGTTGCTCCGATCCGCTCTGCCATAGTTTGGAGCATCTGCTGATCGAAGGCCCTGTCCTGCGTCGCAATGACGGCCCAACTCGGCTTCATCCGCCACGCGGCATTCTCCAGCTTCGTTTCGAAGGCAGACAGGGCGATGGGGACCTGGGAATCGCGCAGGAACGCGGCATCCGCGTCGCTGGTGTCGGCGGCAAATCCGGCCTTGAAATGCTCGGGGCTGAGGAAGGCGAAGCCGTCGCCCTGCGCCTCCAGGACGAATTCCGGTGGAGTGGTAAAGCCCTTGTACTGCTCAGCGGTCGTCTCTCCGGCGTCCGGCGATAGCGCCGAGACATAAACGAGGCCGGCCACATTCTCGTGGACCCCCGCCTCCGTGATGACGGTTCCGCCCCAGCTGTGCCCGACCAGGATTGTGGGGCCGTCCTGCCGGTCCAGCGCCCGGGTCGTCGCCGACACATCGTCGGCGAGCGACGTGAGCGGATTCTGGACGATGGTGACGCTGTATCCGCGCGACGTCAGTTCGTCATAGACGCCGCGCCACCCCGAACCGTCGACGAAGGCGCCGTGCACCAGCACGACGTTTCGTACCGTCTGAACATCCGGGATCGGCTGGACAGGCGCCGCTTCGGCATAGCCGATGAGGCCGGCGGCTGTCGCCGCGGCGGCAGTGGCGCGAAGGGTGTTGATCATGTCGCAAATCCTTTCATGAGTTGGTTTCGGGCTGGTCAGTTGAGCAGGGAGATTCTGCGACCGCTCTGCCTGGTGAGGCGACGAAGGCGCATCGCGCTTGCCGCACCGGTGAGCGTCAGCCACCACGACCGTCGTACCGGACCGCTTTGCTGCCTGCTCAGGCTTCGATGAAGGAGAGGAGGTCCTTGTTGAGCGTGTCGGCATTGATGGTCAGCATGCCGTGACTGAAACCGGGATAGGTCTTCAGCGTCCCATTCTGCAGCAGCTTGACCGCCAGCCTGGCGCTGTTGTCGATCGGAACGATCTGGTCGTCCTCGCCATGAAGTACGAGTGTCGGCACGGAGATCGCCTGCAGGTCCTCAGTCTGGTCGGTTTCCGAGAAAGCTCTGATGCCGTCATAGTGAGCTTTGGCGCCGCCCATCATTCCCTGCCGCCACCAGTTCATGATGACGCCCTGATGCACGACGGCATCCGGCCGGTTGAACCCGTAAAAGGGGCCGCTCGGCACATCGAGGAAGAACTGAGCCCGGTTCGCTGCAAGAGCCTGACGGAAGCCGTCGAACACCTCGATCGGCAGCCCGCCGGGATACCGTTCGGTCCTGACCATGATCGGTGGGACGGCGCCGACGAGAACGGCCTTCGCCACTCGGCCCTCGGGCTGCCCGTGCCGGGCGACATACCGCGCCACCTCGCCGCCCCCGGTGGAGTGCCCGATGTGGACTGCGTTGCGCAGGTCCAGATGCTGGACGACAGCGGCCGCATCCGCCGCATAGTTGGTGAGCGTGTGGCCCTCGGCAACCTGATCGGAGCGGCCATGGCCGCGGCGATCGTGAGCGACCACGCGGTACCCCTTCGACAGGAAGTACAGCATCTGTGGATCCCAATCGTCAGACGAAAGAGGCCACCCGTGATGAAACATGATGGGCTGTGCGTCTTTGGGGCCCCAGTCCTTATAGAAGATACGAATGTCGTCCTGCGTCGTCGCAAAGCCGTTCGTCATCGAAGAGGCTCCTTCGTCTTGATTTGGAGTTGATGCTGAAAGCAACCGGTTGCGGAAGACTGACGGCGGCCGCCACGACGGCAGTGGTGCGGTGGCGTGGATCAAGGCGCTGATCCCGTCATCCATGGTGTCGATGATAGGGAAGCCGAAGCGAAAGGTGCTCTCTAAATTCGCTCATCGATTTCTTTCAAAGACTGCTATACCCATTGGAATTCTATTTTCTCCTCAGGCTGGGGATCGAAATGAAAGAATCTTCCGAGCCCGATCTGGACCGGGTCGATATGAGGATCCTGCGTGCGCTCCATGCCGAGGGCCGACTGACGAATGCCGAGCTGGCGACGCGTGTGGGCGTCAGTCCTGCGACCTGTTACCGACGGACGCAGCGACTGTTCGACGAGGGTCACATCACCGGTGTCAGGGCAGACGTCGCGCCAGCTTCGGTCGGCCTGGGTGCCCTCGTGATGGTGGGCGTCATGCTCGACCGTTCCACGCCTGACAGCCGCTATGCCTTCGAAGAGGCCGTGCTGAAGGTGAAGGAGGTGCTCGACTGCATCCTGGTGGCGGGCGAGTTCGACTACTTCATCAAGATCCGGGCGCGCGACATGGCGGATTTCAACAAGCTGCAGGGCGAGACCCTGATCGCCTTGCCAGGCGTCCGGAACACCCGGACCTTCTTCGTCATGAGAGAGGTCAAGGAAAACGCCCGGTTGCAGTTCTGACGGCACCGGCCTACGCCGTCGGAACCGTGCCTCCGTCGATCACATACTCCACGCCCGTGATCGATCCGGCCCGGTCCGAGGCGAGGAATGCGATAAGGTTCGCGACTTCGTCCGGCCTCGAGAACCGCCCGATCGGCACGCCGCCGAGCGATTCCATGATGACCCTCTTGCCGTGTTCGATGTCACCTCCGACCTCGGCGCCGAGGCGCTCGGCCAGCCGCAACGAACCTTCTGTCTCGATTCCGCCCGGAGAGACGCGAACCACGCGCACCCCGTTCGGCGAAACCTCCTTCGACAGGCTCTTGCTGTAGGTCGAAAGCGCCGCCTTGGCGGCCGCATAGGCGGTCGTCGATGCCGGAAGCGGCAGTTCGCGCTGGATGGAGGTGACGTGAATAACCACCCCTTGGCCTAGCGCCACCATCGCGGGCACCAGTTCGCGGTCTAGCCTCACCGCCGGCATCAGGTTGAGGTCGATCTCTTTCGCCCATTCGGCGTCGCTCAGCACCTGATAGCCGCCGGCCGGAGCAGAGGAGCCGCCGAGCATGTGGACGACGATGTCCACCCTTCCCAGACGTTCACGTGCGGCTTCGGCGAGCCTGTCGCAGCCTTCCCGCGTGGTGAGGTCGGCAGCGACGAACATCGCTTCGGGAAGGCCCTCCGGCCGCGATCGTGCGGTCGTCAGGACCTGGGCGCCGAGCTCGCGGAACAGCGAAACGGTGGCTGCGCCCGCGCCGCGCGTGCCGGAGGTGACGAGGGCTTTCTTGCCCTCCAGCGTCAGGAATGCGCTCATGCGGTGATCTCCAGCCGCGTGATCCAGTTGTGCTCGAGGCGGAAGGCGAAGGTCAGCACGGCCGGACTGCCGGGGAAATTGCCCGTTACCTGCGCCCGCACGCGGTATTCGTCGTGCTCATTCGTGCAGTCGAGGGGTTTGGCAACGGGCTGATACTGCGCCTTGGCCGCCCGCCACCACGCTTCGATCTCTTGGCATCCGCGGTGCGTCTTGCCTTCGTCTTTGACGATAGCGTCGGTCAAGAAGACCTGAAGCACGGCCTCGGCGTCATTGCGGCTGTCGGCATTGAAGTATGTCTCGATCGGTTGGGGCAGGTTCATGCCACCGCTCCATTTGTCTCGTTTCACGCTGTCCACATCTAGTCGTGGACGGGCGTCCCGATAATCGGGATTATGTGGGATGAGACGTTGCGAGGAGCGGGATAATGTATCAGCCCGGACTGAATGATCTGGAGGCGGTGCTGGCCATCTCTCGTAGAAGCTCGTTCCGCACAGCAGCCGTCGATCTCGGCATGTCGACGACTGCGCTCAGCAATGCGATCGGAAAGCTTGAACGTGAGCTCGGCGTTCGCCTCTTCAACCGGACCACGCGCAGTGTCTCGCTGACCGACGCGGGCCGCCGGTTCGTCGACCAGATCGGGCCACCCCTTCAGGACATCCGCGACGCCATGAACGGAGTGCGTTCGCAGCAGGCGATCCCGTCAGGAACGCTCCGCATCAACACATTCGCCACGGCAGCGCGCGAGATCCTGTCGCCGCTCGTGCTTGCGTTTCTACGCACTCACCCTCAGGTGCATGTCGACCTCGTGACCGAGGGGCGGTTGGTCGATATCGTAGCCGAGGGCTTCGACCTGGGCGTCCGGTCCGCCGATCTGGTCCCGAGCGACATGATAGCGATCCCGCTCGGTCCTCCGCAGCGCTATGCCGTGGTCGGGTCACGGGACTACTTCGACGTTCACGACAGGCCGCGCGTTCCGCCCGACCTCGCCGGCCACAAATGCATCCGTGTTCGGCTGCCGAACGGAGCCCTTTACCGGTGGGCGCTCCGGAAAGGCGATCAGAGCGCGCAGATCGACGTGGAAGGGCCGATCACCCTGGACGAGGCGAGCCTGGCGCGGACCGCGGTTCTGGAGGGCATCGGTCTCGGCTTCTTCATCGAGGCGAACGTCCGAGCCGACATCGAGGCGGGAACCCTGATCCGGGTGCTGGAGGACTGGACGCCACCGCTCGCGCCGCTCGCCCTCTACTATCCGGGACGGCGCAATCCGTCCGCCGCCCTCAAGACCTTCATCGGTATGGCGCGTGAACTCGGCAGAGGCTCAGGTCCTGATGCTCTGGCGCCAGAGTGACGTAATCAGATAAACATCTCTTCATATCCCTCCTGACGGAAGTGGGATACGGGCCGCCTTCCACCGTCGTGGTTCCGCGGCTGCCGTCGGCCGTCGGCTCGCTGAGTTGGGATCGAGGCGGGTAGCGTTTAGGTCGACAGGAGGGAGGGGATGTCGATGGCTGTTCAAGGCTGTCCGCTCTTCTCAAGCAGATATCCCTGAGCTGTCAGTCCGATCTCGGCCAACCCGTGGCTCGACCAGAAGCGCCGCCTCCGGGACCGGGCGTTGTTCGACCTCGCGATCGACAGCAGATTGCGCGGCTGCGATGTCCTGAAGGTTCGGATCGGCGAGCTTGTCAGCGGCGGCCAGGTAAGAGCTCGCGCGCTGGTAATCCAGCAGAAGACCGGCCGGCCGGTTCGGTTCGAGCTCCTCGAGCCAGCGCGGACGACCAGTCTCGATTGGCTCGAGCGACGCGGAGGAACGCTGGACGACTACGCCTCCCCGAGCCGCATCGACCACTCCGACCACATCAGCACCCGTCAGTACGCCCGGCTCGTTGATGAGTGGGTGACAGGCATTGGTCTGCGCCGTGAGGACTACGGAACCCATTCCCTCCGCCGGACCAAGGCTTCGATCATCTACAAGGCCACAGGCAATTTGAGAGCCGTGCAGATCCTGCTCGGCCACACCAAGATCGAGAGCACCGTGCGCTATCTCGGCGTAGATATTGAAGATGCCTTGGCTCTCGCTGAGGCGACAGAGGTGTAGCGCGGGAAGGCTCCCCGGCGATGGCGTTGGGGAGCCCGGCGCTGCCGGACGGCTTAGCGCCCAAGACAGGCACAGAAGCCAGCTGGACCGTTTCCGAAAGCGGTCATCCCCGGCGCCGAGACCTGCAGAAAAGAAAAAGAACTGATTGACGTGTTTCTCGACAAGTTGAGATGGCCGGCGGCGACGCTTGCGAAGGCGCAGCCGCAGCTTGGCTTGCCGATGGCATGAGCGCGAAGCAGGCCGCGACGGTGGACTGCCATCCGGTGGCCGGGGCGCTACCGGGAGAGGAATAGTGCGCCAAATTCCAGTCCTGTCGATCAACCTCGAATAAGATGATCCGAGCGTATTCCACATCTGGCTCTTCAGAGGTCGCCGATGTTACGTGGTCGCGCTGGTTATGATGAGATGGGAGAGGGCGTCGGCGTCCAACCCGTCGGTTGAATGGGACTCCACCGAGCGGCCGCCGCTGAAGATCGTCACCCGGTCGGCGACCGCGACCACGTCCTTCATGTTGTGGCTGATCAGGATCACCGTGACGCCGTTCGAGCGCAGCGTGCGGATCAGCTTCAGCACCTGCTCGGTTTCGCGGACGCCGAGGGCGGCGGTGGGCTCGTCCATGATGATGATCTCGGCCTTCCAGCGCAGCGCCCGGCAGATCGCCACCGCCTGCCGCTGGCCGCCCGACAGGTTCTCGACCGGCGCCGTCATGTCCTCGAGCGTCGAGTTCAGCTGGCCGAGATAGCCCCGTGCCTCCTCGATCATCGCCTTGCGGTCGAGCACCTTGATGCCGAACCGGCGCCGTTCCAGTTCCGAACCCATGAACACGTTCTGGTAGATGCTCATGCGCGGAGCCAGCCCGAGATCCTGATGGATCGTGGCGATGCCGGCCGCCAGGGCCTCGCGCGGGTTGGAGAAGCGCGACACGGCGCCCTTAACCGCGATCTCCCCTTCGTCGGCGGTTTCCACGCCTGAAATCAGCTTGATGAACGTGGATTTGCCGGCGCCGTTGTCACCGCAGATCGCGTGCACTTCGCCCCAGGTTACGGACAGGTCGGCGCCGCGCAGCGCCACGACCGCGCCGTACGATTTCTTCGCGCCGCGCACCGACAGGATCTCGGACATGGGTCCCCTCCGACCTGAAGCCCTTCATCCCTTCACGGAAAGGGTGAAAGGCTCCAACCATTTGACTTTACGCGTTTCCGGACGGCGAACCGGGTTCCACTTCGCCGGGGAACGCGCCAGCGGGGCGGCCTGGGCCGCCCCGACGCTCTCTACTGCAGGAACTGGTCGACGTTGGTCTGATCGACCACGTCGGCGTTCATGAACAGGTAGGGGCCGGCCGTGATGTCCGACTTCGGCTCTCCCTTGACGGCAATCCGGTCCATCGCGTCCACCGCGGCCTCACCCATCGCCTCGAACGGGATCGCGACGGTCGCCGTCAGCATCGAATTCGGGTCCTTGATCCGGCGGTAGGTTTCCGGGCCTCCGTCGATCGAGATGATCGCGATGTCGCCCTTCTGCATGCCCTGCTCCTTCAGCAGGTCGTCGATGATGAAGGCCTGCCCGTCGAACGACGCCCAGATGCCCTGGAAGTTCCCCGCATTCTGGAGAAGCAGAGCGTTCATGCCGCTGCGCACGTCGTCTCGCCAGCTTTGCGTGCGGGCCATGGAGTGGGAACCGACCACCTGAACGTTGGTGTTCTCGCCGAGTACGACGTCGAGGATCTTGCCGCGGATCCGGGTTCCGACGTTCGAATCGAACCGCTCCGTCAGAATGTTCCCTGAATAGCCAAGCTCGCCGAGAAGGTAGAGGGCGGCGTCCGCACCAACGGCATATTCGTTGACCTGGATGTCGAACAGTGCATCCGGACTCGCGCCACTCATCACGGTGATCACCGGAATGTCGGCCTCCTTCGCCTCCTTTATCTGGGCTTCGAACTGAACCGGCTTCGACATGGCCAGCACGATCCCATCGACGCCGCGCTGGATCAGGCTCTCGATCTGTTCGGCATGGGTCGGGAGAGCGCCGTTCGAATTGAGGACAACAACGTCCCAGCCTTTTTCCTCGGCCGCCTCTTCGACCGCGTTCGCGACGCGGGCATGGGTTTCGGAGGACATCTGGAACGCCACGACGCCAAGCTCGAAGGCCTGCGCGGCGATGGGCTGGCAGATCGCCAGGACCGACGCTGCCGCGGCGAGGATCAGTTTCTGTTTCATCTCTTGTTCTCCACTGGCTCCGTCTCGGGTTTTGGATTCAGCGACTGCGTCAGACGGAAAACGCAGCCTTCTTCAGGACGCTGGCCGACACGCTGACCGATCCGATCACGATGAGGCCAAGCATGATGTCTTGCAGGTAATAGGGGGCGCCGAGCAGAACGAGGCCGTTGCCGAGCACCGAGATGATCAGGGCGCCGACGAAGGTTCCAGCCATGTTCGGCCGACCCGGTTCGAACATCGTCATGCCGAGAAGCACGGCCGCGATGGCATTGAGGAGGAAGTCGCCCGCCATTTGCGGAGCTGCGGAGCTGAGGTTCGCCACCAGGAGCACGGCGGTCAGCCCGGCTGCGAAGCCGGACAGGGTCAGGCCGATCCGCTTCATGCGCTGTGTCTGCACGCCGGCCCGGCGTGCTGCGTCCTGGGCTTCGCCGGTGGCCAGCATGTGGACGCCGAGCTTGAGACGCTTGGTCATGAACCAGGCGACGAGCACCGCGGCGGCCATGAAGAAAATCAGTACGGGAAAGCCGTGTACGCGGCCGCGCGCCAGCGCTAGGAAGGCCGGGTCCCAGCTTCCGACGAAGGCGACGCCGCCGGTGATCATGAAGGCGAAGCCGTTCGCCACAGAGGCGCTGCCGAGGGTCGCGATCAGCGACGGCACCTTGGCGACGGTCACCAGCAGGCCGTTCAGGTAGCCGCCGGCGGTACCAACGGCGAGGCCGGCGAGGATCGCCAGCGGCCAATAAGTGCCGCCGTAGATGAGTCCGCCCGTCACCACGGCGGCCAGACTGCACAGACTGGCGAACGACAGGTCAAGCTCGGAGGTGATCAGGGCGAAGGTGAAGCCGAGCGCCAAAATCGTCAGGAAGCTCATCTGCTTCAGAACGTTGAGCAGATTCGCCTGGGACGCGAAATTGCGCGCGAACAGGACAAAGAAGATCAGCACCGCAAGGCCGGCGAGCGCTGTTCCGTATTTGGCGATGAACAGCTTCACTAATTTGCCTCTAGAAGTTTTCCGATTGGCGGGAGCAATTCCAGGCCGCCGGTAACGGGTACCGTCGCGCCCGTGATGAAGCTGGCCCGATCGGAGAGAAGAAAGGCAGCCAGTTCTGCGACGTCCCCGGCCTGGCCAAGCCGTCTGAGCGGCGTGCGGGCCGAGGCCGCCGCTTCCAGACGGGCAAAGGCGTCGTCGGGAAAGGCGCCGCGCACCATGTCCGTGGCGATGATCCCGGGGGCGATCGCATTCGCCCGGACGCCCTGCGGCCCCATGGCCTGGGCGATGTTGAACGTCAGCGTGTTGATCCCTGCCTTGGCCGCGCCATAGCCGGGATTGGCGCCCCCGCTGAGCCAGGCGATCGACGAGATGAACACCATCGCCCCGCCGTGTGCGCTGGCGGCGAGCGCCTTGCCGACGGCCTTTGCCATGCGATGGGCGGCGGAGAGGTTGATGTCGATGACCCGATCCCAGTCGTCGTCTTCCTGGTTGGGGAAGGCGGCGACATGCGATGTTCCCGCGCAGTGCACGAGACCGTCGATACGGCCGAACCGGCCGATGGCGGCCTCTACGATGTGGGCGGGGGCGGTCCGGTCGAGAAGATCCGCCGCCACGAAGAGGTCCCCGTGGCCGTCGTCCGACGGCGCGCCTGCGAGGTCGGTGGCGCAGATGCGCCAGCCGTCCCGCTTCAGGGCCGCGATCGTGGCGCGGCCGATGCCGCCGGCCGCACCGGTGACGAGGGCGACGGGAGCTTCGCTCATGCCGCCAGCGCCGCCGTCAGCGCCTGCGCCCGGTGGGGATCGACCGGGTTCAGCGTCTTTCCGTCCTGCTTGATCGAGGTGCCAACGATGAAGGCATCGGCGACCGTCGCCAGCTGCGCGATGTTGGCCGACGACACGCCGGTCCCCACGACGACCGGCGTATCCGGAACCGCGTTCGCGACCGCGCTCACGGCCTGAAGTTCCGCTTCGACGCCGGCCGCCGGACCGGAAACGCAAACGGCGTCAGCCAGGCCGAGGAAGACCGCGCCTTTCGCGGCCTCGGTCACCGAGCGGGTGTCGAGGTTGATGGAGAAGCCGGGCGTGACGTTGGAGATGATCGCGATGTCGGTCGCGTCGAGGTCCGCGCGCAGCTTGAGGACACGAGCGGCGTCAGGGATGTACTGGCCGAGGTCGCCGACATAGGCGCCGGTGAGGAAGCAGCGGACGAAGCCGCCTCCGGTGGCGTGGGCGATCGAGATCGAGGCGATCGGGTCGATCAGCATGTTGACCCCGTGCGGCAGGTCGATCTCGGCCCGGCACTCGGCGATCAGATCGGCCATGGCGGCAACCGTCTCGACCGGGTTGTTCTGCCGGTACGGCATGTCGGACTCGTTGCAGTACATGATCGAGTGGAATCCCGTGTCCCGCAGAATCCTGGCCTCGGCCTGGGCCTGGCGCACCACCTTCCGCATGCCGCCGGTGCGATCGTACAGCGGGGAGCCGGGCATGGGCAGGGTGTGCACCATGCCGATCAACAGCTTGGCCTCGCCATAGCGGTCCTGAAACAACGTCTTCATGCGGATGCAACTCCTTGGCTCTGCGCGGATGTCCTCGCCGGGCTTGCAAAGCAGCTGCGCCCGATGTCGGCGAGGCGATGGGAGGTGGTGGCGACGGCCTCGTGACTGTCCTGAAAGACGTCGAACAGCGCGTCGTAGCGGGCGCGGGCCACCGGGTTGGGGTCGAAGCGGTCGAAGTCGGTGGCGATCGTGTCTCCGGCGGTACCGATGTCCGGGTCGAGCCCGAGGCCGACGCGCGCGATCGCGAGGCAACCCTGCAGTCCCATTTGCCGATCCGGGGCGGCGAGCACCGGCCGGCCGAGAATGTCGGCGCGGATCTGGTTCCACACGGCGCTGCGACCGCCGCCGCCGGCGATGCGGATCTCCGTGGCCCGGTCTCCGCCGGCGGTCTCCGCGCGCTCGAGCACCGTCCGGTTGACGAAGGCGACGCCTTCCATCACGGCACGGATCATGTCGCCCGGCCCGTGCGCCGCTGTCAGCCCGAAGAAGCTGCCGCGCAGGTCGCTGTCCCAGAACGGGGTGCGCTCGCCGTGCAGGTAGGGATGGAACAGAAGCGGCCGCTTGCTTGTGGATCGGGCGAGCAGCGCGGCAAGTCGGTCGGAGAACGGGCCGTCGCCCGGGTTGAGCAGGTCGGTGAAATAGGTGAGCGCGTTGGCACCGTTCTGGCCGGGGCCGCCGATCTGCCAGGTGTCTTCCCCCCAGGCAATGGTGATCAGTCCGGCGGCGTCGGCGGGGCGCGTGCTGATCAGGCCGAAAACCTCGGAAGATCCGGAAATGCAGTAGGCGCGTCCCGGGTGCAGGGCGCCGAGGCCGGCGACGCCGGTCCAGGTGTCGTTGCTGCCGCAGAAGACGCGGGCGCCGGCGAGCCGCGCGAGCGGCCCCGGAAGATCGGGAAGGACCTCGCCGACGGCGTCGTGCGGTGTGCCGATCTCGGGAAGGACGTCCCGGTCGATGCCGGCGACCTCGGCCAGCGAGGGCGAGCCGCCGCGCAGGCTCATCAGCAGCCAGTGCTGGGATATCCGATCCGAGCGGGCGTGACCGGTCAGGCGCAGGTTGAGGTAATCCTTCGGGTCGAGGACCAGGCGCGTCGCCGCCCAGGCTTCCGGTTCGTTGTGCTTGAGCCACAACAGCCGCGACATCGGATGGAAGGCGTTCAGATGATCTGCCGCCGGATGCGACGCGACGGAGGGGCTTGCCAGCGCCTCCCTGGCGGGACCGAGGGCGCGGGTGTCGCGGAAGCCGATGGCCGGGCGCAGGACCTGCCGGCGCGCCCCGAGAAAGACCTGCGTGCGCGTCAGACCGCAGATCGCGACCGCGGCCACATCGTCGAAGGCGGTCGCGCTGGTCTCCGCGATCTCGGAGGCGCAGCGCACCAGCGCCTGCCACCAGACGTCCGGATCCTGCTCCGACCGTCCGGTCGGGTCCTCGTCGAAGGACAGCGGCACGGAAGCCTGTCCGTGCACGTCGCCCTCGGGGCCGAACAGGCAGGCCTTCAGCGCCGACCCGCCGAGATCGACGGCCAGGATGGAGCTCATCGTCCGAATTCCTCGATCGAGCCGGAGAAGGAGAAATAGTAGCGGTCCGCCCGGACAAAATTATTGGAAAGTTCGACCACACGGCCCGCGGCGTCGCGGGCGATACGGTGGGTGTTGAAGATCGCGATGCCGGGTTCGATACCCATCACCTGAGCGACGTCGCCATCGGCGTTCACGGCCTCAAGCGTCTCGTCGACGTCGGAGACAACCAGCTCGAAGCGGGACGACAACAGAGCATAGAGCGAGGTGTTCTCGAAATCGGAGCGCTTCAGGTCCTGAATGCCGACATGGCACAGCACAGAGATCTGGAACACCGTCGGCTGGCCGTTGAGCAGCCTCAGCCGCCTCAGCTCGACGACCCCTCCGCGGGCCTCGGGACCAAAGATCGCCCGTTCCGAAATGGTGGCGTTGCGCGCGGTGAAGGAGAGGGCGCGGGTGGAGGGCATCTGCCCGTGCGTGCGGCCCTCCGTATGGAAATCGACCCGGCTCGAAATCGACTTGCCAATCTTGCGGGAGCGGTAGAACGACCCGAGACCCTGGCGGCGTTCGATGTGTCCGTCGCGCTCCAGCAGGGCGAGGGCGCGGCGCACCGTCGTTCGGCTGATGCCGAAGGTCTCCTGCAGGTGCGCCTCGGAGGGGATCATCGCTCCTTCGCGCCATGCGCCGGACTCCAGCTCGGTCAGAAGTCGGTCTGCAGTGTCCCGATAGAGCGACGTCATTTGTATCTCCCCTCTATCACTATCGGCGAAACAAGAGAGACAAGTAAACGGGAACGCGACGATAGAGCGACGAATTCTGCTAACAATTACAGATATTTATTAAATTGGTCGCGTTCCGCCTGTATCCAAACTGCGTCGAGTTGGAGAGCATGGCCGTGGAGGCTGGCGGGTCTTGGCTCCCGGTCGTCGGGCGCTCGCCTTTACGATGCGCAGGTCCGCCGCCCAACCGGGCCATTGCCAAACGTGCTGAGAGGACGAGTAACCGCGGCTTGTCCTTTTGAAACCCGAGATCCGATGGAAAAGCGTGACGTGGACCGGACGCACGGAGACCAGGCAGGCGGCCTGGCCCTGATGAGGCCGGCCGGCTCAGCCGGTTTCGGGCGAGACGGCGGCAAGTCCGACCAGAAGCAGTGCCACCAGGTCGGCCTGGCGATGCGTGCCGGTCTTCTGGAAGAGGTTGCGCATGTGAAAGGCGACGGTCGTCTGCGAGATGCCGAACTCGCGGGCGATGTCCTCGCGCCGCTTGCCTTCGGCGAGCGCCAGCGCCAGCTGCGATTCCGCCGACGTCAGCCCGAACAGGGGAGCGATGAACGCGTCGGAGAAGGCGGGGCGGCGATCGGGGTCCGACAGGAAGACGATCGACGTCGGTCCTCCGTCTCCGGTCGCAGCCTCCTGCGGCAAGGCGCAGATGATCGCGAGCAGGTCGCGCCGGCCGGACGGACGCGGCAGGCTGAGCCCGATCTGCTCCTCGTTTCCGCGCGCGGCCAGCTCGGCGACACGGCGCAAGGCTGCGCTCAGCCGTCCCGTCGCGTCCGGCGACGCCGGTTGCAGCGTCGTCCCGATGCCGATCCCGTCGTCTTCCTCGGCCAGGCGCCTGGCGGCGCGATTGGCGAAGACGACCTGGCGCGACCGGTCGGTCAGCACGACCCCGACCGCAATCAGGTCGAGCGCGCCGGCGGCAGCGGCCGTCCAGTCCTCGCCGCCGCCCTGCAAGCCGCCGACGGCCCGCCTGGCGGTCTCCAGTTCGTCACGCACCTTCCCGCGCACGCGCCTGACCTGGCTGAGACGCGCCTCGATGCTCGCCAGCATCAGGTCGAAGTCGACCGGCTTCACCAGGTAGTCGTCAGCCCCGGCGAGCTTGCCCGACAGGATGTCGTCACGGCTGCTGAGGGCCGTCAGGAACACGAACGGCACGTCGGCCAGCTCGGGATGCTTCAGCCGTGCGGACTTCATCAGCTCGTAGCCGTCGAGGCGGGGCATGGTGATGTCGCACAGGATGAGGTCGGGGCGGGTCGTCTGGAGTTCCGTGAGGGCCTCGAGCCCGTCGGAGGCCTGACGCACATCGTATCCGCTCGAGGCGAGCTCTTCCGCGATGTCACGGCGAAGGTCGGCCTCGTCCTCGACGCAGAGGATGATCGGCCTGCCGGCGTCACTGGCACTGGATAGCACGGATTTGTCCTCGCATGGCCGCTGGCCGGACTGAGATTCGAGACTGACCGACACATTTTCTCGCTATGGAGCCGGAGTCACGGGGTGTGATGCAGTGTCGTACGTCACGGCATTGACGATGCGCCGGTGCCTGTCCGTTCGGACGGGGACACGCACCCCATCCCCGGCTAAGGACCGACGTGAACGGCCCGCGGGCCACGGAGGAGAGAGCAGAGATGTGGGATTTCTCGATTGCGCGGGCCCTCAGCCTGATGGTCCGGACGATGCCCTTCATCCTGTTGAGGATGGCGATCTATTTTGGCGCGGCGGTGGCCTACGTGCTCGTCACCGGCGTCGGCGCGGGCGTCGGATGGGGCGTCGGCGGGTTCGGAGACGCCGACTTCCAGGCGACCACGACGTTCTGGGGCGGGATCATCGGCTTCGGTGGCGTCGCCGCGGTGATGTATCTCCTGCGCAGCTACATCCTCTATATCGTGAAGGCCGGGCACATCGCGGTGCTGGTGGAGCTGCTCGACGGCCGCGAGATGCCGCAGGGCCGCTCGCAGATCGGGCATGCAAGGCACGTCGTCACCGAACGCTTCGGGCAGGCGAGCATCCTCTTCGGCGTCGACCGGCTGATCGCCGGCGTCATCCAGGCGATCACGGGCCTGGTGCGCGGCGTTCTCACGCTGGTGCCGATCCCCGGCGTGCAGCAGCTCGTCGGCGTCGCGCATGCGTTCCTGCGCATCGCGGTGGGCTTCGTCGACGAGGTGATCCTCGCTTATGCGATCCGCACCCGCTCGACCAATGCCTGGGAGTCCGCGCGCGAAGGGCTGGTCCTCTACGGCCAGAACTACAGGCCGATGTTCAAGAACGCCGCCTGGCTGGCCGTCTTCGTCTACGGCCTGTCCTTCCTGGTCTTCCTCGTCATGCTGGCGCCGGCGGCGCTTGCCGTCTACGTCATCCCGGGCGCCTGGTCGGCTGGCGGGCTCGTCTTCGCGCTCCTCTTCGCCTGGAGCGTCAAGGCGGCCCTTCTCGAGCCGTTCGCCATCACCTGCATGATGGAGGTTTATTTCCGGACGATCGAGGGACAGGAGCCGGATCCGGCCTGGGATGCGAAACTCGAGCAGCTTTCCGGCAAGTTCCGCCGGCTGAAGGAGCAGGCGATGCAGGGCGGCACGGCTGCGCCGTCCGCGGACGCGCCGGCCCCCGCCGAGTAACACAGAACCATCGGCACGAATTTCTGCCCGGCCATGGACACGCGCGGCCGGTTTTGGTGTGCTTCGACGCGCGCATCATCGGCGCGTGGGGAGACGTGATGCAGGCGAGAGGGAAGGATCCGGCGGCAAGGGGGTCGGGCCCGGGAGCCGCTGGCCTGCGGCGGCTTATGGTGCCGCTCGTCGTCGCACTGTCCGTTCTGTCGGTGTCGACCCCGCGCTCTGCGGAGGCTGCGTGCGACCTGCCGGAACCGACCGGAAAAGTCCTGCTGGAGATTTCCGGGTCGATCGACTGCACCAATGACGGCGACACGGCGGTGTTCGATCGAGACGGGCTGACGGCCTTGCCGCAGCACACGCTGAAGACCACCACTGTCGTCACCGACGGTGTGAAGACTTTCCGCGGCTTCCGGATGCAGGACCTGCTGGACGCGGTCGGGGCGCACGGCGAAACGGCGGTGGCGCACGCCCTCAACGACTATGTCGTCGACATCCCGCTGGACGACTTTTCCCGCTTCGAGGTGCTGGTGGCGCTGCGGATGGACGGCAAGCGGCTGACGGCGCGCGACAAGGGTCCGCTCTGGATCGTCTACCCGCGCGACCAGTACGCCGAGCTGCAGGACATCCGCTACGACTACCGATGGGTCTGGCAGCTCGACCGGCTGAAGATCCGATGATCGGCGGCAGGAAGGCCCGGCTCGCCTTTTCCGTCTCAGGTGTCGCGATATTCGCATTCGTCATGCTGCTCGTCTTCGCGCTCGTCCGGCTCTGGGGGCCGGCGGCCGAGACGCGCCGCCACGTCGACAACAACATGCTGTGGGCGCTCTCCCAGGCGCATGCCGCGACGCTGCTTCTCGACAGCGCGGTGGCGCGGCGCGCGGGGGGCGTGCCCGGCGACGTGGCGCTCGAGCGGCGCTACAACGTGCTGCTGAGCCGCCTCAACCTGCTGACCCAGGGGCCGCAAGCCCGCTATCTGGCCGATCGCGGCTTTGCCGAACCTATCGAGAGGCGGAAGCAGGACGTACTCGCCCTGGATCCCCAGGTCTCCTCGCTGTCGGTGGGAGACGTCGAGCTGGCCGGCCGCATCCACGGCGTGCTGGGGCCTCTCGAACAACTGCTCGGCCGGGCTGCCAACAAGGCCATGGTCAGTCAGTGGAACGCCATCGGGGAACGGCTCGACGCAGAGCATTCCGCCATCGTTCAGGTGATCGCCTCGATCCTCGCCATCGCCGGGCTCGGCGGCATGATCTCCATCCTGATGGTGCGGGCCGTGCTCGCCAATCAGCAGGCGCAGCAGGCCCTGCGCCGGGAAACCGAGATGCGCGAGGCGTATCGCAGCTTCGTCGACCTGGTGTCGCATCAGTTCCGGACGCCGCTGTCGGTCATGGACGCCTCGATGCAGCGCATCCTGCGGCGCGGAGAGCTGATGCCGCGCGAGGAGATCGCGCAGCGCGTGCGCAGGATGCGCCACTTGATCGGGGACCTGACGACGCTGATCGACACCACGCTCGATGGCATGCAGGCCGATGCCGGAAAGATCGAGGTTTGCGAGCAGGTCTGCGATCCGGTGGCGCTCCTGGAAAACGTCCGGCATCGACAGCTTGAGGCCACGCCGGGACGCCTGGTCGACCTGAACGTCGGTGCCAACGTGCCGCGCCGGGTGCTCAGCGATCCCGTTCTCGTCGAGCAGGTGCTCGCCAATCTCCTGTCGAATGCCATCAAGTATTCGCCGGAGGGCGAGCGCGTCGTCGTCACGCTGCAGGCTGATGGCGATTCGCTCGCCTTTTCGGTGCGGGACGACGGGATCGGCATTCCCGACGATGAGCAGGGGCAGGTGTTCAGCCGCTTTTTTCGTGCCCGCACCGCGGCCGGCTATCCCGGCACCGGCGTCGGGCTCAACGTCTCGCGCAGGATCGCCGAAACGCTGGGCGGCTCGCTGAGCCTTCGCTCCAAGCAAGGGCTCGGCTCGACCTTCACGCTCCAGCTGCCGCTCGTCCCCGCCGAGCTCGGCGAAGACCACGCCAGCGCCCCGCCCTCGGGTCGCAGCCACAAGACACGCCGGCAGCCCGTCCGAACGAACGGGGCGGGCTGGGAGCGTCCGTAGTAGAGCCTCCTCAGCATCGGTTCGGCCGGCGGCGTGTCCGCGAGCCGGGCTGGAGTGCCGTTCGCGGCCGGCGAAGGGAGCCACGAGAAATCCACCATGAGTGTCTGGTTCTGGGTGATCGGCCCCATTGTGCTGGTCATCGGCTATATTTGGTACGCGACCCTGATCCGGCGGCGGAACAGGGCTCAGGAGGCGCTGTCGTCCATCGACGTGCAGTTGCGCAAGCGCCACGACCTTCTGCCCAACATCCTCAAGCTCGCCGACCGCTTCATGGCGCACGAGCGTGACCTGCTCACGCGGGTGACGGACCTGCGCAACCAGGCGCAGAAGCCCTACGACCCGAACCAGCAGGCGGAGGTGCGCGAGCATCTCGACGCGGAAGGTTCGCTCCAGGCCGGCGTCCGCCAACTTTTCGCGCTGGCAGAGAACTATCCGGAGCTGCGTTCCAGCGAGACGGTCGTGCAGGCGCAGGAGACGTTCAACGAGGTCGAGGGGCACATCTCCGCAGCGCGGCGCTTCTACAATTCCGCCGTCACCGACCTGAACAGCGCCATCCAGGTTTGGCCCGGCCCGCTCATCGCCGGCATCGCGGGTGTCCAGGCCATGCCGTTCTTCGAGATCGAGGACGAGGCGGTGCGCCGGCCGATCGACGCCGACAGCTACATCAACCTGCCGAAAGCCTCGACCGAGTGAGAATGAGGGGAAGAATGAAGAGCGTGGCAAGCCGCGAAGAGACCGGATTCGACCGTGCCGACTTCGGTGCCTACTACGAGGCCGAGATTGCCCCCGATCTGGCGCAGATCGAGGGACGCCGCAAGCTCATGGCTTTCGGCGTCAGGGCGTTGTGGGGCCTCTCAGGCGTGGGGCTGCTGCTGTTCCTGTCGGCCGGCATGCTGGCGCCGAGCCTCGGGATGGACCGCGATACGCTCGGCTTCGCCGGCGGCGCGCTCCTGTTCGGGGGGATCGGCGGTGCGATCCTGCTCGGCAAGCTCGCGCGCGCTCCGTTCAAGCGGATCCTGGTGGGCCGGACGTGTGCCTTTTTCGGCCTCGACTACAAGACGAAAGGCTTCGACTTCCCGATTGACGCTTTCCGCGACGCCGAGATCCTTCCGCGCTTCGACAAGCACCGGCTGCGCGACGGGATTTCCGGCAGGCATCGGGGCGTCGATATCCAGATCTGCGAGGCTGTGCTGACGAGAGTCCGCGACAACAGCCGCGGCAATTCCATCGACAGGAAGAGCGAGGAAGCCTTCGATGGCCTGCTGCTGGCCTATGGCTTTGCCGAGCCCTTCAGCGGCGACACCGTGGTGCTGTCGGACATGACCTGGCTCGGCAACAAGCTGAAGGGGCTGACGCAGAGCGGCGAACGCGTGACGCTCGAGGATCCCGAGTTCGAGCGCCAGTTCGAGGTCTATTCCGACGATCAGGTCGAGGCGCGCTACCTGCTTCAGCCTCGTTTCATGGAGCGGCTGGTCTCGCTCGCCGGGCGGCTGAACGCCGGCAAGCGCATGTCGCTCGCCTTTCGCGGCAACCGTCTCCTGGTGGCGTTGCGAACGGACGCCGACTTCTTCGAGGGCGGTGCCGTGGGCAAGGACGCCACCGACCGCGAGCGGGCGGAAGAACTGCTCAGGGAAATCCAGATGATCTTCAACGTCGTCGACGTGCTCGACCTCGGCGAACGCCGCACCGGCGGCGAGGGTGGCAAGGGCGACGGCACGCGCGCGGGCGGGATCTCCGCCGCCTTTGCTGGCGGCTAGGCGATCCCGATGCGGAACCAGCGAACAGAAGGGGGAATCCACATGCTCCGAGCCATATGCCTCGGTCTCATCGCCTGCACGCTGACGCTTGGCGGTACGGGAAGCGCGCGGGCGGCGGATGACGTCATGGTCATCTTCGACGGGTCGAACTCGATGTGGGGCCAGATCGACGGCACCGCGAAGATCGAGATTGCGCGCGACGCGATGACCGAGCTTGTCGGGGCGTGGGACAAGGACACGAATCTCGGCCTGATGGCCTACGGCCATCGCCGCGAGGCGGACTGCTCGGACATCGAGACGATCATTCCGCCTCGCCCGATGGATCGGGACGCGTTCATGTCGAACGTCGAGGGCATCGTGCCGCGCGGCAAGACCCCTCTCACCTCCGCGATCGAGCAGGCGGCGGAGACGCTGTCCTATCGCGACAACCCGGCGACCGTTGTCGTCATCTCCGACGGGATCGAGAGCTGCAACCGCGATCCGTGCGCGCTCGCCGGACAGCTCAAGCGCAGCGGCGTGCGCTTTACCGCCCACGTCATCGGCTTCGGCCTCGACAGCGCGGAGGAGCAGAAGGGCCTTGCCTGCATTGCCGAGGAGACGGGAGGCCGGTTCCTGACCGCGGCGAACGCCGGTGAGTTGCGCGATGCCTTCAAGGAAGTGGGCTCCGAAGTCACGCAGGCAGCGCCGGAACCCGAGCCCGAGCCGGAGCCGACCGAGGACATCGAGGTGACGGCTCCGGCAAGCATTCCGGCGGGTGGCGACTTCGAAGCCTCGTGGAGCAAGACGCTCGACGACAGCGACATCCTGACGATCGTGCCGACCGGAGCCGACGACGACCAGATCGGCAACCATGAGCGGGCGAGCGACGGCAATCCGGTCACGCTTCGGGCGCCGGCCGAAACCGGCATGTACGAGGTGCGCTATGTCTCGAACGAGGGGCGCGAGGTGCTGGGCTCCGCCTCCGTCGAGGTGACGGATCCCCAGGTCGAGATTTCGGCGCCCGACAGCGTGACGCGGGGCGGCGAGCTCGAGGTGTCCTGGAGCGGCACGGTGAACGGCCGGGATATCCTGACGATCGTGCCGGCGGGCTCGGACGACGACCGGATCGGCAACCACGAGCGGGTGAACGACGGCAATCCGGTGACGCTGCGGGCGCCGGCCGAGCCCGGCATGTACGAGGCGCGCTACGTGCTCGATGAGGGGCGCCGCGTGCTTGCCTCGGTGCCGGTCGAGGTGACCGACGCGCAGGTGCAGGTTTCTGCGCCGGACAGCGTGGTTGCGGGAAGCTCGTTCGAGGTGTCGTGGAGCGGCACGGTGAACGGCCGGGATATCCTGACGATCGTGCCGGCGGGCTCGGACGACGACCGGATCGGCAACCATGAGCGGGTGAACGACGGCAAGCCGGTGACGCTGCGGGCGCCGGCCGAGCCCGGCATGTACGAAGCGCGCTATGTGCTCGACGAAGGGCGCCGTGTGCTGGCCTCGGTGCCGGTCGAGGTGACCGACGCGCAGGTCCAGATTTCTGCTCCGGACAGCGTGGTCGCGGGAAGTTCATTCGAGGTGTCGTGGAGCGGCACGGTGAGCGGCCGCGACATCCTGACGATCGTTCCCATGGGGGCGGAAGCGGACGAGATCGGCAACCACGAACGGGTGAACGACGGCAACCCGGCGAAGCTGCGGGCTCCCGGCAAGCCCGGCCTCTATCAGGTGCGCTACGTGCTCGACGAGGGCCGGCGTCCGCTTGCCGATGCGACCGTCGAGGTGACGGAGCCGGACGTCTCGGTGTCGGCCACGGACACGGTCCGGGCCAAGGGAGAGATTGAGGTCAGCTGGACCGGTACCGCGCCGAGCGGACGCGACATTATCACGGTGGTTCCGGCGGGTTCCGAGGAGGACGAGATCGGCAATCACGAGCGGGTCGGCGACGGCGACGCCACCACGCTGCGTGCGCCCGAGAAGCCGGGCCTCTACGAAGTGCGCTACGTGCTCGACGAAGGCCGGCGGATGCTGGCTAGCACGCAGGTGGAGATCGTGCCGGAGACGGCGGCCCTCGATGCCGGCGCCTCGCTTGACGTGCCGAAGACGGCCAGCCCCGGGGAGGAGATCCAGGTGGGCTGGACGGGAGGTTCCGACAGCGCCGACCAGCGGATCGCGCTCGCCAAGGCTGACCAGGCCGACTTCACATGGATCGAGGTGCACAAGGTCGGCAACGAGCCGCCGATGAGCTTCACCATGCCGGACGCGCCGGGATCTTACGAGTTTCGGTTCCTCGACATCCCGGGGCAGGCGGTGCTGAGCCGGGCGATAATCGAAGTGAAGTAGGCGAGGGCGGGAGCCCGCGTGGCGATTTCCGACGGAAGCGTATCGGCAACGGACGGATCGAGCTCCGCGCGGAGCAGGTGGCGCTGCAGATCCGCGATGTTCGCGGCGAGGGACGTGACGATCTCCTAAGTGCCCAGAGCCGAGCAGCTGATGGGTGCACCTGCACAACGACAGCCCCGCGACCTGCGCGTCAGGTCCGCGCTTGAGCCAATGAACAGCAAGGGAAGCCAAGACATGCAGCGATGGATGATGCTAGCGACGCTGGGTGCGCTCTGCCTCTCCGCCGCACCGGCGAGTGCGCAGCCGGAGACCTCGAGCGAGACGACCATGATCGTGCTCGACGGATCCGGCTCGATGTGGGGCCAGATCGACGGCACGTCCAAGATCGAGATCGCTCGAGAGGCGATCGGACGGCTGGTCGCCGACTGGCCGGAGGGCCGGGCTCTCGGGCTGATGGCCTACGGGCATCGCCGGGAAGCCGACTGCGGCGACATCGAAACCCTGGTCGCGCCCGGCCCGCTCGACATGGATACCGTCAACGCGGCCGTGTCCGAGGTAACGCCGCGCGGCAAGACTCCGATCGGCGGCTCGGTGCGTGCCGCCTCCGATGCGATCGGCGACGCGATGTCCTCGTCGGTTATCGTCGTCACCGACGGGTTGGAGAATTGCGGCGCCGATCTGTGCGCTCTCGGCGATGAACTGGCGGCCGGTGGCACCGGTCTCAAGACACATGTGATCGGCTTCGATATCGCAGAGAGCACCGACCAGCTTGCGTGTCTGGCCGAGGCGACCGGCGGTCGCTACCTC
This sequence comes from Amorphus orientalis, assembly GCF_030814015.1. Lineage (NCBI taxonomy): Bacteria > Pseudomonadati > Pseudomonadota > Alphaproteobacteria > Hyphomicrobiales > Amorphaceae > Amorphus > Amorphus orientalis. The sequence continues at coordinate 1,618,516 of NZ_JAUSUL010000001.1, forward strand.
GCGGCCGAGGATGCCGAAAGCCTGACCGGCGCGCTGCAGGAGGTCGCCGCGGAGCCTGAACCGGAGCCGGCCGGACCGATCGCGGTCGACGAGTTCGATCGCGCCGAACTCGGAGCGGGATGGGAAATCGCGCACCCCGCTCCGCAGAACTATGTGCTGGACGGTGGCAAGCTCGTGGCGCTGACCGCTCGGCCCGGCAACATCGACGATCCGGAGCAGCCGAATGTCTTCCGCTGGCGTGAGGCGGAGCTTCCGGAGGGTGACTGGGAGATCGCAGCCGAGTTCAGGGCCGAACTGGGTGAAGTGCAAACACTCGGCGGCCGTAAGGCGGTGGTCGAGGTGGCGTTGTTCTCCGATCCGGAAAACAACATCGTCGCGCGGATCTACCGGCAGGGCAATTCCAACGATGACATGCACCTGCAGATCACCAGCACTTCAGGTGGCAACGCAACCAGCGATTCCGTTGAGATCGCCGGCGACATTCGTGGCTACGACCTCGCGCGCATTCTCACCGACTTCAAGGAGAAGGGCGTCCGCCTGGTGCTTGCCAAGCAAGGACGGGAGTATCGAGCCCGATTGGAGATGAATGGCTGGGCGATGACCGACGGGGGGCCGGAGGTGATCGAGACCGAGCCGGTGCAGGTGCTGCGGGCGGCCGGCGATCCGGCCCTTTTTGCAGGTACGTGGGGCGATAAGCAGACCGTGGTGGAGTTCGACCGGATCGAGATCCTGGCGGCCGAATAGGTCGGTTGGGGGAAGGCGGAAGTTCGAAGTCCGGGAACCCGCCCGATGGCCCCGGCCGCGGCGCCGGCCGCGGGGATCCCAATCGCGAAAGGGCACGACTGACAACAAATCCTGGAGAGCCTCGATGAAATCATTCCCCGCAAGCCTTGCCGCAACGGGCACCCTTGCCGTGCTGTTGGTGCCGGCCTGTGCTTTGGCCCAAAGCCCGTCAGCGGATCTGCCCGCCCTGGATGCACTCGGCCCCGGCCAGTATTCGCTCTGGGTCAGCGGAGCCGCTGAGGCCGAAGCGACGACCGTCCCGGTGACGACGGCCGATGCCAGTACGCCGAAAACGGGGATCATCTCCGGCGAGGCCAGTCAGCGCGCGCGCTACACCTATGACGACTTTGCCCCGGACGCGACCAACGAGACCGGCCCTTTCGTGATCTCGATGGCGCTCGGGTCCGCCCTGGTGGAGATGGAAGGGGTGGACAACCCCGGCGTCACCGTCGGTCTTCATGTGACCGACGCGGTGGAGCCCGGCATGCACGCGGTCGAAGAGGCCTTTTTCGACGTCGGACCGAGCGCGGTTCCGCTCGCCGTCTCCGCGGTCGCCGGTCCGCTCGGTGGCCGGCCGACCCCGTTTGCATCGGATCCGGAAGGCGCGGTGGAGATCGTGCGGATGGATCGGGACGGCGCCACCGGCCGCTTCGCCCTAACGATGGGCCCGCTGATGGGTGACGGCGATGCAATCACCGTGCGCGGTGCCTTCAAGGGAATCCCTTATGCGCCCGGCCTGGAGGCGTCGATCAGCGGCAGCGGAAAGCTCGAAGGGCCCGCGTTCGACACGGTCAAGACGGACGTGAGCGGCGCCGGCCCTGCCTTCTCCCTCTCGACCGGGTTCCACGACGAGCCAGCGGCGCACATTGCTTTTTCCGAAGAGCCGGAGATCGGTACCTACGAGCCGGGCAACGACGGCCTGCTGACGGCGCGGGTCAACGGCGAGCCCGCCGCCGGGTCCGTCACGATCACCCGCACGGGCGAGAGCTACGGGGCGGAATTCGATCTTCGCGCGGACGCGGAAGGGGCTGGCATCAGCGGCTCTTTCGACCACGCCCGGCCGGAATAGTTCGGATTGAGGCACGAACAACAGCCCCGTCCGCGTCTGTCTGACTGACAATGTCGGTTGTTTGGCCTTGCGTCTCTTCCGGACAGCTTTGTCCGTTCGGAAGTGCGTTCGTAGCCGCCTCGAATTGACAGCGTTGCGGGTTCCGTGACGGGTTATCCGATCGCAAGAGACCGTCAATCGAGCTTGTCGAAGCGCAACGTCGGACGGGCGCACACGCGCTTTCCTGCAGGAAACCGGCAGGAGCTTGGAATGACAGACCCGTGCGCGGTGGGCCCCGACATGGTCCTCGATGACCTCATGCGAACCTGGCCCGCCACGATAGGCGTTCTCATACGGTACCGGATGCTGTGCATCGGATGTCCGATCAACGCGTTCCACACCGTGGCGGAGGCATGTGCCGCGCACGGGGTCGACGAAGCGTGCTTCACCGCCGATCTCATCGAGGCGGCTGTCGGCGGTGAGCGGGCGGACACGGGTTAAAGGCTAGGCCCGGCATTCACGCGCCGAAGGGCGCGCGGCGCTAGCCCTTCTTCCGGGCTTCGGCGATCAGAAGCAGCCCGTGGGCATCGGTCACGACCACCTTCTTGCGGGCGCTGCGCACGAGACCCTCGTCCTCCCACGCGCTGAGCAGGCGGCTGACGGTGTGAAGCGTCGTACCGGTCATCTCCGCGATGTCCTGGCGGGTGATCGGAAAGTCGATCTCGATGCCATCGGCGATCTTCCGTCCCGACTGATTGACGAGACGAAGCAGGGTGTGGGCGACGCGTTGCTCGACCTGCTCCGTGGACGCCTCGACCACCCGGGCCTGTGTTTCCTGGAGGCGGGCGCCGATGGTCTCGTAGGCGGCGTGACCGACCGACGGCAGTCGGGATTGCAGTTCGTTCCAGAAGCCGTTCGGCCAGGCCAGTGCCACGGAATCGACCGCCGCGACGGCGCTGGCCGGATAGGTCGGCATGCCGAGTGCCACCCCTATGCCGAACAGTTCGCCTTCGTTGATGTAGCGGGCGATCACCTGATGGCCGTCAGGGGATGTCTTCACCACGCGGAGGTGACCGGACAGGAGCAGAAAGAAGGAGCGGTTCTCTTCGCCCTGGCCGAACACCTCGCTGCCGGCCGGATAGTGCGCCGACCAGGCGCGAGACAGGATCAGGTCGAGATCGTCTGCTTCAAGCCCGCGAAACGACGGCAGATCGCGAATGAGCGAACGGTCGAGCGTCGGCATGGAGGGCTCCTTCAGTGCCGCGTGCCGTGAATGGCGCCGGCGGACCAGCACCACGGTCCGACGAGTCCGGCCCCGCGCAGGCCTTCTGTCAAGCCTACCGCCGCGGAGTTTGCGAAAGCACAAAAAAGACGGCCGCTGCAGGTCTACTCCTTCCTCAACGGCAAGACGCCGTCGTGCTCCAGACAGGAAGGACCAGAACCATGAACAAGACAATCGCAGCCGTGGCGCTTGGAGCGCTCGTTGGCTTCGCCGGCGCGGCCAACGCCGCCGAATTCGAGATCAAGATGCTGAACAAGGGCGAAGCCGGCGTGATGGTGTTCGAGCCCGCCTATGTGAAGGCCGCGCCCGGCGACACCGTCCGGTTCGTCGCGACCGACAAGGGACACAACGCGGAGACCATCAAGGGCATGGTTCCCGATGGCGCGCAGCCGTTCAAGGGCAAGTTCAACGAAGAGGTCGTCGTGACCCTCGATCAGGAAGGCATCTACGGCATCAAATGCATGCCCCACTACGCCATGGGCATGGTCGCGGTCATCGAGGTCGGCGAGCCCACGAACCTCGCCGAGGCGCAGGACGTGAGGCATCCGGGCAAGGCCAAGACGGTCTTCGCCGACATCTTCTCCACCCAGGTGGCGGCGAAATAGCCGGGCCCGGCCGCGGACCGGCAGGATCGCGCAGTCGCCGGGCCGGGGCCAATCGGAAATCAGGTCCCAATCCCGCCGTCCGGGGGACGAAGCTCTCGGTCCCGGACGGCGCTACCCGTCGATGGTTGCCGCGTAGCGCTTGAGTTCATCGATCCGGCGTGCCTGAGGCAGCGGCTCGTCGGCTGTCCCGTGCGGCGGTTGCCAGCCGGGCTCCACGCCCTCCATGTTCGGAAGCTGATGGGCGATGCCCTTGTGGCAGTCGATGCAGGTGGCTTTGCCGGACATCAGGTAGCGCTGGTGGATCTCCGCGGCACGTTCGGTCTGCTTGGAGAGATCCATCGCCACTTCCGAATGGCAGTTCCGGCATTCCAGGCTGTCGTTGGCCTTGAGCCGCGCCCATTCCCGCTTCGCCATCGCAAGGCGATGGTCGAGAAACTTCCGCCGCGTGTCGATAGAGCCGAAGATGTGGCCCCAGACCTCCTTGGAGGCCTGCATCTTGCGCGCGATCTTGTCGGTCCAGTCGTGCGGCACATGGCAGTCGGGGCAGGAGGCCCGAACGCCGGACCGGTTGGTGAAGTGGACCGTCCTGGTCAGCTCCTCGAACACGTTGCTCTCCATCTCGTGGCAGGAGATGCAGAACTGTTCGGTGTTGGTCATTTCCAACGCGGTGTTGAACGCGCCCCAGAAGATGACGCCTCCGACGAAACCGCCCAGCGTGAGGAACCCAAGGCTGAGCTTTCCGGCCGGCGAGGAGACGATCCGCCAGGCCTGGAGAAGAAAGGCTTTGAGGCGGCCCATCTCCTACTCATCCCCGGCTTTGCCGACACCGAGATCACTCATGTCGACGAAGGTGTTGCCGACCAGCGGCTGAACGTCGGCCTGAGGCACATGACACTCGGTGCAGAAGTAGCGACGCGGCGACACGTCAGCGAGCATCTGGCCTTCGCGGTCCATGTAGTGGGTCACGCTGATCATCGGCGCGCCCGAAGCCTGGGTGAATTCCCGCTTGTGGCAGGTCATGCAGCGGTTGGCGTTGACCGTGAGCTGGTAGCCTTCGATCGAGTGCGGGATCACCGGAGGCTGCTCGGGATAGGCCCGCATCTTTCGCACGTCATCGGTCACCCAGCGGGGCAACGGCTCCGCCGCCGAGGGTTCGGATGGGGGCGTCGGCCCGACGAGTTCTTCGGGTCCCATCTGGGCGAGGGCCGCCGTCGCCAACAGCAGAGTTGCGGCGGCGGCGACGATCGGCAGCCGATGCCGGGCGATCAGGCGGGAACGATCTTGACCGCGCATTTCTTGAAATCCGTCTGCTTGGAGATGGGATCGGTCGCGTCGAGCGTCGTGCGGTTGATCAACTGGCTGGCGTCGAACCAGGGCACGAAGATCACTCCGGAGGGCATCCGGTTTCGGCCGCGGGTCTCTACCCGGGAGCGGATCTCGCCGCGCCGGGATATGATGCGCACTTCGGCGCCCTGGTTGAGGCCGCGCTCACGGGCATCGACAGCGTTCATGAAGCAGCGGGCGCCGGGGAAAGCCTTATAGAGTTCCGGCACGCGCAGCGTCATCGAGCCGGAATGCCAGTGCTCGAGGACCCGGCCCGTCACAAGCCAGAGGTCGTAGTCCTCGTCCGGGCTTTCCGCAGGCGGTTCGTAGGGAACGGCGAGGATCACAGCTTTGCCATCGGGCTTGCCGTAGAAATGCACGCCGCGACCGGGCTCGACGTAAGGGTCGTAGCCCTCGCGGAACCGCCACCGCGTCTCGTCGCCGTCGACGACGGGCCAGCGCAGGCCGCGCACTTCATGGTAGCGGTCGTAGGGTGCGAGATCGTGGCCATGGCCGCGGCCGAAGGCGGCGTACTCCTCGAACAGGCCCTTCTGGATGTAGAAGCCGAAGTCGTCGGCTTCGGCATTGGCATAGTCGGGATCGATCTCCTCAAGCGGATACCGGTCGACATTGCCGTTGGCGAAAAGCACCTCGTAGAGGGTCTTCCCCCGATAGTCGGGATTGGCGTCGAGAATCTCTGACGGCCAGACCTCGTCCGTGGTGAAGCGCTTGGAAAACTCCACCAGCTGCCAGAGGTCCGATCGGGATTCCCCCGGGGCGTCGACCAGCTGATGCCAGGTGTGGGTGCGCCGTTCGGCATTGCCGTAGGCCCCTTCCTTCTCCACCCACATGGCCGCAGGCAGGATGAGATCGGCGGCCATCGCGGTGACGGTCGGATAGGCATCCGAAACGACGATGAAATTCTCGGGATTGCGATAGCCCGGATAGGTCTCGTTGCCGCTGTTGGGCGCTGCCTGCAGGTTGTTGTTGACCTGGATCCAGTAGAAGTTGAGCTTTCCGTCCTTCAGCATCCGGTCCTGCAGCACCGCGTGGTAGCCCGGCTTGTCAGGCAACAGGCCGTCCGGAAGCTTCCAGATCTCTTCCGCGTGGTGACGATGCTCCGGGTTGGTGACCACCATGTCGGCCGGCAGCCGATGGGCGAACGTACCGACTTCACGCGCCGTCCCGCAGGCGGACGGCTGGCCGGTGAGCGAGAACGGGCTGTTGCCCGGCTCGGAGATTTTGCCGGTCAGAAGGTGGATGTTGTAGACCATGTGATTGGCCCACACGCCCCGGACATGCTGATTGAAGCCCATCGTCCAAAGCGACATCACCTTCCGATCCGGGTCGGCGTAGAGCTCGGCCAGTTCTTCCAGAAAGCCCGCTTCGACGCCGGAAAGCTCGGAGACCCGGTCCAGGGTGTATTCCGAGACCAGCTCACGGAAAGCCTCGAAATCGATCGGCTCCATGTCGCCGGGATTGTCGGCCCCCGTCGCTTCCTGCTGAAGCGGATGTTCCGGTCTGAGCCCGTAGCCGATGTTGGTGGCGCCGCGCATGAAGGTCGTGTTCTTGCGCACGAACTCCTCGTTCACCCGGCCGGTCTCGATGATGTGGTTGGCGATGTAGTTGAGGATCGCCAGATCGGTGCCGGGGCGGAAGATGATCGGGATGTCGGCCAGATCCATCGAGCGGTGGGTATAGGTCGACAGGACGGCGCAGCGCACGTGCTCGTGGCCAAGCCTGCGGTCGGCAAGCCGGGTCCAGAGGATCGGATGCATCTCCGCCATGTTGGAGCCCCAGAGGACGAAGGCGTCGGCATGTTCGAAGTCGTCGTAGCACCCCATCGGCTCGTCGATACCGAAGGCGCGCATGAAGGTGGTTGCGGCGGATGCCATGCAGTGACGGGCATTCGGGTCGAGGTTGTTGGACCGGAAGCCCGCCCGCATCAGCTTGGAGGCGGCGTAGCCCTCGAAGATCGTCCACTGGCCGGAACCGAACATCCCGATCGCCGAGGGACCCTTGTCGGCAAGCGTCGCTTTGGCCTTCTCAGCCATGACGTCGAAGGCCTCGTCCCAGGAGACGGGCTCGAACTCGCCGTCCTTGTCGTAGACGCCGTTGCGCTTGCGCAGGAGCGGCGTGGTGAGACGGTCCTCGCCATACATGATCTTCGACAGGAAGTAGCCTTTCACGCAGTTGAGGCCGCGATTGACCTCCGCCTGCATGTCGCCATGGGTGGCGACCACTTGGCCTTCCTTCACGCCGACCATGACACCGCAGCCTGTCCCGCAGAAGCGGCACGGAGCCTTGGACCATTTGATCTGGAGTGACTCGACGCCACCGGTGACCGGCTGGGCGTCAGCCGGCAGCGATATCCCGGCGGTGGCCGCGGCGACGGCGGCGGCCTGTGCCTTGAGGAGGTCGCGGCGATTGATGTCTGCCGTCATGCTCAGATGGCCTCCGTGTCAATGATCTGTTCGAACACCATGTTGGCCGCGATCACGCCGTTGATCCCGGCGATCGCGTTCAGCCGATTTCCCAACTCACCAGCGGATTTGCCTTCCAGCACCACGATGACCCGGCCGCTTTCGGCGGCATGAACCTCTGTCGCTTCCATCGCGGCGATCTCGGCTGCCACCGCGTTCATGCACTCCGGGCGCGTTATGACCACGGCACTTGAGACGTGATGCGCGTTGGGATCAGGCATCGGCGGGCTCCGTCGGCTCGGTGGACACCGAAATCGCATCGACGGGACAGGGCGCGATGCATGCGCCGCAACCCGTGCAGCGTTCGGCATCGATTTCCGGAAGGAACGGGCCGCCGATCCGCGGGCGGAGCGTGACCGCCTCGGAAGGGCAGGCGTCCCGGCAGGTCATGCAGGCGATGCCCGCCTGGACGAGGCAGGTGTCCGAAATCTCTACCGTGTGCGGGAAGGTCGGGGGTCCGGTGTCTTCGAATACCGGCTCCGGACATGCCTCGGCGCAGCCACCGCAGAAGACGCATTCGCCGATCGAAAAATCCACGCCGGGTACTTCCTCGACCAGCCGGATGATGCCGGTCGGGCATGCGTCCACGCAGGCGCCGCATCCGGTGCAGGCTTCGATCCAGTCGGATCGTACTCCGGGAGGTGCGATTGCAGGTGGTGCGACGTGCGCCGTGGTCGCCGTTCGTCCGCCGGTCAGAAAGGCCCTGCGGCTGAGCGTCGACGCGGTCGCCATATCAGCCCCCCGGTGGTCCGGGTGGTCCGAAGACCATCTGCCACATCCACACGAGGAAACCGTAGCCGCCGACGACGGCGACGGCCACGACCGGCCAGATCAGAAAGGCGAGGACAACGAACGCGATCAGCTCCGCTCGGCGCGAAGCCTGAGGCACGGCGTCCGGTGATGCGGATGCATCTTCGGTCATGGCCTCCTCCCGTCCCGACAGGGGCGCCACGACCTGGTTCAGGCGGACGCGTCCTTCCGTCAGGCTAGGTTGAAACTAGACGAATTCGAGCTCCGTTCATACCCCCGGGAGAGTTCGGAGGAGCCTGCCCCCCGAACCCTTTCGTGCTCGACGGAGCCGTTCATCGGGGAGAATACGACCGTGAAACCAATGGCTTGAGTGACTTTATGGAGGTTGTGCCCCGCCGGCCTGACCAGAATTCTGGTCAGGCTCGGGCAGTCGCGCGTCTGCCCCAGAGGATTGGCCCGAACCGGACCGCAAACCCCAGAAAGGCTCCACTCCACAGGATACCCCCGACGACCAGGATCGGCCCGTAGGCCCCGGCGGCGAACGGCGCTGCGACCCGGGCCAGCGCTCCCAAAGTGACGGCCGCGTAGATCGCGACCGTCCAGCCATCGGCCTCGATCGGACGCCCGGTGTGGCCGAGGCTCGCCCGCGTCATCACGGCGAGGGTCATTGTGCCGACGGCCCCGGCGGTGAGGGCATGGAGCGCGGCGCTCGCCGGTATCATCGCGGGCGCCAGGACCGCGAGCCCCAGAAGCGCGAGCGATGCGGCCAGCCAAGCGTAACCGATGTGCAGGATCGCCAGGATGGGTTCGCGCATCACGCTTTGCCCCTGCCAGCGGGCCAAGCGCGCTGCGATCAGCCCGCCGGCCGCGAGCAGCAGTCCTCCGGTGACCGGCCGGTCCGGCACAGCGATCCAGAACAGGGCAGCGAGGGCCGTGGTCAGAAGAGCAATCCTGTCGAGCCGACCCATGCTCGCCGGCAGCCGGTCTGCGCCAGCCTTCACGAGCCAGTTGCGCGTGAAGCTCGGCACGATACGGCCGCCGATCAGGGCGATCAGCATGGCGATGACCCCAAGGGTCAGACGGACACCCGCGTCGCTCTGCAGAAGGCCGATGTTGCCGGCATGGTGGGCGGCGTTGCCCAGCGCGAACAAGGTCAGCATCGCTGCAATCGGCGCATTCTTCCAGTTCCGGCCGGCGATTACCTCGCGCCAGACCGAGGCCATCAGCGCCAGCGGGAAAAGAAGGTCGAGCCCCGCCGCGGCCCAGGGGTTGGCAACCACCGCGCAGGCGAGCCGCCCGATGAGCCAAAGGCCCGCCAGGACGGCAAGCGGAGCGCCGCTCAGGGGCAGTCTGCCCGTCCAGTTCGGGATCGCGGTCAGGATGAAACCGGCGACGACGGCAGCCAGATAGCCGAACAGCATCTCATGGATGTGCCATGTCAGGCCGGAAAAGGAGCCGGGCATGGCGTGGCCGCCGAAATAGAGCCAGAGCCAGACCGGAATCGCGAGACCGGCATACAGGGCGCCGGCGAAGAAGAACGGTCGAAAGCCGTAGGAGAGGATCGGCGGTGCGGCGAGCAGACGCCCCCGACCGTCTCGCGACAGATCGCCGGCGCGGCGGCGCCGACGCGGAACCGAGCGGTCGCTGTCGGGGAAGGACGGGCTGGTCGGGAACGGTATGGACATGAGGGTCTCCAGACGGTCGGAGGATGGGCAGCGCGGGCGCCGGTCGAACCACCCGGGAGTGGTGCTGCGGGGGGCTCGGCACGGCTGTGGCGAGCGAGGCGGACGCCGGAAAGCCGGTCGGCAGGTTGGGGACGGTGCTGTCGACAGGTCGGTCCCAAGCGACTGAGCCCGGCGGATTGCCGGGCTCAGGTTTGACGTGTCCGCATCAGTTGACCGGGATCGGTCCGGGAGCTTCGAGCTGTTTCATCAGGTTGTCGTTCCAGTCGCCCTCGACCATGAAGTGGGCAGCGGCGCCGAGTTCCACGGCTTCGATCAGGTTGTGGTTCACGTAGGCGTAGAGGCCGGGCTGGCGGAAGGTGTAGAGCGCCGCGCCGGCGGATCCTCCGCGAATGAACCAGGTCTCGAGATCCTTGGCGGGCGGGTTGGCGAACTTGCCTTCTTCCCAGACATAGTCGCCGTGGCCGCCGATCAGGTGAGGCCGGGTGTCCCGGTTGGCCTGGGAATGGACGATCAGCACCTTTTCGCCGACCTTCGCCGTCATGGCGTTGTCGCCGGTCAGCGCCCCTTTGGCGCCGTTGAACACGACGTGGGTGGGAATCAGGCCGCGCATGACCTCGACCGTGTCGGCGTACGCTTCTCCGGGCGATCCGTAGCTCTTGAAGTTGCTGTCGCCGTCACGCGGAACGTAGAAGTCGTTCTCGCCGATATAGAAGATCTTGTCGTAGGTCAGCGGGTTGCCGGCCTCGTCCTTGAGCCCGTCGCGCGGCAGCACCATGATCGTGCCGCTCATGCCGGAGACGACGTGCCAGGGGATCATCGGCCCTTCCGGCGCGCAGTGATAGACGAAGGTGCCGGAGCGGGTCGCCTTGAACCGCAGCTTCACCTGCTCGCCCGGCCCGACCAGGGTGAGCGCGCCGCCGCCGAGGGCCCCGGTGGCCGCATGGAAGTCGATGTTGTGGGGCAGCGAGTTGGTCGCCGCATTGATCAGCGTCAGCTCGACATAGTCGCCTTCGTGGACGACCATCATCGGGCCGGGGATCGAGCCGTCGAAGGTCATGCCCTGGAGGGTCGTGCCCTGATCATCGATGACGACCGGCTTCTCCTCGATCTCCATGGTGAACTCGACAACCTTCGGACCGCTCCGGGCGACCTGATCGTGCGCATGAACGAAAGGCGGGGCCACCAGCGTCACCTTCTCACGCGGAAGCGATGCGGCGGCCGATTCTTGTGCGAGCGCGGCGGCGGGAGGCATGACGGCCAGCATCGCGGCCGCCGCTGCGCCCATCAGGGTCTGGCGTCTGGTGAACATCTTCTCTCTCCTTCGAATGAGGCGGTTTCGATGGAGGGAAGCTAGGCCCGCACCGGCGACCCTTCTTTGTGGTTCTGCAAACTTCTGCGCGAACGCGAAGCGCTGGCGCATGGCCGGATCAGGCCGGCCTGAACGAAAAGGACTTGCTCAAATGATTGAAACCGGGGCGCGCTTCTTGGTGCTCGAACATCTCTTTCTGAACGGCGACGGATCGTGACCGCCCGAATGCCCCAACGTACGGCTGCGATTGCTCAGTGGCTTCACAAAACCGGTCAGTCCGCTTTCGACTGAGGCGGGCGGCAAATCCCCTGGATTTATTCCTTGCAGCAGGCGCTCCGTGAGCGTGTGAACCGGCAGTCTGGATGCGTTGGAGCGGAGCCCGCTTCGACACCCGCCGCCCTCCGCCTGCCGCCCGCCACCTGCGCGGATACTCGGTCTCTGTCGCCTTCTGCGGCATCCCGCGATCGCACCCTCTCCCCGCTCACGACGCGCCAATATCGCCCTTGCCAGTCATCAACGCAGTTGCTAGGTGATGTAACGTTATAACATTACATTTAGAGATGTGCGACAATGACCGATCCCCGCCTTCCCGTGACCGTCCTGTCCGGCTTTCTCGGAGCCGGAAAGACGACCCTTCTCAATCATATCCTGAACAACCGCGAGGGCCGCCGGGTCGCCGTGATCGTCAACGACATGAGCGAGGTGAACATCGACGCCGACCTGGTTCGCGGCGGCGGTGCCGATCTGTCACGGACCGATGAGCGGCTCGTCGAGATGACCAACGGCTGCATCTGCTGCACGCTGCGGGAGGATCTCCTGACCGAGGTCCGGCGGCTCGCCGACGACGGCCGGTTCGACTACCTGCTGATCGAGGGCACGGGCATCGCCGAGCCGCTGCCGGTGGCGGCCACTTTCGAGTTCCGGGACGAAGAGGGGCAGTCGCTGGCCGACATCGCCCGCCTCGACACCATGGTGACCGTGGTCGACGCGGCCAACCTGCTCCGCGACTACGCCAGCCACGATTTCCTGCGCGACCGGGGCGAGACGGCGGGGGAGGGGGACGACCGTTCGATCGTCGACCTCCTCGTCGATCAGATCGAGTTCGCCGACGTCATCGTCGCCAACAAGATCTCGGAGCTGGACGCCGGCGGTCGGGACGCCGTCAGGGCCGTGATCAAGGCCCTCAATGCGGATGCGAAGCTGATCGAGACGGACTTCGCCCGCGTGCCGCTTTCCGACGTCCTCGATACCGGCCGGTTCGACTTCGAACGCGCCCACGAGCATCCGCTCTGGTTCAAGGAGCTGTACGGCTTCGCCGACCACACGCCGGAGACGGAAGAGTACGGCGTTTCCAGCTTCGTCTACCGCGCGCGACGGCCGTTTCACCCCCAGAAGTTTGCCGCGTTCACCGGCCGCTTCTGGCCGGGGCTGATCCGGGCCAAGGGGCTGTTCTGGCTGGCAACCCGGCCGGAGTGGGTCGGCGACTTCAGCCTGGCGGGCGCGATCGTGCGCACCGAAGCGATGGGCTTCTGGTGGGCTGCCGTTCCGAAGGAGCGCTGGCCGGATCATCCGGAGTGGCGGGCCATGCTGGATCGGCACTGGGCCCCGGTGTGGGGCGACCGGCGGCAGGAGCTCGTCTTCATCGGCAACGGGATGGACGAGGCGGCGATCCGGGCAGCCCTCGACGACTGCCTGGCCGATGCGCCGTTGGGCGACCGGTTCGACAGCGCGGACTACCGCAATCTCCCCGATCCCTTCCCGGCATGGAGGCGGGCCGATGCGGCATGAAGCCGTCCGCGCGGATCCGATTTCGTGCCCGCTTCAGGATGCGCCCCTGAGCAGCCTCGAAAGGGCCGGCCCGATCTCGATCTTTCAGCGATCTCTGGATCACGTGATCGCGGGAGCGATCGACGAACTGCCGGCAGCACTCCTTCCTTCGATCAGGATCGATGGCGACTTGGCGGCGATTGATCGGGCGTTGCGGTCGGCGCTGACGGATCTTCGCCAATGGCAGTCCTGGCTCGAGGCCTGGCTACGCGAGGACATTGCCTTTCTGGCTCGACTGTTCACCGAGTTGACCGGTGCCGCATCGCTTGCGGTGCGCCTGGAACCCGTCTCCGACGACGCGTGCAGCCGGTTCCACGCCGACAACATGACCCATCGACTGGTCACCACCTATAGGGGCCCGGGCACGGAATGGGTCTCGCCGCGCGACGCCCATCTGGTGCAGGACGGCATCCTCACAGAGGTCTCCGCCGGCCGGCAACTCGAGCGTGGCTGGGTCGGTGTCCTGCGCGGCGCGAAGCGGGCGTCGCCGGATGCACCGGCTCTGCTGCATCGGTCGCCGCCGCTGCGGAAGTCTGACGAGATCCGGCTCTTCCTCGCAATTGACGACGCCCGCGACTGGCCGGGCGGTCAGCCCGGTGCCGTTGGCTCTTCCGGTAATCGAGAGATGCCCCATGAAAGCTAGCAGCGGCCGCCCGGCCCGGCGGGCCCGGGACCATGTCCAAGGCCGGATGCGGAAAGAAGTCATCTCGGTTCTGCGCGAAGAGGGCCGCATCCTCACGGCTTATCAGATCCTGCGCCGGCTTCGCGCGAAGCTGGGTCGGCCGATCGCTCCGACGTCGATCTATCGCTGCCTCACCGACCTGATCGAGCGCGGCCTCGTCATGCGGGTGGAATCGCTCAACGCCTATGTCGCGGCGGGGGATATGGCTTCTGTCAGCGATCGCTTCCTTCTCGTCTGCAAGGGCTGCGGCGAAACCCGCTCTCTGCTCGACGGCGAGGTGAAGGCGCGTCTGCAGACCGACGCCGACCGTATCGGGTTCACGATCGATCGGTCGGTACTGGAACTCCTTGGTACGTGCCGTTCCTGTCAGAACGAGACCGAGCCCCGCCTGCTTGGTGCCGGGACCGGCGCATGAAGGACGGCTCGACACTGCGCGCCTCGGCGCTGGACAGGATCGTGCTCGCGCTCGTCCTGAGCGCGGTCATCTGGCTGGGTGTCGCGTGGGCGCTCGGATGGATCGTGCCATGAGTGCCGCGCCCACGATCCGCTTTGACGACGTGACGCTGGCCTATCGGCGCCATCCCGTCGTCCATCACCTTTCGGGCGCGTTCGAGCCGGGGAGCTTCACCGCCGTCGTCGGTCCGAACGGGGCTGGCAAGTCGACGCTTCTGAAAGCCATTGTCGGGGCGCTCCGCATCGACGACGGCCTTATCCGGATCGAGGGGATCGACCGGCGCGACATCGCCTATCTGCCGCAACAGAACGAGCTCGACCGGGCCTTTCCGATTCAGGTGCTGGACCTGGTTGCACTGGGGCTCTGGCGGCGGGTCGGTCCCTTCCGCCGGGTCGACGGGGCGGATCTCGCCCGCGCCGCCGATGCCTTAAAGGCGGTCGGGCTGGAGGGGTTCGAGCGGCGGACGATTGGAACTCTGTCGGGCGGTCAGATGCAGCGGGCGCTGTTTGCGCGGATGCTGCTTCAGGACGCCAGAGTACTCCTCCTGGACGAGCCGTTCACGGCTATCGACTCCCGAACGACCGCGGACCTGCTTCAGCTCGTCCATCGCTGGCACGGGGAAGGGCGCAGCGTGGTCGCCGTGCTGCACGACCTGGAGATCGTGCGCCAGGAGATCCCGGACACGCTGCTGCTCGCCCGCGAGCCGATTGCGTGGGGCAAGACCGCAGACGTGCTCGGCGCGGAGAACCTGCTGCGCGCGCGCCGGATGAGCGAGGCCTTCGCCGAAGACGCGCCGGTCTGCAAGCGGGGGGCGGCATGACGCTGTCGGAGTTCCTGTTCGAGCCCTTTGCGACCTACGGCTTCATGCGCCGGGCGCTCGTCGGCTGCGTGGCGCTCAGCATCGGTTCCGTTCCGCTCGGCTTGCTCCTGATCATCCGGCGCATGAGCCTGATGGGCGACGCCATGGCCCACGCGATCCTGCCCGGTGCGGCGGTGGCGTTTTTGTTCGCGGGCCTGTCGCTCTGGTCGATGACGATTGGCGGGGTCGTCGCCGGTCTGACGGTCGCCCTTCTGGCCGGTCTGGTCTCGCGGGTGACCCCGCTCCGGGAGGACGCGAGCTTCGCCGCCTTCTACCTGATCTCGCTCGGTCTCGGCGTGCTGCTGGTCTCCACCCGCGGCTCCAACGTCGACCTGATGCACGTCCTGTTCGGCACCGTGCTGGCGCTCGACGACGCCTCGATCCTGCTGATCGCCGTGGTCACCACCCTCACCGTGACGATCCTCGCGATCGTCTATCGGCTGCTGGTCGCGGAGTGCTTCAATCCGGGATTTCTGCGCGCGGTCGGCGGGGCAGGGCGCGCCGTCCACCTGGCGTTTCTCACCCTCGTGGTCCTCAATCTCGTCTCCGGCTTTCAGGCCCTCGGCACGTTGATGGTCGTCGGCATCATGATGCTGCCGGCGGCCGCCGCGCGGTTCTGGTCGGAGGCGATCTCCGGCCAGTTCGTCGCCGGTGTCCTGTTCGGGATCGTCTCGTCGGTCGCCGGCCTGCTCGCCTCCTACCACGCGCATCTGCCGTCCTCCCCCGCGATCATTCTCGGGGCCGGCGCGGTCTATGCGCTGTCGGTGCTGATCGGGCCTCGCGGGAGCATCCTCTCCGAGACCCTTCGTCTCCCCCACCTCCAACGATAGCAACTGAAAGGAAAACCCATGCTGTCACGCCGCATGTTCGTCGGCGCTGCGTCGGCGCTCGCACTCACCGTTTCCATGACCGGCGGTGCCGTTGCACAGGACAAGCTCGACGTCGTCGCAAGCTTCTCGATCCTCGGAGACATGGTCCACCAGATCGGCGGCGATGCCGTGTCGGTCACCACCCTCGTGGGTCCCGACGGCGACGCCCACGTCTACGAGCCGACGCCCGCCGACGCCAAGGCGCTCTCCCAGGCGGACGTCCTCGTGGTCAATGGCCTCGACTTCGAAGGCTGGCTTCCCCGCCTGGTGGAAGCCTCAGAGTTTTCCGGCCGACAGGTCGTCGCCAGCACGGGCATCGACGCGCTGACCTGGGCCGAACCGGAAGAGGGCCACGACCACGATCACGATCACGAGGCGCATGATCACGGCGAGCACGAGCACAATCATGCGGAACACGATCACGACCATGAGGAGCACGCCGAAGAGGGGCATCACCACCACGGCGACTATGATCCCCATGCCTGGCAGAGCCTTGGCAACGGCATGATCTACGCCAACAACATCGCCAAGGCGCTCGCAGAGGCCGATCCGGCCCATGCCGACGGCTACCAGGAGCGCGCCGAAGCCTATGTGGCTGAGCAACAGGCGCTGGATGCGAAGCTGAAGAAGGAATTCGGAGCGCTGCCGGAGGCCCACCGAAAGGTCGTCACCTCCCACGACGCCTTCCAGTATTTCGGCAAGGCCTACGGCGTGCAGTTCATCGCACCGGAAGGCATCAGCACCGAGGCGGAGCCGTCCGCAGCCGACATCGCCCGGATCATCGACCAGATCCGCGACGAACAGATCGCGGCCGTGTTCGTGGAGAACATCAGCGACAACCGCGTGATCGAGCAGATCACCCGCGAGACCGGTGCCAAGGTCGGCGGAGAACTTTACTCCGACGCGCTCTCCGGACCGGACGGCCCCGCGCCGACCTATGTCGACATGTTCGACTACAACTCCAGGCAGCTTCTCGGCGCGCTCAGCGGCAGCTGATCGAGGAGCCCGGCCTTCGGCTGCTTATGCCGGAGGCCGCTTCCAAACGCCGGGCCATGCCCTCGGATCATCCGCAGCTCACACGGTGGATTGGGCAGTGGGTTCGAGCACCCGTTGAGCGGACCGGACCATTTCCTCGCAATGGTCGTCGTCGGGCTGTGGGGCGCGCTGACGGGCGGGCGGCCCGTCAAGTCCACGCTTCGGGTTTCGACCATGCGACTGCCGCCGAGGTGGCAGAGCGCGACCTCGACGCGGTCGCCGACATGGTCAGGCTGGACCTCGAGGTGCCCCACGTTCAGGTCCAGTTCAAAGCCTCCCCAAAGCTGTCATGCGCGCCGAAGCGGGGCCCTTTTCGCTACCATTTTCCACGGATAGCGATTTCGGTCTCGCCGATGCCCTCGATCCAGCCGTGCATGACGTCACCGGGGATGACCGGGGCGACGCCCTCCGGCGTTCCGGTCATGATCACGTCGCCGGGATGGAGCGTGTAGGCCTTGGAGGCGAGCGCAATCAACTTCGGAACATTGAAGACGAGAAGGCTGGTGTTCGACTTCTGCCGCGTCTCGCCGTTGACCTTGAGCTCGAAGTCGAGGGCACTGGCGTCGGGAAGCTCGTCGGCGGTGACGACCCAGGGGCCGAGCACAGAGAACGTGTCGAGGGACTTGCGGTAGCTGCGATCCTCAGTGCCGCGGATGGTCATGTCGAAGCCCATCGTGTAGCCGGCGACGTGCGACAGCGCGTCCTGCTCGGAGATCCGAAATCCCTTCTTGCCGATGACCACGGCAAGCTCGAGCTCATGGTCGATGCGCCGGTCGGACCAATCGGCGACGACGCCTTCGCCCGGACCGACGAGAGAGCTTGTCGCCTTCAGGAAGACGCCGCATTCGGCGATCGTCTTCACGCTGGACCCGAAGTTGATGCCCGTGTCGACGCGGGATTCATCGAGATGGAGCTGGTAGTTCACCGGCGCGGCGACGATCTTGCCGGGATTGGCGATGGGGCTGAGGAGCTTCACCTCCTTCAGCGGCTTCGCGGGCGCGTCCCTGGCGAGGCGTTCCATCTCGGCGCGCATGGCGTCGAAGTGGGTCATGAACAGATCGCCGTGGGGCAGCGGCCAGCGGAGCTGGGGGAGAAGGTCGGTGGCAGCGGTCACGTCACGGACCGTCTCTCCGTCCACGATGCCGAGGCGGTTGTCGTCGAAGCGGCAGAATCGCATGCGTCTCTCGTGTTGCTTGTCGGGCGTTTCGGTCTCGCGGCAGTCCCCGTCCGACACGGCCGGACGGCGATGCGCGCGCGTGATGTCAGCCGCGTTCCTCGCGGAAGAAGCCGAGCTTTTCCTGGGCCACGCGATCGGAAATGCAGAACAGGAAGGAGTCCTCTTCCGCCTTGAACGAGCGCCAGGCCCAGGCCGGCAGGACGATCACGTCGCGGGGGGCATAGGAGAAGGTCTTGTCGCCGGTCGTGATCTGGCCACGGCCCTCCGCCACGCACAACACGATGCCGTCGGTGGAGCGCATCCGTTTCGTCTCGAAGCCCTTCTCCACGTGGGTCATCCAGGCCGACATGGTCGGCATGGTCCAGCCGCCATCGACCGGGTTGGCGTAGCGCAGCGTCGTGGCGAGATGCGGATCGGGCGCCTCCCCCTTGGCGGCCGCGACCAGCGCCTCTCGGGTGCGCTCGTAGGGATAGTTGAAGATCGGGGTGGTCTGGCCGTAGCGCCGGCCGGAGTCGTCGAGCGGCAGCATACGGCTGCCAAAGCGGGCGAGCGCGTCGCCCTCGGGCCGGGTCAGACTCTGGCTCTTGTCGTTGTAGCCCTCGGAGAACACCGTCTCGAAGAAGCGCACCATCGGGATGTCGAGCCCGTCGAGCCAGGCACAGGGACCGGACCCCTCGTTGCCGTGGTCATGGAAGGCCCAGTTCGGCGTGATGACGAAGTCGCCCGCGCGCATGGTGGTTCGCTCGCCGCCGACGGCGGTGAAGGCGCCTTCGCCCTCCAGCATGAAGCGCAGCGCCGAGGGGGTGTGGCGGTGCGCCGGGGCCGTCTCGCCCGGCATGATGAGCTGGAGCCCGGCATAGATCGTTGCGGTGGCGCGGCTTTCGCCGGGAAAGGCGGGATTCTCCAGGACCAGCACCCGACGTTCCGCCTCCTCGGCGGTGAGCAGGTCGCCGGACTCCATGAGGAGCGGCCGGACCTCTTCGTAGCGCCATTGATGCGGAACCGCCTTCGACGTCGGCTCCGGCGGCATCAGGCCCTTCAGGACCTCCCACAAGGGAGCGAGATTTTTCGGAGCCAGGCGGTCGTAGAAGTCCTGACGCTTCGCCCGTGTTGCGTCATCGGAGTGGTTCGTCGCGTGCGCTGTCTGGGTCATGCTCGTCCTCCCGTGTCACCGCTCTCGTTCACGAGATCTGGTGTCTTTTTGCCCCGACCATGCCGTCGAGAGTGAATGAAATGACCAGTATCGACCATCTTCAGGTTGAGGTGGGCGGGATGCGGCCCTCTTCCGGGAACGGATCGATCCCGCCGGTGGTCTCATCGCGCCGACATACCGCCGTCGATCGGGATCGTCGTGCCGGTCATGAAGCTTGACGCCGGCGACGACAGCAACAGAAGCAATCCCTTGATCTCGTCGGGTTCGGCGATCCGTCCGAGCGGCACCATCCCCGAGAAGGCCGCTTCCACGTCCGGGTTTTGAAGGCGCCCGCCGGCGATGTTGGTGCGGAAGGGCCCGGGCGCGACGGCGTTGATCAGCACGCCGTGCGGCGCGAGTTCCATCGCCGCCTGCCGCACCAGGTTGACCAGCGCTGCCTTGGTCGCCGCATAGGCGTAGCCGACCATCGGATCGGACTTCAGCCCGGCGACGGAGGCGATCACCACGATGCGACCGCTGCCTTGGTTCTTCATGGGGCCGGCTGCCCCCTGGACCGTGGCGAACACGCCGGAGAGATTGATTCCGACCACCTTGTCCCAGGCGGAATCCGCGATCGCGCCGATCTGGCCGGCTTCGGTGCGATAGCTCGGGCCGGCGGTGATGCCGGCGCTTGCGATCACGATGTCGAGGCGACCGTACCGGGCCGCGACATCTTCCGTGGCTTGGCGGATCGCTGGCCGGTCGGAAACGTCGAGCGTGAGCGGCTCGGCCCGACCGCCCGCAGCCGAGATCGTTTCGGCGACGGCTGCCAGTCCGCTCTCGTCGATATCGGCAAGCACGACGGTCGCACCCGCTTCAGCAAGCACTTCCGCAGCTGCCTTGCCCAGACCGCTCGCGGCCCCCGTGACCATTGCGATCTGGCCGTCCAGCGAAAACCGATCCACGACCATGGCCTCCCCCTCAGTTATTGTGTTTGGTATTCCATACCGCCCGGCTGGCTATAAGGCAAGGACGGGGTTGAGAGAGTTAAATCTATTAAAATCAGATATTTATAATTTTGATGCGGAGTTTGTTCGATTTTCCATCTGAGGCAGCTTGACGCAGCCTGCGAAGAAAGGTGTACAATTCTGAAAACGGCGCCAGGTCCGAAATCGGCGTCAGATTCAAGGGAGGGCTCGCATCGATGTCTCATGTCGAGACGATGGAAACCGTTGCCGGCTGCCGCATCCGCGTGATGCGCAAGGGGGAGGGGGCGCCGCTCCTGTTCCTGCACGGCGCGGGTGGGGCGGGGGCGTGGCTTCCGTTCATGGACGAACTGGCCGAGCGCTACGACGTGATCGTGCCCGAGCATCCCGGCTTCGGCGGGTCGGAGACGCCCGAGTGGCTCGATAACGTGGGCGATCTCGCCTACTTCTATCTCGACCTGATCGACCATTTCGGCCTCGACGGTGTGCATCTGGTCGGCACCTCGATCGGCGGCTGGATCGCCGCGGAGATGGCGACGCGCAGCTGTGCCAGCCTGAAGACGCTGACCTTGGTGGCGCCTGCCGGCATCCACGTGCCCGGCGTCAAGCGCGGCGACATGTTCACCTGGTCGCCCGAGCAGCTCACCAGCAACCTCTTCCACAACCAGGACATCGCCCGAACCGTGCCGCCGCCGGCCGACGAGGAGGCGCTGATGGTCGTGCTGAAGAACCGGCTGACGACCGCGAAGCTCGGCTGGAGCCCGCGGATGCACAATCCGGACCTCAAGAAGTGGCTGCACCGGATCTCGGTGCCGACGCTGATCGTCTGGGGCACCGAGGACAAGCTGCTGCCGGCCGAATACGGCCCGGCCTACCGCGATCTCATTCCCGGCGCCGCCCTCGAGGTTTTCCCCGAATGCGGGCATCTGCCCCACGTGGAGAAGGCGAACGAGTTCACGTCCAAGGTGGTGCGCTTCATCGAGGGAGCCGCGTGATGAAATTCTATCTCATGCATCTGATGCCGTATCTGCACCTGGATCCGGATTACGATCAGATCCACGATTCCGCCTGGGTGACGCTGCCGAACAGCTACTACGACCCGAAAAAGGGCGCGAAGCTCTACAACCGCTATCTGGATGAACTGGAGTACGGCGATCAGCTCGGTTTCGACGGCGTCTGCGTCAACGAGCATCATCAGACCGCCTACGGGCTGATGCCGCAGCCGGGCGTGATGGCCGGTGCGCTCGCCCGGCGCACCAAGAAGGTCAAGATCGCGATCCTCGGTCGCGCGCTGCCGCTGCTCAACAACCCGGTCACCGTCGCGGAAGAGTTCGCGATGGTCGACAACATCACCGAGGGCCGTTTCATCGCCGGCTTCGTCCGCGGCATCGGCTCGGAATACCATTCCTGGAGCGCGAATCCGGCGCTGTCCCACGACCGCTTCCACGAGGCGCACGACCTGATCGTCCGCGCCTGGACCGAGACGGGGCCGTTCGCGTTCGAGGGCAAGCACTACCAGTTCGAGTACGTGAACCTGTGGCCGCGGCCCTATCAGGAGCCGCATCCGCCGATCTGGATCCCGTCCCAGGGTTCCAGCGAGACCATCGAGTGGGCCTCGCACCCGGACCGGCGCTACACCTACCTGCAGACGTTCACGCCGGTGGCGATGCTCGCCAAGTACATGCAGATGTACCGCGACAAGGCGGCGGAGCACGGCTACGAGGCGACCGAGGAACAGCTCGGCTGGTCGGTGCCGATGTACGTGGCGGAGACCGACGAGGCCGCGCGCCGGGAGGCGAAGCCGCACATCGAGGCCTTCCTCAACAAGTTCCTTCGCATGCCGAAGGAGATGCTGCTGCCGCCGGGCTACCTCTCGCTCAAGTCGATGATGGGCGTGATGAAGGCGAAGTCGGCCATCGGCGGCAAGCAGACCATCGACGACGTCATCGACAAGGGCATGTTCATCTGCGGCAGCCCGGAGACGGTGCGCCAGCAGCTCGAGGAGTACCGCAAGCAGATCGGCTTCGGGCATCTCCTGTCGCTGTTGCAGTTCGGCACGCTGCCGGCCGACCTCACGCGCAAGAACATGGAGCTCTATGCCGGCGAGGTGATGCCCTATCTGAGGCAGAGCGCCGCCGCTGCGGTCGAGGCGGCGCAATGAGCAGCGGCTTCCGCCTGCGATCGTGGGGACGGGCCTACCAGCCCTCCGGATCGGGGGCGGGATCGACCAGGATGGAGAACAGGTGGGCGGCCATCGCCGCCTCCGCCCAGTCCGGGTTGCGCATTCTGAGCGCGGAGAGGATCTCGTGATGCTGGCGATGGGTCCGCTGCGTCCGCTGGTCGACCGGCTCGGCATAGGTGTTGAAGATCGACGCCGGCAGCTCCAGCGAGGCGGCCAGAATCCGCTCCAGCCGCGGGCTGTCCGCCGCCCGCGCGATCGTCGCGTGGAACTCGTTGTTGAGCTCGTCGAACCGCGCCAGGTGGCGGTGCCAGCCGACTTCGTCGAAATGGGCCTCCATCTCCGCCTCGACCGCCTCCAGATGGGCGATCTGCTCCGGCGTGATGCGCAGCGCCGCCCGCCGCGCGCCGTGGGCCTCGAGCTTGGCGCGGAGCCGGAAGATCTCGGCCACGTCGGCGAGCGAGAAGCTCGCCACCTGGCCGCGCCGGTAGCGCTCCAGCACGACCAGCCCCTCGTTGTTGAGTCGGCTCAACGCCTCGCGGACCGGGGTGCGGCTCAGTCCGATCGCCTTGGCGAGCTTCGCCTCCTGCAGCGTCTCGCCCGACTTGAGGTCGCCGGAGATGATCGCGTTGCGGATGTAGCGGTAGGCGGTTTCCACCGCGCCGCTGGCGTCGGCGCCGCGGGTGGGCCCGGTGTCGTCCGGGGCGTTTCTTGTATCCGTCATCGGTCCTTCGGTCGGCTCGGGCGGTCTGGTCGCGCCTTCGGTTCTAGGGCGCCGTCGGCGCAATGGTATGCGAAGCCGGTCTCCGGCGCGACCGTCCGCGCGTCCGGGGCAACAAATTCCGGGGCGTTGTGCATCAGCGGGATTGAACGGTCCCGCCACTGGCATACGATACGGGATGACGTGTCGCAGAAGACGGCGCGCGAGGGGGAGTGAATGGACATTCAGGCGGGCATGGCTGCCTACGTTTCGGGCGCGGGCTCGGGCATCGGACGCGGGATCGCGCGGGTGCTCGCCAGCCGCGGTGTGCGGGTCGGCGTGGCCGACATCCGCGGTGAGGCGGCCGAGGAGACCGTCGCGCTGATCGCGGCCGATGGCGGTCAGGCAGTGGCGCTCGAGGTCGACGTGTCGGAGAAGGCGTCGGTCGAGGCGGCGGCCGACGCGATCGAGGGCGCGTTCGGCCCGGTTTCCATCGTCTGCAACAATGCCGGCGTCGCCATGCACGGCGTGCCCGTGCACGAATTCAGTTCCGCGGAGTGGGACTGGGTGATCGGCGTCAATCTCTACGGCGTGATCCACGGCATCCAGACCTTCGTGCCGCGCCTGATCGCGGCCGGCGGACCCGGCCACGTGGTCAACACCGCTTCCATCGGCGGCTTCCAGGTCAACGCCGCCTTCCTGACCGGCCCCTATTCGACGACGAAGTACGCGGTCGTGGCCCTCAGCGAGGCGCTCTCCAACGAACTCGCGGAGACGTCGATCGGGGTGTCGATCCTGGCGCCGGCGGCGGTGAACACGTCGATCCACCTCTCCGAGCGCAGCCGGCCCGACCGGCTCGGCGGTGCCTATGTCCGGCCCGAGAACCACTTCATGGGCGAGCTGATCCGCGACGGCGCCGACCCGCTGGAGATCGGCCGTCAGGTCGCCGAGGCGATCGAGGACGACGCGCTCTACGTGTTCACCCATCCCGAGACCGAGGCCTGGCTCGAAGCCCGGTGCGGCCGGATCCTGGCAGGCTATGACCGGCTGAAGGGCGACCGTTCGGGCGCCCGGCAGGCGGCGGAATGACGGCGGAGGCGACCATGCTGCACGATCTCGACACCGCTTTCGGGGCGTTCCGTCCGACCACATCGGACGATGCGCCCCATATCGTCGGCATCGGCGGGACCACCCGGATCGGGTCCTCGTCGGAGACGGCGCTGCGGCTGGCGCTTGCGGAAGCCGTCCGGCTCGGGGCCACGGCTGAGATCATCTCCGGGCCGCTGCTCGACCTGCCGGCCTACGACCCCGCCAACGACCATCGCAGCCCCTCGGCGCAGCGGCTGGTGCAGGCGCTGCGGCGGGCCGATGGCATCATCCTGTCGACGCCGAGCTATCATGGCGGCATGTCGGGGATCATCAAGAACGCCATCGACTACGCCGAGGACATGCGCACCGACGACCGGCCCTATTTCGACGGGCGCGCGGTCGGCGTGATCGTGACCGCCTACGGGCCGCAGGCGCTGGGCACCACGCTGTCGAGCGTGCGCTCGATCGTTCACGCGCTGCGGGGCTGGCCGACGCCGTTCGCCGCCGCCATCAATTCGCAGGTGGCGCCGTTCGAGAACGGCCGCGCCGTGCGCCCGGAAACCGACGCGCAGCTTTCGACCGTGGCGGGGCAGGTGGTCCAGTTCGCACGCGCCATGAGTGCAGCCGAGGCCGTCGCCGTGCAGCCGGCCGCCGGCTGACGTCGACGCAACAGCTTTCCCGCCCGGCGCGGTCGGGCGGCGACATAAGAAGGTTCCGCCAACAGGAACCTCATGAGGGAGGAAACAGAATGAAAGCGATCTTCGGATTCGCGGCTGCCGCGCTTGCGGCTGGCGCGATCGCCGCCACGCCTGTGCTCGCCGAGACGGTGTCGATCTCGACGCTGCCGCCGGGCGCGATCAACAACGTCCAGGCCCAGGCGATCGCCAAGGTCGTTCAGGAACACTCCGACCTGCAGATGCGGGTCGTGACGTTCAACTCGCCCGGCGCGATCATGGGCTCGACCCAGGCCGGCCAGACCGACTTCTCGTTCATCTCCACCGACGAGACCGGCGCCGCGTTCGAGGGCTCGCCGCCCTATGACGGCAAGGCGATGAAGGACCTCCGGGTCGCCGCGACGATCTTCCCGTTCAAGGTCGGGCTCGTGGTGCGCAACGACTCCGACATCAAGTCGGTCGAGGATCTGCAGGGCAAGCGCATCCCCACCGGCTGGCAGGGCTTCCAGCAGGGGCTCTACCTGTTCGATGGCCTGCTCGCCACCGCGGGCACCACGCTCGACGAACTGGCGGCGGAAGGCGAGGCAGTGCCCACGGCGAACCTGCTGCGCGGCGCCGACGACCTCAAGGCCGACCGCATCGACGTGACCATGTTCGCGGTCGGCGCGCCGAAGATGGCCGAGCTCGATTCCGCCATTCCCGGCGGGATCCGCTTCCTGAGCCTGACCGACACGCCGGAGACGGCAAAGGCGATGGCCGACGTCCGTCCGGAATATCACATGGCGGTGCAGAAGCCCGCGCCGCACCTGGCCGGCATCCACGGCGACACCACGCTGATGCAGTACGCCATGGTCGTGGTCGCCAACAAGAACGTCTCCGACGACACCGTCTATGAGCTGGTCAAGGCGATCTACGAGAATAAGCCGGCGCTGGTCGCGGGCCACCCTTCGTTCAACGCGATGACCCAGGAAGGTCTCGCCACGACGCAGCCGCGCGTCGAATACCATCCGGGCGCGATCAAGTTCTACAAGGAAGCCGGCATCTGGCAGGGCGACTGAGCCCGATCGCCTGAGGAAAGCCGGGCTGCGGGGCGGGTCCTGACCTGCCGGCCCCGCAGCCCGGGCGGTGAAAGCCGCATCTGCCCGGTCGATGCCGCCCGGGAGCGACAGAGCGGCTTCGAAGTCACGTCATCGCACATGATCCTCTCGGTCGGGACGGTTCCGTCCGACGGGGACGTGCGCGCACCGATATCGATCGCGTTCTCGGGAAGGACTGCCTGATGGGCGGTGAGACCAGCGTTTCCGAATCCGGCGTCAACGGGACCCGCGGCGTGCGGCTGATCAGCACCGTGCTTGGCGCGCTGCTGGCGATCGCCGGCCTCGCCTGGGCGGCCGATCTCTACCGGATGGTCGGATGGACGTTCCTGACCGAACAGTTCCTGGCGGCGACCCTCGGTCTCAGCCTGGCGCTCGTCTTCGTGACCCGTCCGCTGAACCGGGCCGCCCTCGGGCCCCGCCGTCTACCCTGGTACGACGCGGTGCTCGCTGTCGTCTCGCTCGCCGCCAGCGCCTACATGGCCATGCGCTATCCGGACATCCTGTCGGATTTCTTCTCCACTCCGCTGGATGGCCTGATCGTCTCCTGGCTCCTGTTCGTGCTGGTGGTCGAAGGGCTCAGGCGCTGCTCCGGCTGGTCGCTCGTCATCGTCGTGCTGGCCTTCACGATCTACGCGCTGGTCGGTCACCTGGTCGAGGGCGACCTGCAGACCAACCAGGTCGACCTCAACACCATGATCTTCTATCTGGGTGTCGACACCAGCGGCCTGTTCGGGATCGTGCTCCTGGTCGGCGTCACCGTGGTGATCCCGTTCCTGTTCTTCGGCAATCTGCTGCACGCCTCAGGCGGAGCCTCCTTCTTCAACGATCTGGCGCTCGGCCTGATGGGGGGCTTCCGCGGCGGCGCGGCCAAGATCTCGATCCTGGCCTCCACGCTGTTCGGCTCGATTTCCGGCATCGTCGTGTCGAACATCATGGCGACCGGCATCATCACCATCCCGATGATGAAGAAGTCCGGGTTCAAGCCGGAGCAGGCGGCGGCGATCGAGGCGAGCGCCTCGAACGGCGGCCAGCTGATGCCGCCGGTGATGGGCGCGGTCGCCTTCCTGATGGCCGACTTCCTGCAGATCTCCTACGCCGAGGTCGCGATTGCGGCGCTGGTGCCGGCGGTGCTTTATTATCTCGCCCTGTTCATCCAGGCGGATCTGGAGGCCGGAAAGGCCGGCATCCTCCGGGTGCCGGCAAGCGAGATCCCGAGGCTCGTCGCGGTCGCCATGCGCGGCTGGTTCTTCATCCTGCCGTTCGCTGTGCTGATCTACGCGCTGTTCACCCTCAATCGGGAGCCGGAGAACGCCGCGATCTACGCCTGTCTCACGGTCATGGCGGTGGGCTTCGTCATCGGCTACGGCGGCAGCCGGCTCACGCCGCGTGGGGTCTGGCGGGCGCTGGTCGCGACCGGCATCTCCGCCGTCGATATCGTGATGATCTCGGCGGCCGCCGGCTTCATCATGGGCATCCTGCAGCTCACCGGGCTCGGCTTCGCGCTCACGCTGCTCCTAGTGAAGCTCGGCTCGGGCAACATCTTTGCCCTGCTGGTGATCGCGGGTGTGATGTGCATCGTGCTCGGCATGGGCATGCCGACGCTCGGGGTCTACGTGCTGCTCGCCGTGCTGATCGCGCCGAGCCTCGTCGAGGTCGGCATCCAGCCGCTCGCCGCCCACATGTTCATCCTCTATCTCGGGATGATGTCGTTCGTGACGCCGCCGCTCGCGATCGCGGCCTTCTTCGCGGCCAACATCGCCCGCGCCTCACCGATGAAAACCGGCTGGACGGCGATGCGCTTTTCCTGGACGGCCTACATCATCCCGTTCCTGTTCGTGTTCTCGCCGACGCTGCTGCTGCAGAGCCCGTCGATCCCGGCGACGGTGCTGTCGCTGCTGACGGCCACGATCGCGGTGTGGTTTGTCTCGGCCGGGTCGGTCGGATACGGCTTGCAGCCGATGGGGCGGATGCTGCGTGTGCTTGCCGTGGTCGGCGGTTCGCTGCTCTTGATCCCGCTGGAGATGTTCCACGGTGCCTTCATCGCGAACGGGATCGGCGCCGCGCTGGTAATGGTCGTGCTGGTGGCCGAGCTTGCCGCCCGGCGCGGGCGCGCGGCCGCCGCGCCCGAAGGCGCTGCCGAGTAGAAGCTGACGGAAATCCGGTGGGAATGCGTTGACCTCGAGGGGTCGCGCGCCGATCCTCGGGCTGATGAATCCGATGGCGGGCCGGCCGGCCGCGGCCCCGTCATCCCGAGCCCACCGGAGGCCCGCTTGAGCGTCACGCTCGCAGACATCCTGACCGCGCGCAGGCGCATTCAGGGGACCGCTGTCCGTACGCCGCTGGTGCCGTCGCCGCACCTATCGCGGCTCGCCGGCCACGACTTTCTCCTGAAGCTGGAGATCGGCCAGCCGACCGGTGCCTTCAAGCTGCGCGGCGCGACGAACGCCGTCTTCGGCCTGCCTGAGGGCGTTTCCGGTGTCACCTGCTGCTCTACCGGCAACCACGGGCGCGGCGTCGCCTATGCGGCACGCGACCGGGGCCTGCGCGCCGTCGTCTGCATGTCGGAGCTGGTGCCCCAGGCGAAGATCGACGGCATCAAGGCGCTCGGCGCCGAGGTCAAGATCGGCGGGCGCAGCCAGGACGAGGCCCAGATCGAGGCGCGCCGCCTCTGCGAGGAGGAGGGGCTCGTCGAGATCCCGCCCTTCGACGACGGCCGCGTCGTGGCGGGGCAGGGCACCATCGGACTGGAACTGATGGAGGACCGGCCGGACCTCGACATGGTGCTGGTGCCGCTGTCGGGCGGTGGGCTTGCCGCCGGCATTGCCTTCGCGGTGAAGACGATCAGCCCGAAGACCCGGTTGATCGGCGTCTCCATGGACCGCGGCGCTGCGATGCATGCCTCGCTTGCCGCCGGCCACCCGGTCGAGGTGGAGGAGGTGGCGAGCCTCGCCGACTCGCTGGGCGGCGGCATCGGTCTCGACAACAAGCTCACCTTCGATCTCTGCCGCCAGTATCTGGACGACACCATCCTCGTGACCGAGGACGAGATCTACCGGGCCATGCAGACGCTCTATTTCGAGGACCGGCTGGTCGCAGAGGGCGCATGCGTGGTGGGGATCGCCGCTTTGCAGGCCGGCAAGCTGCCCGTGCCCCGCGGTCCGCTCGCCACAATCATCACCGGGCGCAGCGTCGACATGGACGTCTTCACCCGCATCGTCACCGGCCGGGACGTGACGCTCGGCAACCTCACGCTTCAGGGACAGCCCTATGCCGCATGACATCCTGATCGCCACGGAAGCGGACCTGCGCGAGGCCGTCGGACTGGACATGACCACGGTGAACACGGTCGAGGCGGCGTTTGCCGCGCTCGCCTCCGGCACCGTGGTGATGCCGCCGATCCTGTCGATGGCCATCGAAGAGGCGAACGGCGAAGTCGACGTGAAGACCGCCTATATCCCGGGTTTCGACGGGTTCGCCATCAAGGTCAGCCCCGGCTTCTTCGACAACCCGAAGCTCGGCCTGCCCAGCCTGAACGGGCTGATGATCCTGTTCTCGGCGAAGACAGGCCTGGTCGAGGCGCTGTTCCTCGACAACGGCTACCTGACCGACGTGCGTACGGCGGCAGCCGGCGCGGTGGCGGCGAAGCATCTGGCGCCCGAGCGGGTGACGACGGCCGGCGTCATGGGCACCGGCGTCCAGGCGCGGTTGCAGATGGAGGCCGCCCATCTGGTGCGGCCGTTCGAGCGCGTGCTGGTCTGGGGGCGCGATGGCGACAAGGCGGCGGCCTGTGCGGCCGACATCGCCGCCAGCCTCGGCATCGAGGCGCGCGCCGAGGCCGATCCGGCGCGGCTTGTCGCCGATAGCCAGCTCGTGGTGACCACGACGCCGGCCCGCGAGCCGGTCTTGAGGGCGGAGTGGCTGCATCCGGGTCTGCACGTCACCGCCATGGGCTCCGACCAGGGCGAGAAGAACGAGATCGACCCGGCTGCGCTCGCCGCCGCCAATCTCTATGTCTGCGACCGGGTGAGCCAGTGCGAGACGCTGGGCGAGCTCCGGACCGCGCTCAAGGCCGGCATCTGGACCGGCGGCACCCCGCCGGAGCTGGGCGCGGTCGTCGCCGGGCACCATCCGGGCCGGACGAGCGCGGATGCCGTGACCATCTGCGATCTCACGGGGACCGGCGCCCAGGACACGGCCATCGCCACGCTCGCCCGCAGGGTCTGCAGCGAGCGCGGCGCCGGCTCGACGATGGCCGTCTAGCTTTCGTCCCTCAGACCGACAGCTTCCGTTCCAGCCGGCCCAGCATGTCCAGGCAGAGTTGCAGCTGCTCCAGCGCGACGAACTCGTCGGGCTTGTGGGCCTGTTCGATGGAGCCCGGTCCGCACACGACGGTGGAGATGCCGGCGCCCTGGAACAGGCCGGCCTCGGTGCCGAAGGAGACCACGTCGGCCGCATTGCCGCCGGTCAGCTCGCGCACCAGTGCCAGCGCCTCGGACTCGGGCAGGGGTTCCAGCCCGTCGACCTCGCCGACGGTCAGGGTGGTGACGCCGGCCTCGGCCGCCTTCGCGCGCATTTCGGGATCGATCTCGTCGTTCAGGAACGAGCGGATCCGGTCGAGGGCGAAACGGGCATCGGCGGCGTTCACCGGCCGCATCTCCCACTCCACCTCGCAGGCATCGGGAATAACGTTGCGGGCGATGCCGCCGCGGATGACGCCGGGTTGAAGCGTCGACCAGGGCGGGTTGAACGGGCTGCCGTCCGGCGCCCTGGCCTTCAGCGCGCCTTCCATCTCCGCGAGCTTGCCGAGGAAGCGCCCGGCATAGGCAATGGTGTTGACGCCCCGGTCGGGCTCGGAGGCATGGCCGGGCACGCCGGTGAAGGCGGTGGTGTACTCGTAGCAGCCCTTGTGGCCCTCGATGATGCGCATCGAGGTCGGCTCGCCGATGATGCAGGTGGCCGGCTTCACCCCCCAGTCTGAAAGCGCGTCCATGAGGGCGCGGGCGCCAAAGCAGCCGACCTCCTCGTCATAGGTGAAGGCGAAGTGGACCGGGCGCTTGAGGTCCGCGCCGGCAAAGGCCGGAGCCATGGCGAGCGCGCAGGCGATGAAGCCCTTCATGTCGCAGGCGCCACGGCCGTAGATCAGCCCGTCCCGCTCCACCGCCGTGAACGGATCGTCGGTCCAGTCTCCGTCGGCGGGCACCACGTCGGTATGGCCCGACAGCACGACGCCGCCCGGCACGTCCGGCCCGATCGTGGCGAACAGGTTCGCCTTGGTGCCGGTCTCGTCCAGCGTCGTGCGGGTGTGGGCACCGAGGCCGTCGAGCGCCGCGGCGGCGTAGGCGATCAGCTCCAGGTTCCCGTCGGCCGAAACGGTGGGGAAGCCGATCAGGTCGGCGAGGATCCGTTCGGTGTGGTCGAGCATCGGGCGCTCAGTCCTTCACGAAGATCTCGCGCGGATAGTTGGCCAGGCACTCGGCCGGGCCGCTGTCCTTGATGAGGATGCTTTCGGTGATTTCCAGCCCCCAGTCCTGCATCCAAAGGCCCGGCATGAAGTGGAATGTCATGCCCGGCTCCAGGATCGTCTCGTCGCTCTCGCGGAAGGAGATGGTGCGCTCGCCCCAGTCGGGCGGATAGGACAGCCCGATCGGATAGCCGCAGCGGGCGCTGCGCTCGATTCCATGGCGGCGCAGCGTATCGGCCAGCGCGTTGGCGACGTCGCAGGCGCGGTTGCCGGCGCGCGCCTTGTCGAGGCCGGCTTCCAGACCCTCGATCAGCGCCTTCTCCGCTTCCCGGATGGAGGCGGGCGGTGTGCCGAGGAAGACGGTCCGGCAGAGCGGGGCGTGGTAGCGCCAGTAACAGCCGGCGATCTCGAAGAAGGTGCCTTCGCCGTCGCGGAACGGACGGTCGTCCCAGGTGAGGTGCGGCGCGGCCGCCTCGGTGCCCGACGGCAGCAGCGGCGCGATCGCCGGATAGTCGCCGCCGAACTTGGCGCCATCGGCCTCCGCTGCGCCCTCGATGCCGACCCGGTAGATCTCCGCGACGAGCTCGTTCTTCGGCAGGCCCACCTCGATCTTGTCCATGGCGGCACGCATCATGCGCTCCACGATCCGCGCGGCGCGCCGCATGAAGACGATCTCGGCGTCGGACTTGCGGCCGCGCTGCCAGTTCACGAGGCCGGTGGCGTCGACGCCCTTGGCGTCCGGCAGGATCTTGTTGAGCGCCAGATAGGCGGCGGCGGAGAAGTAGTAGTTCTCCAGTTCCAGTCCGATGCGGGCCTTCGAGTAGCCGCGCTCGGCGAGGACGCCGCCCAGATGGTCCATCGGGTGGCGGTCCTTGGCCTGCACGTAGACGTCCGGGTAGCCGATGATGCGGTCGTCATCCATGTAGACGCGCCGCCGCGCGCCGTTGGCGTCCTGGTTG
This sequence comes from Amorphus orientalis, assembly GCF_030814015.1. Classification (NCBI taxonomy): domain Bacteria; kingdom Pseudomonadati; phylum Pseudomonadota; class Alphaproteobacteria; order Hyphomicrobiales; family Amorphaceae; genus Amorphus; species Amorphus orientalis. The sequence continues at coordinate 1,650,964 of NZ_JAUSUL010000001.1, forward strand.
CGACCCCACCAGATCGGGTCCTCGTCGTGAAACACGAGCACGGCCTGGTGCACGTAGAAGCTCCACCCGTCGTAGCCGGTGAGCCACGCCATGTTCGACGGGTCGACCACGATCAGGACGTCGACGCCAAGCTCCGACATCGCGGCGCGCGTCTTCTTCAGGCGATCGGCATACTCCTCCCGGCTGAAGGGAAGCGTCACTCCTACTGGCATTCTCGGCGGCTCCTCTGTGGGTCCCGGCCGCGCTCGCGCCGGGCAAATGTCTCGGGCCTTTCTCGTCTGCCCGGTGTGCGGGCGTCGTGCGCCCGCGTCAATCGTCGTTCCGTCCGCGACGCGGACGATCCGCCTCAGCCCGGCGGGTGGGCGAACAGGCTCCCGGCGCCCCCGGGATCCCCGCTGATGCCGGCATGGCCGCGCAGCGCCCAGAGCGCCGCCTGGTTGGCGGTCACGACGGGCAGGCCGAGCCGGTTCTCGAGCGCTCCGGCGATGTCCACCGACGGCAGCGCCGTGCAGGAGACGAACACCGCCTCGGCGGACGCGGTGTCGACCCTCGCCGCTGTCTCCAGCAGGCTCTCGGGGGTGATCCGGGCCATCATCCGATCGTCCTCGAAGCCGAAGCATGCGGCCGTCGTTACCTCGATCCCGAAGCGCTCGAAGCAGGCGATCATCGGTACCGCGGTTTCCTCCACATAAGGCGTCACCAGGGCGATCCGCCGCGTGCCAAGCACCCGGAACGCGTCGAGCGCAGCCCGGGTCGGCGTGACCACCGGCACGCCCGGACGCGCCTCGCCGATGGCCCGGTCGATCGCGTCGTCGCCGATCACCGCGGAGGCGGACGTACAGGCATAGTAGACCGCGTGAAGGTGCGTGCCGGGCACCAGCAGCCGGGAGGCGTCGGCGAGCCGGGGTTCCATTTGGCGGAGGTTCTCCGGCGTGGTGGGATTGTCGAAGGCGACACGCGTGGAATGGACCGCGACATTCGGCGCGGCGAGCAGCCGCGTCGCGTCGATTTCCGTGCGCAGGTCGGTGGCCAGAAGCAGCAGTCCGATACGCCGCACGGCGGCGTCCGGCTGAAGCGTCAGCCGCCCGGTCTCGATCGTCTGCGGCGTGAAGGAACGGGACAGCATGACGAAAACCCCGTTCTCCATGGTGTCAGACGACCATGACGGGGCAGCCGGCGAGGCCCGTCACCTTGTGGGAGACACTGCCCAGCAGGTAGCCCTCGATGGAGCCCAGGCCCCGGCTGCCCATGACGATCAGGTCGCAATCGTGCTCGGCGGCGAAGGCGACGATGCCGCGCGCGGGCTGGCCGGCCTTGACGAAGGCGCGCGGCTTGAGTCCGGCGTCGGTGGCGACGCGCTTGGCGTAGTCCACCACTTCCTTTGCGTGGCCCCGCATGGCGTCGTCCAGGTTGCCGGGGTCCTCCGGACGCACCATGGAGAACGAGGCCTCCAGAAGGCTGTGATGGCGGTAGATGGTCAGGAGCACCAGTTCCGCCTCGCACAGCTTGGCCAGGTCGATCGCCTTGAACAGCGCCCGCTCGCTGCCTTGGGAGCCGTCACAGGGAACGAGTATCCGTCTGAACATCACGTCCTCACTTGCCGAAGGCCAGGTCGCGCAGGAACAGCGCGATCTGCGGGAAGAAGATCAGGGCGACCGAGACGCAGAGCAGGATGAGGATGAACGGCGGCGTGCCGCGAATGACCTCGATGTAGGGCCGCTTGAACACGGCTATCGCCGTGAAGATGTCGCAGCCGAATGGTGGCGTCGCCGAGCCGATGGCCACCTGCAGGGTGATGATGACGCCGACCAGCACCGGGTCGATGCCCACCGACTGCACCACAGGGGCGAAGATCGGGACGAGCACCAGGATGACCACGATCGGGTCGACGAACATGCAGCCGACGAAGAAGGCGATGGAGATGACGAACAGGACGCCGATCTGGCCCATCTCGGCGACGCCGACCGCTCCCAGAATGGCCTGCGGGATCTGCGCGAACGAGATCACCCAGGAGAAGGCGGCACCGGCGGCCACCAGGATGAACACCACCGCGGTGATCAGCCCGGTCGACTTGGCGGTTTCGTACAGCGCCTTGAGGTCGATCGAGCGGAACACGATCATTTCCAGGATCAGCGCGTAGAGCACGCAGGCCGCAGCCGCCTCGGTCGGTGAGAAGATGCCGCCGTAGATGCCGCCGATGATGATCACCGGGAAGCCTAGCGGCCACAGCGCCCGCTGTGTGGCCCTGAGGCGCTCGCCCCAGCTTGCCTTCGGCTCGGTGGGGACGTTGTTGCGGATGGCGTAGATCATGCTGTAGCCGGAGAACAGCAGCAGGATCAGGATGCCCGGGCCAACGCCGGCGATGAACAGCTCAGAGATCGAGGTGTTGGAGACAACGCCGTAGATGATCATGCCGATGGACGGCGGGATCAGGAAGGCGATGTCGGAGGCGTTGACGATCAGCGCCAGGACGAAGCTGTCGTTGTAGCCGGCCTTCAGCATGCGCGGGCGCAGCGGGCCGCCGATTGCGACCACGGTGGCCTGGGTGGATCCGGAGACCGCGCCGAACATGGTGCAGGCGGCCGCAGTGGAGACGGCGAGGCCGCCCTTCACGTGGCCGACGAAGGTCATCACCAGGTCGATGAGCCGGTTGGCCGACTGGCCGCGCGTCATGATGTCGGCGGCGAAGATGAACATCGGCACCGCGATCAGCGAGGCCGGCCGGATGCCCGCGAGCATCTGCTGGATCATCGTCTCGAGCTGGCCGAATCCGCCGAACAGCGAATAGAAGCCGATGAAGGCGCCGATGATGAGCGGGATCATCATCGGGAAGCCGAGCAGCAGGAGGACGATCATCACGCCGAAAATGGTGGTCGCCATGGGTCAGACCTCCACTTCGTCGTCGTCATATCCCTCCAGCACGTGCGTGGAGAGATAGATGTCGCGCTCGAGAAGATTCTTGATTGCGGTGAGCAGGTACTGGGCGCCGGTCATGAAGAAGCCGACGGGCACCCAGAGATAGATCCACCAGACCGGGATCTGCAGCGCCGGCAGCACGCGGCCCCGGCCGGCCTGGGTGATGATGTAGCCGACGGCGTAGTAGCACAGGCCGAACATGAAGAGCGCCGTGACGAGCGCGATCACCACCATCAGCGCCTTGCGCAGGTGTGGCGGCATCTCGTCGTAGATCGCCGACATGCGGATGTGGCGACCGTGGCGCGCCGCATAGCTGATGCCGGCGAAGGTGATCAGGATGATGAGGATCCGGTTGAGCTCTTCGGAGAAGAAGATGCTCTGCTGGAAGACGAACCGGCCGAGCACGTTGGCGATCGTGTTCGCCGCCATCAGGAGCACGCCGCCGGCCAGGGCGACGGCCTCGATGCGGGCGATCGCCATGTCGATGGTTCCCAGGAAGCCGGGGAGCGAGGAGCGATAGTCGCCGAGGTCTGACTGGTCGGCGGAGGTCATGTGCGCCTCGCCGTGCGACCTTGCGTGGGCATCTGGATCGTCGGTCACCGCGTCATTTCCCATCTGGAAGGGCAGAAGGGTCCCGGGCGCGGGCGCGCCCGGGACGGCGGCTCGGCTACTGGGACTGCGAAGCGGACTTCAGGTCCGCTTTCATCTGCTCCAGGATCTTCTTGCCGCTTTCGCCGGTCATCTCGATGAACGCGGCCTCGACCTCGTCGGCCGTCTCCATGAAGGGCTTGCGCTCTTCTTCCGAGAGCGTGTTGATCTCCATGGAGGGCTTCGCCTCCTTGATCTTCTTCAGGGATTCTTCCTGAAGGTTCTTCTGGTAGTCGAGGATGTAGTCGAACGCTGCGTCGGAAGCGTTCTGGATGACCTTCTGGTCCTCTTCCGACAGGCCGTCGTAGAAGTCCTTGTTGGCCATGACAGCGGTGGTGAAGTTGTTGTGGCCGATGCAGGTCACGACCTCGGTGACCTCGTACATCTTGGTCGATTCCAGGAAGAAGCCGGGGTTTTCCTGGCCCTGGATGATGCCGGTCTGCAGCGCGCCGTAGACCTCGCCCCAGGGCAGCGGCGTCGGGGTCGCGCCGAACGCCTTGTAGCTTTCGACCAGCAGCGGGTTGGTCATCACCCGGAACTTGACGTCCTCCAGGTCGGCCGGGCTGTGCACCGGCTCCTGGGTGGTCATGCAGACCTCGCCCTCGGGGAACATCTTGAGAAGCTCAAGGCCCTGCTCGGCATAGAGCTCGGGGAACATCTCGTTGATGGCCTTGGAGTTCCGGAAGAAGGTGTTCAGCGTCTCCTGGTCCTGCGGAAGCAGGTAGGGCACGAAGAACACCTGCGCCTCGGGGATCAGGGCGCCGGTGAAGCCCGGCGACTGGTCCACGAACTGCAGGATGCCGGCCTGGGCCTGTTCCATGATGTCGGCGGACTCGCCGAGCGTGCCGAACGGGAAGAGCTGGATGGTGTGGTCGGAGTTGGCCTCGACCTCCTCCTTGAACTTCTGGGCGTACTTGCCCTGAACCTCGTCCATCGCCTCTTCGAAGGCGTACCGCCAGGTCGCCGCCTGGGCGGTGCTTACCGCACCGATCAGGAGGGCGCCGGCGGCAACCGCCGCGATGGTTCCTGTACGTCGCACCGTCATGTCGCTGTTCCTTCCTCGTTGGAGAGGGATGTTGCTCGGGTCGGATGGAATCCGGCGATGCCCCCAGGGGCACCGATCGATGGAGCCGACGGACGCAGGCCGGTGATGGCGGGTTGCCGGTCCTCCCGATCTGCAGAAGTCCCCCAACCCTGCATTGCCCCCCACTGGCACATCCGACTGCCCTAGAGTTGAACCGTGACAAAGCCACGTCAATCTATTTCTTACTCATGACAATCAGATGCCCGCAATATCGGCACGATTCCGGAGGAATGCGCGGAATTTCCCCAGGGCGTGACCGCCGGGAACCCGACGGTTTGCGGACCATCAGCCGATCGGAGAGGCCTCACATCGTGAGGAGGGCGGGTTCCGGCTGGTTGCGGACGAGCCGGGCGATGACTTCGAGCCCGCGGACCATGTTCGCCTCGCTCGAGCAGCCGAGGCAGATGCGGATGCCATTTGGTCGGGCCGTCAGATCGATGGTGAAGGAGGAGCCGGCGGCGACAGCGACGCCTTCGTTGCGGGCGTGGGCGACGAAGGCGTCCTCGTTCCAGCGTTCGGGCAGTGACAGCCAGACGTGCAGACCGTTGGGGCTCGACGTCACGTCGAGATCCTTCAGGGTCTCCGCCGCGATCCGGTTGCGGCGCTCCAGCGTGGCCTTCTGCCACTCGAGAAGCTCGTACGCGGTGCCGTCCTTCAGCCAGCGCGTGCCGATCTCCGCCATCAGTGGGGTGGCCATCCAGTTGGTGACCATGTGGCGGTTCGCGGTGGCGGAGACCAGCGTCTCCGGGACGACGAGCCAGCCATAGCGCAGCCCCGGCAGCAGCGACTTGGTGAAGCTCGTGAAGTAGAAGGTCCGCTCCGGCGCGAGCGACGCGATGGGCGCCGGCTTGCGTGGCTGGATCGGTCCCCATGCGTCGTCCTCGACGATGGTCACGTTGTGCCGGCGGGCGATCTCGACGAGCGCCTCGCGCCGCCTCCGGCCCATGGTCGCCGCCTTCGGATTCAGCCCCGACGGCATGACGAACAGCGCCCGCACCGGGCGCGCCCGGCAGGCCTCCTCGAAGGCGTCGGGAACGATCCCTTCCGCGTCGGTTTCCAGGCCCGCCAGGTCGAGCGACAGGTAGGTGCACAGCGCTTTCAGCGTGTGGTGGGTGAGATCCTCGCAGACCACCAGGTCGCCCGGGTCGGCAGCGGTCATCAGCGCCACGGTCATGGCCGAGGTGTTGCCGTTGGTCGGAAGCACCTGGGCGCGGCTGATCTCCAGCCCGCAGCGCTTCAGCCAGTCGAGCGCGGTTTCCGCGTGGGTCGAGAGCGTAGCCCGGGGCCGGAACGAGAACAGCACGTCGGGGGTCACGTCGGTGGCCATCTCAGCAAGGGTGGCCTTGAGGCGCTTTTCGTGAATGTCGCCGGTCACCGGTGTCAGCATGGAGAAGTCGACGACCTCGTCGCCGTCGCCGATTCGGTGCCATGGCGTGCGGGTGTCGGAGGCGGAAGCGCGGACGAATGTCCCGCGGCCGACCATGCCGGCGATGGCGCCCTGCCTGTCCAGCTCCTCGTAGGCCCGGCTGACGGTCTGTACGCTGATGCCCAGCGTTTCCGCCAGATCGCGGTGGGTCGGCAGCCGGTCGCCCTGGCGCACTTCGCCTGCCTTGATGGCCTCGATGAGGCTCTCCGCCAGCGAACGGTAGACCGGTCGCTTGAGCGTAGACGGGTCGGGCGGCCACATTGTCATGAGACTATCCTGCATGACGGGTCTAGATTGACAAGGTTTCCTTCCCTGATGAGCGTGGCCGGATGAGCGCGATCCCTCTCGATGACCGAGACCTCCAGATTCTGTCGATCCTCAGCCGTGAAGGGCGGATCTCGAAGGTGGACCTTGCCCGCCGGGTGAACCTGTCGGCGACGCCGTGCTGGGAGCGGCTCCGGCGTCTGGAGAAGGCCGGCTTCATCCGTGGCTACCGGGCGGACGTGGCGCTCGCCAAGGTCGCCCCGCATGTGGTGGTTTTCGTGGTCGCGGAACTGGAAAGCCATCGCGCGGAGAGCTTCCAGGCCTTCGAACGTGCCGTGGCGCGCCACGACGAGATCGTCGCCTGCTGGGCGATCGGCGGCGGCTTCGACTATCTGATGCAAGTCGTCACCCGCGACATCGACAGCTATCAGCGGCTCGTCGACCAGCTTCTCGCTTCCGAACTCGGGCTGAAGCGCTACTTCACCTACATCGTCACCAAGGACGTGAAGGCCGGTCCGCCGCCGCTGGCCGATCTCTTCGCCGCCGGCGTGCAGGAGAACTGACGGGCGCAGCGGCGATCTTCAGAGGAATCCTCTGCCGCGGCGGGGGCGAACAGAAAGATCCTCTGCGCATCGCCGGTATCCTTCGGAGACTTACGTTCAGGGAGGCGCTTCGATGATTGCGACGGACACCATTCGCGACACGCTGATGGCGGATCTCGAAGATCGGGCACTGGTGCGCAGCTTCTCCTACGTCAACGGCCGCTGGGTGGGGTCGGCGACCGGCGGCACCATCGAGGTGACCAATCCGGCCGACGGGCGGATCGTCGCCGAAGTCGCCCGGCTTTCCGATGCCGAGGCGGTTGCAGCCGTCGATGCCGCGGACCGCAGCTTCCAGGACTGGTCCCACTCGCTGCCGCAGGACCGGACCCGCGTGCTGCGCCGATGGTTCGATCTGATGATCGCCCATCGCGAGGATCTCGCGCGGATCATGACCATCGAGCAGGGCAAGCCGCTCTCGGAGGCGCGGGGCGAGATCGACTATGCGGCCGCCTTCGTCGAGTTCTATGCGGAGGAGGCAAAGCGCCCGAACATCGAGGGCGTGACCTCGCACCTGCCGGACGCCGAGGTCGAGCTGTGGCGCGAGCCGGTGGGCGTCGCCGCGCTGGTGACGCCCTGGAACTTCCCCTGCGCCATGATCACCCGCAAGGCCGCGGCCGCGATCGCCGCCGGCTGCACGGTCGTCGTGCATCCGTCCGAAGAGACGCCGCTTTCCGCGCTGGCGCTGGCCGAGCTCGCCGACCGCGCCGGATTGCCGGCGGGCGTGTTCAACGTGGTCACGGGCCGCGCGCCGGAGATCGTCGGCGCCTGGACGTCGGACGCCCGGGTGCGGGCGCTCTCCTTCACCGGCTCGACCGAGATCGGCCGGCTGCTCTACCGCCAGTCGGCGGACACGGTGAAGCGGCTTGTGCTGGAACTCGGCGGCCACGCGCCGTTCCTGGTGTTCGCCGATGCCGATCTCGACCTTGCCGTCGACGAGGCGATCAAGGCAAAGTTCGCCACCACGGGGCAGGACTGCCTGGGCGCCAACCGCTTTCTGGTCGAGCGCCCCGTCTATGCGGAATTCTGCCGACGGTTCACCGAGCGCACGGCGGCGCTGACGCTGGGTCCCGGCATCGAGGATCCCGACCTGGGGCCGCTGATGAACGCCCGTGCCATCGCCAAGCAGGAGGCGCATGTCGCCGACGCGCTGGAGCGCGGTGCCCGGCTCACGACCGGCGGCAAGCGGGCGCCGCTCGGCGATCTCTTCTACGAGCCGACGGTGCTTGTCGACGTGCCGACCGATGCGGCCATCTTCCGCGAGGAGACGTTCGGTCCGGTTGCGGCGATCGCCCCCTTCGACGCCGAGGACGAGGCGGTGCGCATCGCCAACGACACGGAGTACGGCCTCGTGGCCTATCTGCACACCCAGGATCCGCGGCGCATCTACCGGATCAGCCGCCGGCTCGCCTTCGGCATGGTCGCCGTCAACCGGACCAAGGTCACCGGCGCGCCGATCCCGTTCGGCGGCATGAAGCAATCCGGGCTTGGTCGCGAGGGCGCCCGCCACGGGCTGGAGGCCTTCACCGACATCAAGTACGTCTGCCGCAACTGGGGCTGAGCGGAAGGAAGGAACGATGACCGTCCTGTTCGTCTACTGCCACCCGGAGCCGCGCTCCTTCAACGCGGCGCTGGTCGAGGTCGGCGCCGAGATGTTCCGCAGCCGCGGCGACACCGTCGAGATCTCCGATCTCTACGCGGAGGGGTTCGATCCCGTCGAGAAGCGGGAGAATTATGCCCAGCCGGTGGATGCGGACGTGTTCGCCCCACTCGCCGAACAGCGCAACGCCTTCAAGACCGAAACGCTCTGTCCGGAAATATCGCGCGAGATCGCCCGTCTGGAGCGGGCCGACCTCGTGATCTTCCAGTTCCCGATCTGGTGGCACTCGGTGCCGGCCATGCTGAAGGGCTGGTTCGACCGGGTGTTCGTCAGCGGCGGCCTCTACACCAGCAGGATGCGCTACGACCAAGGTTATTTCCGGGGCAAGCGGGCGCTGTGCTCGGTGACCTCCGGTGCGCCGGAGCCCAGCTTCGTCACCGGCGGCCGGGGCGGCTCCCTCGACGAGATCCTCTGGTCGACGCAGTTCTCGCTCCACTACATGGGCTTTACCGTGCTGCGCCCGCACGCCAGCTTCGGCATCCAGGGCCACGGCTATTCCTATGCGAGCGCGGACGAATTCAGCCGCCAGCTCGAGCAATCCAAGACCGCGTTCGCGGAACGTCTCGCCGGCCTGGACGGGGAGGAGCCTCTGCGCTTCCCCGGCTGGGACGACTGGGACGATGCCGGCCGACCGCTTTCCGACACCTCAAACTCCAAGAGGGCCACGACATGCTGACCAACGACAAGCTCGCCGAGTGGGATCGCGAGACCTTCTTCCATCCCTCGACCCATCTCGCCCAGCATGCCCGCGGGGAGACTCCGTCGCGCATCATCACCGGCGGCAAGGGCGTTTACATCGAGGACCGTGACGGGCGGAAGATGCTCGACGCCTTCGCCGGCCTCTACTGCGTCAATGTCGGCTACGGACGCCCCGAGATCGCCGAGGCGATCGCCGAGCAGGCGCGCGAGCTCGCCTACTACCACGCCTATGTCGGCCACGGCACCGAGGCCTCCATCACGCTGGCCAAGATGGTGCTCGATCGGGCTCCGGCGAACATGTCGAAGGTCTATTTCGGCCTGTCGGGCTCGGACGCCAACGAGACCAACGTGAAGCTGGTCTGGTACTACAACAACATCCGCGGCAAGCCGGAGAAGAAGAAGATCATCTCGCGCTGGCGCGGCTATCACGGCTCCGGCCTGATGACCGGCTCGCTGACCGGGCTGGAGCTCTTCCACAAGAAGTTCGACCTGCCGCTCTCCCAGGTGATTCACACCGAGGCGCCTTACTATTTCCGCCGCGCCGACACCTCCATGAGCGAGGAGGCGTTCGTCGCCCATTGCGCCTCCGAGCTGGAAGCGCTGATCGAGCGCGAAGGGGCGGATACGATCGGCGCCTTCATCGGCGAGCCGGCGCTCGGCACCGGCGGCCTCGTGCCGCCGCCGGCCGGCTACTGGGAGGCGATCCAGGCCGTCCTCGACAAGCACGACATCCTGCTGATCGCCGATGAGGTGGTGACCGGGTTCGGCCGGCTGGGCTCGATGTTCGGCTCCGACCACTACGGTATCCGGCCGGACATCATCACCATCGCCAAGGGCCTGACCTCGGCCTATGCGCCGCTGTCCGGCTCCATCGTCTCCGACAAGGTCTGGAAGGTGCTGGAAGAGGGCACCGACGAGTTCGGCCCGATCGGCCACGGCTGGACCTACTCGGCCCACCCGATCGGTGCGGCGGCTGGCGTCGCCAACCTGAAGCTCATCGACGAGCTGGGGCTGGTGAAAAATGCCGGCGAGACCGGCGCCTACCTGAAGCAGGCGCTCATCGATGCCGTCGGCGACCACCCGCATGTGGGCGAGGTGCGCGGCGAGGGGCTGCTGATCGCGGTGGAGTTCGTGAAGGATCGCGACAGCCGTACCTATTTCGATGCCTCGGAGAAGGCGGGGGCGCGCGTCGTACAGGCGCTGGCCGGCGAGAACGTGATCTCCCGCGCCATGCCGCAGGGCGACATCGCCGGCTTCGCGCCGCCGCTGTGCCTGAGCCGCGAGGAGGCCGATCTGATCGCAGGCAAGGTCAAGAAGGCGGTCGAGGCGACCTTCGCCTGATTGTGGAACCGGCGGCACGTGCCCGCGTGCCGCCGTCGGCCCCAATGGGGTCCAGCAGGTCGGTTCCGGCGGCAGAGGGCTTCGCCGCCGACAACTCCGCAAATCGGCGCCCTGTGCTGTGCTTCGGAGCGATCAGGCGCCGTAGGCCTTGAGGAAGACCCGGACGGCGCTGTCGACGGTCGCGCGGACGTCGGCCCGGGAGGGCTGCTCCGCGTAGCCGAACAGGAGGCGCTTCACCACATCGCCGTGGCACAAATTCAGGAAGTGGGCCGCGGCGAGCTTCGGATCCTCGTTCAGGACGATGCGGCCCCGGGAGGCCTGGCGCTCCAGATAGGCGGCCAGCCGGTCGATCCCGAAACAGGGCCCCATCTCGAAGAATGTCTGGCCGGCTTCCGGGAATTTTTCCGCTGCCCCGATCACCATGCGGACCAGGGCGACATGGGAGGGCTGGATCATCATGGTCAGGAACTTCTCGCCCAGTTCCTGAAGCATGGTGGCGACGTCGATCTCGTCGTCTTCTCTCAGAAAGATCTGCTCGGCCGCTTCCTTGCGATCCACATGGACGAGCTCCAGAAAGAGCTCCTCCTTGTTGTGGAAGTAGACGTACAGGGTGCCCTTCGAGACGCCGGCAACCTGGGCGATCTTGTCCATGCTGGCGCCGTCGAAGCCGGCGGCCCGGAAGACCTGGCGCGCGCCGTCCAGAATTTCCTTGCGCTTCGGTGCGTCGGCCTGGCCCTTCGACCGGCCCGGCAGCTGTTCTGCTTTGTTCATCGTCTCACTCTGGGCGGCTCATTCTTGTCTCGGACGAGGCGGGGCGCCATGTGTCGGTCCGCAGCCGGCCTCGATCCGCCGGGGCCCTCGCCGTGGTCGATCGCTGCCCCGTAAACCTGTCATAGCAAAACGCGAGCCGGTTGTGGGCGTTCCGCCGCCGCTTTCGAGCGGTTCCGCCGCTCGAGCCCCGCCCGCCCGCCATCAAAATATCTCTCGCGCCGGGAAAGCGCGACCGCAGTCCTGGCTGCGCGGTGCACCCTGATCCCGATCGACAATCTACGTTGACCGAACGGTTCGGTCAATGCTACATGCGACTCAAATTGACCGAACGGTTCGGTAAATTGTCGTGTGGATCCGCTGTTTGGCGGCTGCCCGAAAGTGGGTGGGCCGCTCAGGTGCGGGTCGCTCACCCGCCTGTTTCCACAGGCGCTTTCAGGATGCCCGAACGTTGCGGCACCGCTGCGAAAAGGCGGAGCCTCGTTGGCGCCCGGGACGAAAGAGCAGCGAGCCGGCGTCCGGCCGCCCGCAGCAGCCGGAGCCGCACGACAACAGACGAAGACCGTTTCGGCCGCTCCGGCCCGCGTTGCGCGGTGCCGGCGAACAGGCTCAGGAACGACGATGGACCACAACGGCAAGTTCGACATGGAACGGGCAGACGAGACGGGAGCCGATCGGTTCGACGGATCGGACGAACGGCCGTCCAAGACCGCGGGAGAGAGTTCTGCGTCCCCGACGGCACGGACGGAATCCGGCGGCAGTACGCCGGGCCGCGATCCGCAGCAGGACCCGATGGCTCCGCCGGCGGGGGAGGCGGGCACGCACCCGCAGCCTTCGGACGTGCGGGCGGAAGGCGGACCGGACACGACCTCCACGGTCACGCCTTCCGCGCCGCCGCGTCGGAAGAGCCGGAAGCGCCTCGTCCTCCTCCTCGTCCTGCTCGCCGCCCTCGTCGGCGGGGCCTACGAGGGCTGGAACTGGTGGACGGTCGGCCGGTTCGAGGAGACGACCGACGACGCCTATCTCCATGCGGACATGTCGGTGGTGTCGGCCAAGGTCGGTGGATATCTCGCCGGCATCGAGGTCGCCGACAATGCTCAGGTGCGCACGGGGCAGGTGATCGCCACAATCGACGACAAGGACTATCGGCTCGCCGTCCAGTCCGCGCGGGACGCCATCGACGTCCAGCAGGCGACCATCCGCCGGATCGAACAGCAGATCAGCGCCGCCCGGTCCCAGGTGGACGAGGCCGAGGCGAACCGGGAGGGCAGCGAGGCCGCTCTCACATTCGCGGACAACGAACTCACCCGGAAATCGGAGCTGGAAAGCCGCAGTTTCGCCAGCCGGCAGGAGCTGGAATCGGCGCGGGTCGACCGCGATCGGGCCCGGGCGGAGCTGCATGCGGCGACCGCGCACCTGACCTCGGCTCAGGCCAACGTCGCCGTGCTGGAGGCCCAGCGCCTGGAAGCGCTGAAAACCCTCGACAGCCTGCGCACCCGGCTCGACCAGGCCAAGCAGGAACTCGCCTACACCAGGATCCGCGCGCCCGTGGACGGCGTGATCGGCAACCGGGCCGCCGACATCGGGGAACTGGTCCAGCCGGGCTCGCGCATCGCTGCGATCGTTCCGCTGGCCGATGTCTATGTGGACGCGAACTTCAAGGAGACCCAGCTGGCGCGGATGGTGCCGGGCCAGCCCGTCTCGGTGACGGTCGACGCGTTCCCGGACCGGGTCTTCGAAGGGTCGGTGGCGAGCCTTGCGCCGGCCTCCGGCGCCCTGTTCAGCCTGTTGCCGCCGGAAAACGCCACCGGCAACTTCACCAAGATCGTCCAGCGGCTTCCCGTGCGCGTCGTCCTCGACCAGGCGGTGCTGGAGGAAGCCGTCCTGCGGCCGGGCATGTCGGCGGTCGTGACCGTCGATACCCGCACCGACGAGGACCGGCAGATCGCCGAGCGCACCGAAACGCGGATCCGGAGCGAAATCGCCGGGCTCGTCGACCGGCTGCGTGATCTGACGGGCCTCGAGCGCGCCGATGCGGCCGAACCGATCGATCCTTCCGGCGCGGCCGCCGGCGGGACGCGCTGAGCCCAGTCTGAGCCATGAGTTCGACCGCTGCCGCCGACATCGGGCCCTCCGCTCCCGCCGGGCCTGCGCCCGGGCTCGACCGGCGCAAGATGTTCGCGTTCATCTGCATGGTGTTCGGGATGTTCATGGCCATCCTGGACATCCAGATCGTCTCGGCGTCGCTCTCGGAGATCCAGGCCGGGCTGTCGGCCTCCAGCGATGAGATCTCCTGGGTCCAGACCAGCTACCTCATCGCCGAAGTGATCATGATCCCGCTGTCGGGCTACCTGTCCCGGGCGTTCTCGACCCGGTGGATGTTCGCGGGCTCCGCGGCCGGCTTCACCTTCATGAGTTTCATGTGCGCCACGGCGACGTCCATCGACCAGATGATCGTCTATCGCGCGCTTCAGGGCTTCATCGGCGGCGGCATGATCCCGACGGTGTTTGCATCCGCCTATTCGGTCTTTCCCCGTGAAAAGCAGCCGGTTGTCGCGCCGATCATCGGGCTGGTGGCCACGCTCGCGCCGACCATCGGCCCGACCGTGGGCGGCTACCTGACGGAGCTGTTTTCCTGGCACTGGCTCTTTCTGATCAACGTCGTGCCGGGCATCGCCGTCACCATCCTGACCATCGCGCTGGTCGATTTCGATGAGCCGGATCTCTCGCTGCTCGACCGGTTCGACTGGTGGGGCCTCCTGTTCATGGCCAGTTTTCTCGGCAGCCTGGAGTTCGTGCTGGAGGAGGGCGCCGCGAACGACTGGTTCGACGACGAGCTGATCAGACTGTTCACCGTGGTCACGGTCGCCGCGGCCGTCGGCTTTTTCTGGCGAGCCTTCACCGCCCGCGAGCCAGTGGTGGACCTGCGGGCTTTCGCCAACCGCAACTTCGCGACCGGGTCCGCCTTTTCCTTCGCCATGGGGATCGGCCTCTACGGGCTGACCTATCTCTATCCGATCTATCTCGCCCAGGTGCGTGACTACTCCGCCCTGATGATCGGCGAGACCATGTTCGTCTCCGGCCTGGCGATGTTCCTGACGGCGCCCTTCGCTGGCCGGCTGTCGGCGAAAATGGATCCGCGTCTGATGATCGCCCTCGGCTTCTTCGGGTTCGGGCTGGGCACCTGGCAGGCCGCGCACATCACCTCCGAGTGGGACTTCTGGGAGCTGTTCGTGCCCCAGATCCTGCGCGGGGTGTCCTTGATGTTCTGCATGGTGCCGATCACCAACCTGTCGCTCGGCACACTGCCCCTCCACGAACTGAAGAACGCGTCGGGCCTGTTCAACGTCACCCGGAATCTCGGCGGCGCGGTCGGTCTGGCGGTCATCAACACGCTGCTGTCCAACCGGACCGACCTGCACGCGGCGCGGCTTGCCGAAAGCGTTGCCTGGGGCCGTCAGGCCGTGGAAGAGAAGATCGCGGCCATCGAGCAGGGGCTGTCGTCGCTCGGACCGGACGCCCATCGCGCGGCCATTGCCCAGATCGGCGGGATGGTCAGCCAGCAATCCGCCGTGATGGCCTTTGCCGACGTCTTCTATGCGATGACGCTGCTCTTCTTCGTGCTGATCCTCGCGACACCCCTGATGCGCAAACCGGCACCGGTCCCCGCAGGCGCGGGCGGGCACTGACCCTCGATCGGTCCGTCCGACCGAAGTGTGTCTACAGCGTCCAGGATCCGCATCCGCAGCCAGCAGTGCGCCGGGCTGTGGTCGTCCCGCCGGTGCCAGTACATGTGAAGGTTCTGGGGGCGAATCTCGATCGGCGGCAGATAGGTGTCGACCGCGAGCGTGCCGGCGGCCACCTCGGCGGTTTGGTTGGGCAGCGCCGCGATTAGCTCGCTTTCGGCGACGGCCACGGCGACACTGTGAAAATGGGGCAGGGCCAGCATCACCCGGCGGGTGCGCCCCAGCCGTGCAAGCGCATCGTCCACCATGCCGATCATGCTGCCATCGACGCTGCGCAGCGCCTGGGGCAGAGCACAAAACAGCCCCAATGGGATCGGCTCCCCTGGCCGCACTCCGGCCTCCTCCAGGTGACGGTTACCGCGCGCCGCCAGGACTACGAAGCGTGAGATCAGAATGGGCTGGCGCGAGATCCAGTCGGGGACGGGCAGTTCCCGTTCCAGGGCGAGATCGATCACGTTGTCGCGCAAAAGCCGCTCGACCTCCCCGGTCGCGCTTTCCAGAAACCGGAGCGCGATGTTCGGTGCGGCGGCTGACACGCGCCGCATCAGGGGCGGCATCAGCAGGGACGAGAAGAAGTCCGCGCCATAGAGCGTGAACAGTCTTTCCGCGCTGTGGGGATCGAACGTGGCGTCGCCGGCGATCGCCTGATCGATCCGTGCAAGCGCCTCGCTGACCTGCACGGACATTGCCTCCGCTCGGGGCGTCGGAACCATCTCGGATCCGCGACGGACAAACAGCTCGTCACCCAGGATGTTGCGCATGCGGTGGAGCGCATTGCTCACCGCCGGCTGGCTCATGCCCACCAAGCGTCCCGCCCGTGTCGCGCTGCGTTCCCGCATCAGCGCGTCGAAGACCTTCAGGAGGTTCAGGTCGAAGGAGCTTATATTCATGAGCGTGATCATACATATACGAAACCAAAATTTCCCTTATCGGCCATGTCCGTTCCATGATCCGTTCTCAGGCGCTGCGGTCATCGCCCCAGGGGCAGGTCGGGTGCCCGCATCCGGTCCAAGCGCGGATGCCCTGCGCGGAAAGGGCCGGCGGAAAGGGAGGGATTGTCATGGTCGAACCGCGTAGACGCGAGAGCATCTGGCTTTTCGACGTCCTGTTTCGCATTCACCACCGGGGGGCCGGGGAAAGCGAACCCGTCTATATAACCGAACAGGTTCTGCCAGCAGGCTTCTCGCCGCCGGCCCACATCCACCACAGCGAGGACGAGATCTTCTACGTGCTGTCGGGCGAGGCCCGGTTCCGCGTGGGAGAACGCGACGTGCGGCTCGCTGAGGGCGACACCTTCGCCGCGCCGAAGGGAGTGCCCCACACCTTTCTCGTCACGAGCGAAGGCGGGATGCGCATGCTGACGATCACCACCAAGGGCGACTTCGAGGCGATGGCGCGGGCGGCGGGCAGGCCGGCCGAGGCCGATACGCTTCCGCCGCATCAGGGTGCTCCCACCGACGAACAGCTCGAGATCTTCGACGCCGCCTGCGGCGACAACCGGATCGACGTGGTCGGTCCGCCCATGACGGCGGTCTCCTGACCTGCCCGTCCCGTCCCGTTCAAATCCGAAGGACTGCCATGCGCGCCTCCTCACTCGCATTGCCCGCCGCCGTTGCAATGGCCCTGATCGGAATGGTCTGGGGGATCGCAATGGCCATCTCCCATGACCATTCCACCATGCCGGCCCATGCGCATCTGAACCTTCTCGGGTGGGTGTCCCTGTTCCTGATGGGGATTTTCTACCGGCTCCATCCGGAACTGGATCGCGGCCGACTGGCGTTCATCCAGGTGGCGGTCTGGATCGTGGCCAGCTTCGTGATGATCGTCGGCGTCGCGCTCGTGCACACCGGCAACCGGGTCGGCGATCCCGTCGCCGGACTTTCCTCCATCGTTGTCGTCGCCGACATGCTCCTGTTTGCCGGCTTCGTGGTCAGGGCCTTGCGGGAGCCGGCGGACGACGCGCGCGAGCGGCCCGTTTCCGGCGCGGTCCGCTAGCACTGCGTGCGAACCGATCCGATGATCTTGCGATCCTGACATTTGACAGGAACACTCCGCTCCCACGACATCGAATCGATCTCCCGGTCCGGGAGAGAACGATGCATCAAGCGGAGGGACCGGTATGCGCGATCAGGACAGAGGGCTCAGGGTGATGCGTCTCATCTCCCAACTCGGTCTCGCCGCCCTGATTGGTGTGGCGTGCGCTCCGGCCACCCGAGCCGCCGACGACCTGCCGCCGCCGATGCAGCCGGGAACGGTCATTCCCGAGGGTCAGATCGATGCGGCCATCGCGGCCGTGGACGATGTGGCCGAGGATGTCATGCAGCGATCCGGCATTCCGGGCATGGCGCTCGTCGTGGTCCGGGACGGCAAGATCGTGCATGCCAAAGGGTTCGGCGTCCGCAAGGTCGGTGAACCGGCGACGGTCGATGCCGACACCGTCTTCCAGCTGGCGTCCCTGTCGAAGTCGATCAGCGCGACGATCGTCGCCCACAAGGTCGCCGACGGAACGGTTGCCTGGACCACGCCGCTCGTCGAGCACCTGCCGTGGTTCGAGCTGTCCGACCCCTACGTCACGGACCACGTCACCGTTGGCGACATGTTCGCGCACCGCTCCGGGCTCCCGGGTCACGCCGGAGACGATCTGGAAGATATCGGGTTCGACCGGCGCGAAGTCCTGGAGCGGCTCCGCTTCCTGCCGCTTGCGAGCTTCCGCGACACCTATGCCTACACCAATTTCGGGTTGACCGCGGCGGCCGAAGCGGTCGCCACGGCGGCCGGTGCCGACTGGGAGTCCCTTGCCGACGAGACGCTCTTCGAGCCGCTCGGAATGGAGACCGCGAGCTTCCGCTTCGCCGATTTCGAGAGCCGCGAGAACCGCGCCGCCGGACACGTGGAGACAGAGAACGGCTACGCGGCGAAGTTTGTCCGCCACCCCGACGCCCAGGCGCCCGCCGGTGGCGTCAGCGCATCTGTCACTGATCTCGGCAAGTGGCTGGGAATGGTCATGGACACCGCAAGCGGCCCGGGTGACGACGCCTATTTCCAGGCTCTGCTGCCGGCGATCCAGGCGCAAGTGGTGTCGGGGACGATTCCCTTTCCCGCGGCGCGGCCCGGTCTCTACGGCTTCGGCTTCGGAACCGGGGTCGATGCGTCGGGCCGGGTGTCCATCAGCCATTCGGGCGCGTTCGCGCTGGGGACCGGGACGAACTTCATCATGCTTCCGCTGGAGAACGTCGCGATCGGCGTCGTGACCAATGCCGCCCCGATTGGCGCGGCCGAATCCGTCGCCCACACCTTCATGGATCTGGTCGAGTTCGGAGAGGCCCAGCGGGACTGGTATCCGGCCTATGCCGGCCGCTTCTCGGTGCTGTCGGACCCGGTCGGAGAGCTGGTCGACCAGTCGCCGCCGGCCGACCCCAGCGGGCCCGGCATGGACGACAGCCTGCTCGGCACCTACGCCAATGACTATTTCGGGGCGCTGGAAATCGCCGACAGCGGCGAGGGTCTGGAGGTGCGGGTCGGTCCGGGGCCGACGGTGTACGCGCTCAGCCATTGGGACGGCCGCGTCTACGTGCTGGAGCCGCGCGACGAGAACAATCCCGAAGGATCCACCTCGAAGCTGACCTTCGCTCCGTCCGCTCCCCGTGCGCGCGCGACATCTGTGACGGTCGAGTTTCTCGACGGAGCCGGCATGGGGACGTTCACCCGCGAGTAGCGTTCGAGGGCGGGACGGACAATTTCCGCGGCGGAATCTCCCTGGGGAGCTTCCTGCGAAGCGAGGTTGCCCCCCCGAACCTCCTCTGCCAAAACAGTAACGAACGACACGACGTCTCGGACCTCATCCAACGCGTGCCGAAGTCCCGCCCGGCTCGCGATCTCATGACGATCTGCTGCCGGAATTGCCCATGTTCAAAGCCCTCGCCGCCCTTCTTGTCGCTTTCTGCCTGATCGCCGGTCCGGCCTCAGCGCAGCTCGGTATCCCGCTTGGTGGAGGCGGGTCGGGCGGCGGCGATACGGCGCAGAGCGAAGGCGAGGGGAGTGCCGACCAGGCGCAGGAAGGGGGCTCGGTCGAGGCCCTCATCCAGATTCTGGAGAACGATGAGGCGCGCGCGGAACTGATCGAGAAGCTCCGGGCGACGGCCGATCAGGCGCCCGCCGAAGCGCAGGCCGATCAGACCGAGGACGCGGGGCCGGCGCAGCTTGCCGCGGAATACACGCGCTCGGTGGCCGCGAAGGCGGCGGCCCTCGTGACCACGCTGTCCCGCATCGGCACCGACCTCGGCAACGCGTTCACCGATACCGAAAACGTGGACGCCATGCGCTTCGGCCGGACGGTGCTGAACCTTCTGGCCTCCATGGCCGTCGTGTTCGGCTCGTTCTTCGTTCTGCGGCTCATCGCTGGCCGGCTGATCTGGATGTTCGCCAACCGCGCCGAAGGCAAGGGCTGGGTCGGCCGGATCATTTATCTGGTGCCGACCCTGGTCATCGAAGCAATCACCGTGGTGGTCGCGTGGTGCGCGGGCTACATCTTCTCGCTCTATTTCGGCCGCGTCGGCGAAATGAGCATCTACCAGTCGCTCTTCCTCAACGCCTTCGCCGTCATCGAGGCGATCAAGCTGGCCATCCGGCTCCTTTTGATGCCGAACCATGTGTCTCTGCGGGTGATCCCGCTGGGCGACACCGGATCGGCTTACTGGTATTTCTGGCTGTCGCGGGTGATCAGCCTCGTCGGCTACGGCCTCCTGTTCGTCGTGCCGGTCGCGGCTTCGGAGATTTCCTGGCGCTTCGCCGATGCCCTCAAGGTCCTGGTCGTCCTGACGGCGATCGTGATGACGATCCTGATCGTCCTGCAGAACAAGACCCGGGTGCGGGGCTTCCTGCACCGGCGCATGGATTCCGGAAAGACCGACGCGCTCGGGCGCTTCTTCGCCTTCCTCGGCAACCACTGGCATCACATCGCAATCCTCTATCTGGTCGCCTTCTTCGTCGTCTGGCTGGTGAACCCGCTGGAAGCGCTGCCCTTCATGCTGCGCGCGACGCTGGAGTCGCTGATCGCGATCGTCATCGGTGTGGTGGTGACGGCCTTCGTGTCGCGCACGATTTCGTTCGGGCTTCGCCTGCCCGACGACGTGAAGGAGCGGCTGCCGCTTCTGGAAACCCGCCTGAACGCCTTCGTGCCGACGGTGTTGAAGGTGGTCCGCGTGATCGTTCTGATCGGCGTGCTTCTTGCGATCGCCGACGCCTGGAACCTGGTCGAGGTGTTCGCCTGGCTGATCTCCGAAGACGGTCAGGGCTTCGTCGGCAAGATCATTTCGGTGCTGATCGTGCTGGCGATCGGCGGCGGCATCTATCTCGCGGTGACCTCCTGGGTCGAGTACCGGCTCAACCCGTCCTACGGAAAGATGCCGACGGCCCGCGAGATCACGTTGCTCTCCCTGCTCAGGAACGCCTTCACCATCATCCTCTCGGTGATCGTGTTCATGCTGGTCCTGTCGGAGATCGGGGTGAACATCGGCCCGCTGCTCGCCAGTGTCGGCGTCCTCTCGCTGGCCTTCTCCTTCGGCGCCCAGAAGATGGTGCAGGACGTGGTCACCGGCGTGTTCATCCAGTTCGAGAACGCCATGAACACCGGCGACGTGGTGACGGCGGGCGGCATCACCGGCGTGGTGGAGAAGCTGTCGATCCGGTCCGTGTCGCTGCGCTCCCTCGACGGGACGCTGCATCTGGTGCCGTTCTCGTCGGTCGACGCGGTGTCGAACTTCATGAAGGGCTTCAGCTTCCATGTGGCCGAGGTCGGCGTCGCCTACCGGGAGAACATCCCGGACGTGAAGCAGGCCATGTTCGATGCTTTCGAGAAGCTGAAGGAGACCGAGCACGGCGAGAGCATCATCGGCGACCTGGAAATGCACGGCGTGACCCAGTTCGCCGACTCCTCGATCGTCGTGCGGGCCCGCATCAAGACCCCGCCCGGCAGCCAGTGGGCCGTCGGCCGCGCCTACAACGAGATCATCAAGGAGATCTTCGACGAGCGCGGCATCGAGATCCCGTTCCCGCACGTCACGCTCTACATGGGCGAGGACAAGAAGGGGAATGCGCCGCCGATGCGGATCGTCAACGAGACCGCAAAGGACGCGCGGCAGGCCGAGGAAACCAGACAGGTCGAGGAGAAACCCGCGACCGCTGAGCCGTCCGGAGAGGCGGCGAATGCGGGCCAGAGCTCCACCATCCGTCAGGACGCTCCGCCCGACGACGGCGGCGACGGCGGCCGCTGACGTCGCGGGCGGCTCGCGGGCGGATGTCCGATGTGCCGGTGCTGATCGCGCTCTCCGGGCTGCCCGGCGTCGGCAAGTCGACGGTTGCGGCGGCACTCGTCCGCCGGACCGGCGCGGTTCACCTGCGCGTCGATTCCGTCGAAGCGGCGCTGAAGCGGTCCGCGCTCGCCATCGATCCCGCCGAGGACGCCGGCTATCTGGCGCTCGCCGCGGTCGCCCGGGACAATCTCGCGCTCGGACACACCGTGATCGCCGACACTGTGAACCCGGTCGCGGCCTCCAGGATGTTGTGGGCCGACACCGCGCGGGCCGCCGGTGCCATCTGTCTCGACGTGGAGCTCGTCTGTTCCGATCGCGCCGAGCACCGGCGTCGCGTGGAAGGCCGCACCAGCGACATTCCCGGCCTCGCGCTTCCCGACTGGGCGCGGGTCACAGGTCGTGATTACGAGCCCCGAACCGACGACCGGCTGATGCTCGATACCGCCATCCTGTCGCCGGCCGATGCCGTCGCCCGGATCGTTGCCGCCCTTGCCGCCTGATCGCGCGTCAGAACGCCGACGACAGCATCCGGATCGCGGTGATCGCCAGGAATACGGCGAAGGCGAGCTTGAGGTAACGCTGGTTCAGGCTGTGGGCGAGCTTGGCGCCGATCGGGGCGCAAAGGAACGTCACCGGAAAGATGACGACGGCCGCCGGCACGCTGACATAGCCCAGCGACAGCGGCGGACGGCCCTCGGCGCCGAGGCCCGACCAGATGAAGCCCAGGACGCCCGGAATCGCGATCAGTAGACCGATCGCGGCCGCCGTTCCGACCGCGCGGTGGATCGGGAACGAGAACGCCGACAGCGTGGGCACGGAGAGCGTGCCGCCGCCGATGCCCATAAGCGACGAGAACACGCCGATCACCGCCGCGATGGTTCGGTTGACCCAGCTGCTCTTCGGCAAATGATCGCTGATCACCAGCGTCTTCGGGATCGCCATGTTGATCGACACGGCCAGCGCGATGAAGCCGAAGATGAACAGCAGCCCCTCGCCGTCGATGACGTGGGAGAGCAGGCCGCCGATGAGCGCGCCGACGGCGACGGCCGGGCCCCACAGCTTCAGAAGCTCGAAATCGACCGAGCCGCGCTTGCGGTGCGCCCGGGTCGATGAGATCGACGTCGGGATGATGGTCGCCAGCGACGTGGCGACCGCAATGGGCATCGCCACTTCCGCGTCGAAATGCAGGGAGGTCATGATCCAGAAGAGAACCGGCACGATGACGATGCCGCCGCCCACGCCAAGCAGACCGGCCAGGATGCCGGCGACGACGCCGGTGGCGAGCAGGCCGATGACGAGCTGAATCAGAAGGGTCGTCGAGTAGCCGTCGAGCGTCATAGGTCGTCTCGTCTCCTGAAGCGTCGGGTCGGTGTCGGCGGGTCGGTCGGGCGTGGCCGGTCCGGGGCGCGCGCCCGGCATAGGGCGAGCGGCAGCATAGGAGCGGCTGATGCGCAGGCAAGGGAAAATGCACCGTTTTCTTTTGTCTGCGGCGCTTGATCTGGGTATCTGTAACTAAAACTTATGTCTGCGCCCGGGTTCGAATTTGGGAACCGCGCCGCCGTCGCATAGGTTCGGGTGGAAAGTCACAGGGGTCGCATTCTGTGCGGCACCCGATCTCAAGAGGAGACGCCGATGAGCAAGACCGCCCTGGTGGTCAGCGCCCATTCCGCCGATTTCGTCTGGCGCTGCGGAGGCGCGATCGCCCTTCATCAGAAGCAGGGCTACGAGGTGACCGTGGTCTGCCTGTCCTATGGCGAGCGGGGCGAGAGCGCCAAGCTCTGGAAGCAGGAGGGCATGACGCTGGAGAAGGTGAAGGCGGAGCGCCGCAAGGAAGCCGAGAACGCAGCCGCCGCCCTCAACGCCCACGACATCCAGTTCTTCGACGTCGGCGACTATCCGCTCGATCTCGGCCGCGAGACCCAGGACCGCATGGTCGACGTGATCCGCGCCGTGCAGCCCAACTTCATGATGAGCCACTCCAAGTGGGACCCGTACAACACGGACCACATGTACACGACCGACTTCACGCTCACCTGCCGGATGATCGCCCAGGCCTGGGGCCACAATCCGGGTCAGAAGGTGCTGGGTGCGCCGCAGCTCTACCTGTTCGAGCCGCACCAGACCGAGCAGATGGAATGGAAGCCCGACACCTTCCTCGACATCACCGAGGTGTGGGATCAGAAATGGGCGGCGATCCAGTGCATGCAGGGCCAGGAGCACCTGTGGCACTTCTACAAAAACGTCGCGGAGAACCGTGCGAACCACTTCCGCCGCAACTCCGGCGGCCAGTCCGGCGGGCGCGACGCCAAGTATGCCGAGGGCTTCCAGTCCGTGTTCCCCCGCACCGTGGACACGCTGTGATGGCCGGCTCCACGACACAAGAGGGCGTGGTCGTCCAGCATATCGAGCGGGCCGACCAGGCGGTGATCGACGGGCTCGGCGCCTGTGGCGTGGCGACCGTTCACGAGGCGCAGGGCCGCAAGGGGCTGCTTGCCGCCTATATGCGGCCGATCTATTCGGGCGCCCGGCTCGCGGCCTCCGCCGTGACCATCTCGGCGCCGCCCTGCGACAACTGGATGGTCCATGTCGCCATCGAGCAGGTGAAGGCCGGCGACATTCTCGTGCTCGCCCCGACCTCGCCGTCCGATGCCGGCTATTTCGGCGACCTTCTGGCCACCTCCGCCAAGGTGCGCGGCTGTCGCGGGCTGGTCATCGACGCCGGCGTCCGCGACACCCGCGACCTGACCGAAATGGGCTTCCCGGTCTGGTCGAAGGCGGTGTTTGCCCAAGGAACCGTCAAGGAGACGCTGGGCTCGGTCAACGTGCCGGTCGTCTGCGCCGGCGAGCTGGTCAATCCGGGCGACGTGATCGTCGCCGACGATGACGGCGTCTGCGTGGTCCGCCGCGAGGAGGCGGCGAGCGTGCTGGAGAAGGCGCGGGCCCGCGAGGCCAACGAGGCGGAGAAGCGGGCCCGGTTCGAGGCCGGCGAACTCGGCCTCGACATCTATGGCATGCGGGAAAAGCTCGCGGCCAAGGGCCTCAAATACATCTGAGGGAAGATGATGGCGGACAAAGGCGTGCCCTGCATGTGGATGAGGGGCGGCACTTCAAAGGGCGGCTACTTCCTCAAGGCCGACCTGCCTGCAGACGAGGGCGAGCGGGACCGCTTCCTGCTCGCCGCCATGGGCTCGCCCGATCCGCGCCAGATCGACGGGATGGGCGGGGCCGATCCGCTCACCTCGAAGGTCGCCGTCGTCTCCCGGTCCGAGCGCGACGACTGCGACGTCGACTATCTGTTCCTCCAGGTGTTCGTCGATCAGGCGATCGTCACCGACAGCCAGAACTGCGGCAACATCCTCGCCGGGGTTGGGCCGTTCGCGATCGAGCGCGGCCTGGTCGAAGCGAAGGACGGGCGCACCGAGGTCCGCATCTTCATGGTCAACACCGCCCAGATCGCGGTTGCGACCATCGAGACGCCGGGCGGCGAGGTGACCTATGCCGGCGATGCCCGGATCGACGGCGTGCCGGGTACAGCCGCGCCGATACCGATCGTGTTTCAGGATACGGCCGGGTCCACCTGTGGCGCGCTGCTGCCCACCGGCAACGCGGTCGACACGGTTGAGGGCGTCGAGGTCACGCTGATCGACAATGGCATGCCCTGCGTGATCCTGAACGCGGCCGACTTCGGACTGGACGGCGACGAGACGCCGGAGGCGCTGGAGGCCAACGAGGACCTGCGCGCCCGGGTCGAAAAGATCCGTCTCGCGGTCGGGCCGATGATGAATCTCGGCGACGTGGCGGAAAAGTCGGTGCCGAAGATGACGTTGGTCTCGCCCGCGAAGGATGGCGGCGCGATCTCGACCCGTACCTTCATTCCGCACCGGGCGCACAAGGCGATCGGCGTGCTCGGCGCGGTCTCCGTCGGCACCGCCTGCCTGCTCGACGACGGGCCGGCGGCGAAGCTCGCCAACGTGCCGGAGGGCCGGGAGAAGGCGCTTTCGATCGAGCATCCGACCGGCGAATTCACCGTCATCGCCACCCTCGACGATCAGGGCGAGGTCGCTTCGGCCGGCGTGCTGCGCACCGCCCGCAAGCTGATGGACGGGGTGGTGTTCGATTGAGGGGCGCGAGAGCGAATTTCTCGGAACTTAAATCACAGGTTTTATTTTGCTCGAAAGGAATGCAAAGGCATCGCGAGCCGCTTCCATTTCGCTATCTCCTAAAAACCGAAGAACCAACTTGTCCACCGATTGCGGCTCTCTCCCGTTCACTTCGACCTCTAATGCGGTCGAGCCGTTCTCTGTGTCGAAGGTGATCTCAAGGTATCCGCCGTGACCACCGTCACCACCCTGAGGTCCGTTAGTTCTAAATTCAACGGAGCCGAGACAGGCGTAGCAATACTCGAATCGATCACGGTGTTCAGTCACAGGATACTCCCCTCTCCATGGCGCCCGGCCAAGGTAGACATATCAACCTCCACGGCTTTGGTCACGGGGACAATGTCTGTGACTTAACATAGCTTTTAGATAATTTCGGTCGCGATGGCAGGCGTCACGCACAACGATTTTGGAGGAGTACGGTACTGTAGTATATATCGTACAGCGCGACTGCAGGATCGGCATGCGCATCTATCCAAATCTCCGTCATGTCCGGTTGATCGACGCCGCCGTCCGGCTCGGGTCGCTCACCCAGGCGGCCGATCATGTCGGGATTTCCCAGCCGGCGGGCTCCCAGGCGCTCGTGCGGCTCGAGGATCTGTTCGGCGGCCGGCTTCTGGAGCGCACCGCGACCAGGGCGGTGGCAACTCCCCGTGGCGAGGTGGTGGCGCGCCGCGCCGCCCGCGCGCTCGCGTTCCTGAAGGCCGCCGCCTCGAAGATAGCCCGCCTGGAAAAAGCGCGGCCGGCGAAGCCCGTCCTGCTGGAGGCCCAGGCGGCGATGCCGCAGCTACGCGCGATTTCCGCCTTCGCCGAAACCGGCAGCTTCTCCGCCGCAGCCCGGCGTCTCGGGCTCTCCGAACCGTCGGTGAACCGGGCGGCCCGGGACTTGGAGCAGATCGTCGGCGAGGCGCTCTTTGCCGGCACCTCCCGCCACCTGATGCTGACGCCGGCCGGACGGCTGCTGTCCCGGCACGCCAATCTGGTGATGAAGGAGCTGGACTCCGCCTTCGAGGAGGTGCGCGAGCTTGCCGGCGCCTTCGACGGCCGGGTGGTGGTGGGCACGTTGCCGCTGGTGCGCACCGCGATCGTTCCGGCCGCTGTGGTGGCGCTCGCCGACCGCCGGCCGGATGCGACGGTCGAGGTGCTGGATGGCCCCTACGACACGCTCGTCCAGGATCTGGAGAACGGCCGGATCGACATGCTGGTCGGGGCGCTCCGGCCGGACCTGCCCCGCCGCGATCTTGTCGAGGAGACGCTGTTCCAGGACGATCTGTCGATCGTTGCCCGGGCCGACCATCCGCTTGCCCGCCGCCGCAGCGTCACGCCGGCCGACCTTGCCGGATTTCCCTGGGTCCTGCCGCGGCCCGGGACGCCCACCCGCGCCAGTTTCGACCGGCTGGCGGCCACGTTTCCGCCGGACGCCTCCCTGGCGGGGGTGATCGAGACCGGGTCGCTGGTGGCGCTCAGAAGCATCCTGATGATGTCGGACCGGCTCACCATCCTGTCCCGGCGGCAGATCCTGTACGAGGAGGAGGCCGGGTACCTGACTGTGCTTCAGTACCGGCTGAGCGACACCACCCGGCCGATCGGCCTGACGCTGCGGTCCGGCTGGCAGCCGACCGCCCTGCAGGCGGACTTTCTGGCCGAGCTGCGCCGGGTCGTGGCGGAGGAACACGAGGGGGCGGAATGACCGATCTGACGGACCTCGCCGGCCAGACCCAGGCGGTCTACGAGCGCAACGCCCGCCGGTTCGATGCCGAGCGGCCGAAAATCCTGTTCGAGCGGGCCTGGCTGGAGCGTTTTCTGGAGGCGTTACCGGCGCAGGCCGCGATCCTCGATTTGGGCTGCGGCAGTGGTGACCCGATCGCCCGCTTCCTGACGGAGCGGGGCTGCAGGGTCACCGGCATCGATGCCTCGTCGGCCATGATCGCGCTGGCCCGGGAGAAGCAGCCGGCGGGAGACTGGCGCGTTGCCGACATGCGCGCCCTCGATCTCGCCGAGAGCTTCGACGGCATCATCGGATGGGACAGCTTCTTCCATCTGACCCGGGACGAGCAGCGGGCGGTGCTGGCCTTGACCGCCCGGCATCTCAGGCCGGGCGGCGCGCTGATGCTGACGGTCGGTCCCGAAGACGGTGAGGTCGAAGGGCGGGTCGGAGACGACCGCGTCTACCATTCGAGCCTGTCGGAAACGGAGTACCGGGCGCTCCTGGCGGAGCAGGGCCTCTCCGTGACCGATTTCGTTGCCGAGGATCCGCGGTGCGACTTTCATACCGTGCTCCTCGCCCGCAAGACGGACGCCCAGGCTGGGTAGGGGGTCTCCGCCTCAGACCTGGTAGGCGCCCACGTGCTTGTCCAGGAAGGCGAGGGTCCGCTCGCCGGCGATCCGCGCCGATTCCGGTTCGTAGGCGGAGCGGTGGTCGCAGTTGAAGCCGTGGCCGGCCGGGTAGACGTAAAGCTCGACCTCGGGCCGTTTGCGGCGAACCTCCTCCACATCCTCCATCGGAATGGACTGGTCGGTCTCGCCGAAATGCAGCATGACCGGACACATGGGCTTCTCGTCGGCGAACGCCTTCACCTTGCCGCCATAGTATCCGACCGCCGCGGCGAGGCCGTGCATACGTGTGGCGGCGGCGAAGGCGAGGGACCCGCCCAGACAGTAGCCGACCACGGCCACCGGGCCTTCTTCGGCAAGGACAGCCTTGGCCGCGCCCACGTCCATCAGCATCTGATCGAAGTCGGGATTGGCGATGAAGGATCGCGCCTTCTTGATCTCTTCCTCGCTGTAGCCGGATTCGAAGCCCGGCTCGGTCCGGTCGAAGATCGCCGGCGCGATGGCCTTGTAGCCGGCGTGCGCGAACCAGTCGCAGACCTCGCGGATGTGCCGGTTCACCCCGAAGATCTCCTGGACGACCACGACACCGCCTTTCTGGGGCTCCTCGGTCGGTGTTGCGACATAGGCGCCGAGCTGGAAGCCGTCCCCGGCCGTCAGCGTGATCGTCTCTCCCATGAATATCTCCCAGGTTCGCTCAGAAGGAAGGATGGAGCCGGCATCGCAAATCCCGTTCCATCCGTCCAGTGGCGGCGCGCGGGTTTCTCGGCCTGGGAGGCAACGATCCTGCGGTCGGTGCGTTGCTCACCACCCAGCGCCTTCGGTTCGTCGGAGCGGATCGAGCGGCCGAAACGCTCCCATACGGAGATCAGAGATGACCGATCAGATGACCCAAACCGCCGCGCCGGAGTCGATCGCCCGCGCCAAGGGGCCGACACGGCGCATGACCGTCGTGACGACGCGGGACGTGACACCCTCCATGCGGCGGGTCAGCTTCATGTTCGACGGTATCGAGACCTTCGCCTATCAGCCCGGCCAGGCCCTTGCGTTCGCCATGCCGAACGGGGAGGGCGGAACCGAGCGGCGCGACTACACGATCCGCTCGATGGATCGCAACGTCGGCCGGCTCGATGTGGATTTCGTTCTCCATGACGACGATGCGCCGGCCGAAAAGTGGGCGGAATCGGCGAAACCCGGCGATGTCGTCGAGGCGCGGGGGCCGCACGGCAAGATCGTGGTCAACCCGGACGCGGACTGGCACCTCTTCGTCGGCGACGAGACCGGCATCGCCGCGATCTTCCACATCCTGGAGGAGATGCCGGAAGGCACGCCCGCGTTCGTCTTCCTGGAGGTTTCCGGACCCGAGGACGAGCAGAGCTGCGACACCGCGGCGACGGCCGAGATCCGGTATGTCCATCGCGCCAAGGACGACCCGGCGAAAGACCAGAAGCTTCCCGAGCAGGTCGACGCATTCGAGCTGCCGGACGGATCGGGGCAGGCCTATGTGGTCGGCGAGACCGGCAAGGTCCGCCAGATCCGGCGGCGGCTGATCGAGCGCGGGATGGACAAGGACCGGGTCGCTGCGGAAGGCTACTGGCGCCCCGGCCATCTCGGCGACGACGAGAGCGCGGACTGACTGCGCGCGCGCCGGTGCTTGCGCGAAATCGGCGCGCGCATTACTTAAGCGCTATCTAATTTCGGAGTTTGTATGCGCTCTCGACCGGAGACCCGGTAAGGGCTCGGCCGAAGAGGTCGAGCCAATGCGAACCTGAAGCACCCGCATGCGCTGGCTGCGGGACGCTTCGCGTTGTCCGCATGCGAGCTTCGAAATTCCATGGATATCTCAAAGAACGAGCAGCGGGTCCTGCACCTGCTCGCTCAAGGTGGCTCCATCCACGTCAGGAAGGATGAGCGCCGAAAGGTCGTCGACTGCGTCGTCGTCACCCGCGACGGGTGGCATTGGAACGGATGTCCGCTTTCAGTCTTCACGAGACTGAAGCGGCGCCGTCTGATCCAGTCCAGAGCGGGAGCCCCTTACCGGGTCACGGAGCTGGGGCTGAGACGCGTGAGAGCGCAGCTCGACAATCGCTGAACGAGGCTCCGGCTGCCTGCCCGTCTCAGAGAGGGGGCTACCCGAACATCTCCTGTTGTTCCGGGATGGCTCCCTCCAGGGTGAGCAGCCGGCGTTTCAGCTGGACCCCGCCGGTGGCGGAAAAGCCCACCATCCGGCCATCGGCGCCGAGGACCCTGTGGCAGGGAACGATCGGCGGGACCGGATTTCGGCCGAGCGCGACACCGACCGAGCGGGCCAGGGACCGGTCGCCGAGC
Organism: Amorphus orientalis; assembly: GCF_030814015.1. Taxonomy (NCBI): domain Bacteria; kingdom Pseudomonadati; phylum Pseudomonadota; class Alphaproteobacteria; order Hyphomicrobiales; family Amorphaceae; genus Amorphus; species Amorphus orientalis. The sequence continues at coordinate 1,681,242 of NZ_JAUSUL010000001.1, forward strand.
TTGTAGGCAATGTCGCCATAAGTGCACGCCTGGCCGCGCGGAATGGCGCGGCAGGCGGCATAAACCCGCCGCTCGAAGCTGTTCTGGGCGGACATGTCAAGCTTTGCACCGTCGAAGGATGCATCCTCCCCGGCCATCAGCGCCCTGATCCCGTCGGCGATGGCAGCAAGTTCGTCCGGCAGGTCGACCGTGAGGATGTGAGCGCAGCCATGGGTCAGTCGGGAAAAAGCGGCCTCCGCGGTGGCCTCCGGCAGGCTCGCCCGGGCGACGCCACGGTCCGTCCAGCCGAGCCCGCACCATCCGAGCGCGGTTCTGAAGACGTTCGCATTCAGGATGTCGGATGTCACAGACCAGGCCCCATCGCTCGCGCACGCGGGCGGCTGTCCGGACCGGAAGCCGCCGCACGGTGCGGATCCCCCATCTTCGATGAAACGATTCGCGTCAGCGTCGACGGAGTGTCCGCCGGCATGGGACAGTTCTCAATCCGTTTTTGATCTCATCGTTCGATTGCGAACGGCCAAATGCCGTCTCAAGCCGCTTTGGATGGCGTTATCCCGCCCTTTTCCACCAGAAAGTCCAAGATGGTCTGGAGGCCGTCGCCGGCCTTCATGTTGGTGAACACATAGGGCCGCTCGCCGCGCATGCGCTTGGTGTCGGCGTCCATGACCTCGAGCGACGCGCCGACCAGATCGGCGAGGTCTGTCTTGTTGATCACCAGCAGGTCGGACCGGGTGATGCCGGGACCGCCCTTGCGCGGGATCTTTTCGCCCGCCGACACGTCGATCACGTAGATGGTCAGGTCGGCCAGCTCCGGCGAGAACGTCGCTGCCAGATTGTCGCCGCCGGATTCAATCAGCACCACGTCCAGCTCCGGAAAGCGTCCGCGCATCTCGTCGATCGCGGCGAGATTGATCGAGGCATCCTCCCGGATCGCTGTGTGGGGACAGCCGCCCGTCTCCACGCCCAGGATCCGCTCCACCGGCAGCGCGTCGGCCCGGGTCAGGATCAGTGCGTCTTCCTTGGTGTAGATGTCGTTGGTGATGGCGGCGATGTCGTAGCGGTCGCGCATCGCCTTGCAGAGCGCTTCCATCAGGGCCGTCTTGCCCGATCCGACGGGGCCGCCGATGCCGACCCGCAAGGGTCCGTTGGGGGAACTGGTCATGTCCTAAAGAGCCTCGTGTACTGGGTCTCGTGGCGCATCGACGCGATGTCGGCCAGAAGCGCGCATCCGCCGAGATCGTCGAGGGTGGAGCCGGCCGCTTCCTCTGCGAGCGCCGCGATCGCGGGTTCGAGCCGCACGATCGCACGCTGGCCGTCGGTCTGTCCGAGCGGGATCAGCCGCACCCCGGCCGACACGATGTTGGCAGCGAAGGCGTGAAGATAGGCGACAAGGACGGCGGCGAGGTCGACGCGATGGTCCGCCGCGGCAATGGCGACGGCGACCGGATAGGCGAGGGGACCGTCCGGCCAGGGGAGAGAGGCCGGCCACGCGTCGGCCGAGATCTTCCGGAAGGCGTCCCCCTGGGAGAGGGTCTCCGTCCGCCGCTCAAGGGACGGGTTCAGGGCTGCGGCCAGTTCGATGATCTCGGCGAGCGAAGGGGCGGCCTCGGCCTTCTGATCCGAATCCGCGACCGGAACTCCGCCCTTTCCATTTCCTCCGCTCATTCCCGCGAAAGCGGGAATCCAGGGCGAATTGTGCAAAGGCCCGTCGTGTGGCCCTGGATTCCCGCTTTCGCGGGAATGAGCGGAAGGAGGCGGATACCCCGGGTCTCCGCTGCGGGAATGAGCGGCAATTGGGTCTATGGCCGTGCCAACATCGCCGGAATGAGCGGAAACCGGGTCTGCCGCCGGAACCCCATCGCCGGAGTGGTCGGGCCCAGGCGGATCGACGCGGGCGGCGGAAAGTTCCGTCCGCCGCGCCCGGTACGCCGCCGCCAGCAGGATCGCATCCTGCCGGCCGGCGCCATGAGCGAGCACGTCGCCGACCCAGGAAACCATCCGGTCGGCATCGGCGACCACGCCGTCTTCCACCACCCATTCCAGACCGTGACTGAGCGTGAACGCGCCGACCGGATAGGACGGCGACAGCCACGCCATCAGACGGTAGAGGCCGGCCGCGTCAGTGCTCATGGCTGTGGGTGTGCGAATGGCTGTGACTGTGGCTGTGGCCCGACCCGTGGGAGTGACTGTGGGCGTGGCCGTGCGCCTCGGAATGGCTGTGGGAATGCCCGCCATAGGCTCCGCCTTCCGGATCGAAGGGCGCGTCGATGTCGCGGACCGCGCCGCCGAGCCCGCGCACCATGTCGGAGATCACGTGGTCGCGCCGGATCAGGATCCGTCCGTCCTCGATCATGGCCGGCAGGTGCCGGTTGCCGAGATGCCAGGCAAGCCGCAGCAGGTGATGCGGATCGCCGGCCGTGACTTCGGTCAGCGGTTCGGGCGCGGCCTCGACCGCGACCACCCGGCCATCGTCCAGAAGCAGCCCGTCACCGGACTTCAGCGCGACGGCCTGGGGCAGATCGAGCAGGAAGGCGAGCCCGCCATTGCCGGTAAGCGCGATCCGCCGCCGGTGCCGGCCGTCGAAGTCGAGGGTGACGGTGTCGGCCGGATCGGCGTAGCTGCCGGCGGGGAGGACGGAGGTGGCTTTCAGCATCCGCTCGCCTCGGACCTGGGAGATTCTGCCCAGGCAGTGCCACCGGCACCGCTCATCCCCGCGAAAGCGGGGATCCAGGCCGAAGTGGTCAGAGGCCCGTTGTGCGGCCCTGGATTCCCGCTTTCGCGGGAATGAGCGGATTGTGTGTTGTCTATCGTGCGCATCGGAACGGAAACAGTCTTCAAAACAGGAAATAGCGCTGCGCCATCGGCAGCACCTCCAGCGGCGGGCAGGTGAGAAGCTCGCCGTCGGCCCGGACCTCGTAGGTCTCCGGGTCGACGTCGATCTCCGGCGTGGTGGAGTTGAGCACCATCGACGCCTTGGTGACGGTCCGGGTCGTCTCCACCGCCAGCAGCGTCTTCTCAACGCCGATGGAGGCGGCGAGACCGGCGTCCAGCGAGGCCTTGGACACGAAGGTGGCCGACGTCGCGCCGAGCGCCTTGCCGAAGGCGCCGAACATCGGCCGGTAATGCACCGGCTGGGGCGTCGGGATCGAGGCGTTGGGGTCGCCCATCGGGGCGGCGACGATCATGCCGCCGAGCAGCACCAGATCCGGCTTCACCCCGAAGAAGGCCGGGTCCCACAGGACCAGATCGGCGCGCTTGCCGACCTCGATGGAGCCGATGTGCGTGCTCATTCCGTGGGCGATCGCCGGGTTGATGGTGTACTTGGCGACGTAGCGCTTCACCCGCGCATTGTCGTTGTCGCCGGTCTCCTCGGGCAGCCGGCCGCGCTGGACCTTCATCTTGTGGGCGGTCTGCCAGGTGCGGATCACCACCTCGCCGACCCGGCCCATGGCCTGGCTGTCGGACGCGATGATGGAGAAGGCGCCCATGTCGTGGAGGATGTCTTCGGCCGCGATGGTCTCCTTGCGGATGCGGCTTTCGGCGAAGGCCACGTCCTCGGGGATGGTCTCGTCCAGGTGATGGCAGACCATCAGCATGTCGAGATGCTCGTCGATGGTGTTCGCCGTGTAGGGACGGGTCGGATTGGTCGAGGACGGCAGCACGTTCTGCAGGCCGCAGACCTTGATGATGTCCGGCGCGTGGCCGCCGCCGGCCCCCTCGGTGTGGAAGGCGTGGATGGTGCGGCCCTTCATGGCCGCGATGGTGTTCTCCACGAAACCGGATTCGTTGAGCGTGTCGGTGTGGATCATCACCTGCACGTCCATCTCGTCGGCGACGGAGAGGCAGCAGTCGATGGTTGCCGGGGTGGTGCCCCAGTCCTCGTGCAGCTTCAGCGCACAGGCGCCGGCCAGGATCTGCTCGGTAAGCGCCTCGGGGCGGGAGGCGTTGCCCTTGCCGGAAAAGCCGATGTTGATCGGCAGCGCGTCGGCGGCCTGGATCATCCGGGCGATGTGCCAGGGGCCGGGGGTGCAGGTGGTGGCGTTGGTGCCGGTGGCCGGACCGGTGCCGCCGCCGAGGATCGTGGTGACGCCGGAATAAAGCGCCTCGTCGACCTGCTGGGGACAGATGAAGTGGATATGGGCGTCGAAACCGCCCGCGGTCAGGATCTTGCCTTCGCCGGCGATCGCCTCGGTGGCCGGGCCGACGATGATGTCGACGCCCGGCTGGATGTCCGGGTTGCCGGCCTTGCCGATGCCGGCGATGCGGCCGTCCTTCAGTCCCACGTCGGCCTTCACGATCCCCCAGTGGTCGATGACCAGGGCGTTGGTGATGACCGTGTCGACCGCGCCTTCCGCCCGCGTGGCCTGGGACTGGCCCATGCCGTCGCGGATCACCTTGCCGCCGCCGAACTTCACCTCCTCGCCGTAAATGGTGTGATCCTTTTCCACCTCGACGAAGAGCTCGGTGTCGGCGAGCCGCACCTTGTCGCCCACGGTCGGGCCGAACATGTGGGCATAGGCCTGGCGGGAAATCTTGGCGGGCATGGGCGGCTCCGGGTCGGACGATGCGTCTGGTCTGAAGGTCGGTCCAAAAACGTCAGGAAAAGTCTTGCGGAGTTGTCATTGACAGGGGCTCCCTTGTTCCCCGCTCACTCCGGCGTAAGCCGGAGTCCAGGGCGGATTGGGCAGGCGCCGGCCGTATGGCCCTGGATTCCGGCTTTCGCCGGAATGAGCAGCCGGATGAGCGCTGTGGCACTCCGAAACCACGCGCCTTCCTCCCGTTCCCTGATCCATCACTCGATCCACAACCCCCGGCTCTTGTGCCAGTCCTCGATGGATTCCTTCGGATATCCATCGAACGTCTGATCGGTCGGGCCGATCTGCGGCTCCACCCAGGAGGCCTTGGAGCCGAGCATCAGGTGCACGCTTTCCGGCGGCACCGGCAGGTCGGTGTCGATGGCCGAGGCGAGCGGATGGATCAGCTCCGGCCACGTCTCGTCATAGAGCCAGAGCGACGTTCCGCATTTCGTGCAGAAGTGCCGCTTGCCGGAGGAAACCCGCACCGAGCCGTCGTCTTCGTGCACCTTGGCGTGGAACACGCCGATGGCGTCTTCGCCGTCGATTTTCAGCGTGTCGGCGTCACCCATGATGTTGATGGCGTAGCCGCCACCGCCGCCGGTCTTGCGGCAGATGGAGCAGTAGCAGCGCTGGTAGGGATGCGGCGTGTGGCTCTCCACGGAGAACCGCACCGCGCCGCAGTGGCAGGAGCCTTCGAGGGTGATCGGCATGGCGGAACCTCCTTCTCCTCTTGGGTCTGGGTTGTCTCGTCTCGTCCGGCGGCCGCTCAGCGGCTGGCGCCGTCGACGTAGTTGACGGGGAAGGCGGCCGGATCGACGCCGTCGAGGCAGCGCACGTTGATCGCCGCCATCTCCATCCCGTTCGGGGCGGTGCCGAGCGCGAACGACTGGATGCCGCAGGTGGAGCAGAACAGGTGATGGATGGCGTGGGTGTTGAACTGATACTCCGTCAGCGCCGCCTTGTCGGTCTTCAGACGGAAGTTCTCCGCCGGCGTGAAGGCGAGCAGCGAGCCGAGCTTGCCGCAGCGCGAGCAGTTGCAGGCGTTGACCTTGTCGATCGCGATGTCGACCTCGTAGCGCACGGCGCCGCACTGGCAGCCGCCGGTGTAGGTTTGCGGATCGCTCATAACGCCCCCATCACCTTTCCCTGGAAGCCGTAGATCTTCCGGTCGCCGGACATCGGCACCAGCGTCACCTCCCGGCTCTGGCCCGGCTCGAAGCGCACCGCGGTGCCGGCGGGAATGTCGAGGCGCTGGCCGCGGGCGGCGTCACGGTCGAAGTCGAGTGCGCCGTTCACCTCGAAGAAGTGGTAGTGCGAGCCCACCTGGATCGGCCGGTCGCCGGTATTGGCGACGGTCATGGTGGTGGCCGGCTGGCCGGCATTGAGTTCGATTTCGCCGTCGGCGCAGACGATTTCACCTGGAATCATGATGGTCGCCTCTTCCCTGTTTCTTGAGCCGGATGCGGGCGGAAACGCGGTGCCCGCTTCTCCGTCATCCCACGCTACCTGATCGGACGATGGATGGTGACGAGCTTGGTGCCGTCGGGGAAGGTGGCCTCGACCTGGACGTGGTGGGCCATCTCCGGGACGCCCTCCATCACCTGATCGCGGCTCACCACGTGAGCGCCGGCCTCCATCAGGTCGGCCACGGTGCGGCCGTCGCGGGCGCCTTCGACCACATAGTCCGCGATCAGGGCGATGGCTTCGGGATGGTTGAGCTTCACGCCCCGCTCCAGTCGCTTGCGGGCCACTTCCGCGGCCACGGCGACCAGGAGCTTGTCCTTCTCACGGGGTGTCAGCTGCAAGGAACCCTCCTCATAAATCGCGCCCTCTTTGGAGGGGGCGGATCCTGTCACGGAAGCCTCTACCGAACGGCTCCGCTTGGTTGTTCTATCGCGTTCCCGGACGGCGAACCGGTTCCCACTTCGCCTGGAAACGCTTCAGACCGACCAGACACGCGGCAGGCGCCCGGTCAAGATGGTGACGGCGGCCGCGACCGCACGTCGGAGCGGCGCGGCGTCGCCCGCGACCAGTCGGGCCGACAGGAGCCCGTCCCAGGCGCTTGCGCCGGCCGCGACCCCCTCCAGGTCGAGCGCCGCGCGCATCTCGTCCAGCCGCGCCTCCGCATCGGGGGCGGCCCAGACGAGCGAGGCGACCGCCCGTCCGCCGCCCAGCGTCGCGATCCCGCCCGCTGCATCCGGGATCGGCTCGGCCAGGCGGAAGTCGTCGGCATAGGCGAGACGGCCGTCCCGCCAGAGGCGCCAGCGATCGCGCAGGCCCCCGCGGGAGACCGTCTCGCCATGCGCGGCCCGCCCCATCACCGTCGTTTCACAAAGCAAGATCCGGGCCGATCCGTCGATGCGGGCGTCGAGCCGGCGGCGAAGCCGGCCACCGTCGTAGAGGATCGTTTCCTGGGGGATCCAGAAGAGGGCCGATCCGGCTTCCGCGTCGAGCGACACGTCCAGATGGGCTTCACCGTCGACCGCACGATAGACGCGCTCGGCCGCCTGGGTGGTGATCGTGACCATGCTGCCCGCCTCGGCAAGGCCGTCGAAGGTGAACCGGTCGCCGTCGGTCAGGCCGCCGGCGGTGTTGAGCAGAACGGCCTCCAGACCCGCCGCGCCGTAAAGGCGGGGAAACCGGACCTTGAACGAGCCCTGCTGATAGCCGGTGCGCAGCTCGGTCGTTCCCGGTGCCGCCCCCGGACGGACGGCGAGCCGGACGGCGCCCTGCGCCCGCTCCAGGGCGGGAGATCTTGCGTTCTGTCCATCGGAAGCTGCCGCTACCGGCGTGACCGCGTCCATTCTGCTCGTTCCCCGGCGCTCCGTGACGGTGAATCGGCCGATGGCCGACCGGGCGAAGCGGGAAGGATGGGCGTATTCGGCCGTCCTGCAAAGACGGGATCTGGAAACAACGCGAACGGGAGGGACGAAAGTCGGCCGTTCCTGGCCTCAGACCGCTGCCGAATGCCGGGCCGCGCCTCGGGCGAGATAGGCGTCGAAACAGGCGGCGACGATCCGGACATAGGGCCGGCCGAGGGGCGTCATGGTCAGGCGCGCGCCGTCGAGAACCGCAAGGCCATCGGCGATCGGTTCGGCGAGCGCGGCTTCGGTCGCCTCCAGAAGGGCGAGGGCATCGCCGTAGCGGGCAAGCGCGGGATCGGCGAAGTCGATGTGATAGGAGGTCATCAGCAGTTCGATCACCCGGGCCCTCAGCCGGTCGTCATCGGACAGCGCGAATCCGCGCACGGTCGCAAGCCGGCCGGCTTCGATGGCGCGCCGCCATCCGCCCACGTCGGCGGCATTGGCGAGATATCCCTGAGGCAGCTTGCCGATGGCGGAGGCACCGAGACCGATCAGCGTGTCGGCGGTGTCGGTGGTGTAGCCCTGGAAGTTGCGGCGCAGCGTCCCGGCCTCGGTCGCGATCGCCATCTCGTCATCGGGCCGGGCGAAGTGATCGAGGCCGATCGGAACGTAGCCGGCCTCCGTCAGGGCGGCGCGCATCTCCGCTTCCAGTTCCAGCCGGGCGTCGGCGTCCGGCAGGGTCGCCTCGTCGATCAGCCGCTGGTGGGATTTCACCCAGGGCACGTGCGCATAGCCGAATACGGAGACCCGGGACGGGTTCCACGCCGCCACGGCCGCGACCGTCCGGCGGACCGTCTCGGCGGTCTGATGGGGCAGGCCGTACATGAGGTCGGCGTTGATGCCGGTCAGCCCGGCGGCCTGCAGATCGGCGATGGCCGCTTCAACCACAGCATCGGGCTGGATCCGGCCGATCGCGGCCTGGACCGTCGGGTCCGTGTCCTGGATGCCCAGCGAAACGCGGTTGATGCCGGCCTTGATCAGCGTGCTTGCCAGCTGGCGGTCGACGGTGCGCGGATCCAGTTCGATCGCCTGTTCAGCGTCCGGTAGGATTGCGAACGCGTCCCGCAGCCGCGCGGTCAGCTCGAGGAATGTCGGGCCGGGGATGAGGCTGGGCGTTCCGCCGCCCCAGTGCAGATGCGCGACCGGAGGCCGGCGTCCGATCGTCAGGTGAACGAGCGCGATCTCGTGGGCGAGCGTCTCGGCATAGGCGACGACCGGATCGATCCGCCGGGTGGCTTTGGTCGTGCACCCGCAATAGGTGCACATCTCCCGGCAATAGGGCACGTGCAGATAGATAGACACAGGGTCGTCGCCGAGGGCCGCAAACCAGCGCTCCGCCGTCGCGGCATCCACGGCGTCGCTGAAGTGCGGTGCGGTCGGATACGACGTGTATCGCGGTACCGCGCGGGTTGCGTATTTTGCGGCCAGCTCGTCCATGCGCGAAAATTGGACCCGCACGGGTTGGACGACATTGATCCCGGTCAAGAACCGGACGCCCCGGGTCGTTGCGCTTCAGTATTGGAGTCCATGGTTGCAGGTCGCGGCGCGGCGGCGCATAGAGGCGGCCGTGAACCCTTCCTTCGCTCCCCTGCTCGGCCGTCTTGTCCTCGCGTTGGCGCTCGCCGCCATCGGCGGTGCCGCCTTCACGTTGGCCGGTGTCCCGGCCGGCTGGCTCTCGGGTGCGGCGGTCGCCGTTGCCGTCGCGGCGGTCGCCGGTGCCCCGGTGGCCGTCCCGAATCTCGTGCGACAGCTGGCTTTCCTGCTCCTCGGCGTCGGCATGGGGTCGTCGGTCACGCCGGAGACCGTCGACCAGCTTGCCTCGTGGCCGGTCTCGATCCTGTTCGTCCTGGTGACGACCGTGCTGGTCACCGCGACGGCCTACTGGGTGCTGAGGCGCGTGGCCGGCTGGGACAAGCTCTCCGCCTTCTACGGCGCGGTTCCCGGCGCGTTGTCCTATGTCGTCGCCGTTGCCCTTTCGGCGGGAGCCGACATGCGCCGCGTCGCGCTCTCCCAGTCGGTTCGGCTGCTCTTTCTGGTCGCCGTTCTCCCGCCGCTGATCGGCCTGTTCGGAGGGTCCGGCGACACCGTCGTCCTGCCCGACCATGCCGAGGCGGGGCTGCGCGATCTCGTCATCCTGTTCGCCAGCGGGGCGGCGGTCGGCTACGCGCTGCTTCGGATGGGACAGACCGCCGGCATGCTTCTGGGGCCGCTGTTCACCAGCGGCCTCCTGCACGGCAGTGGTCTCGTCACCACCTGGCTTCCGGCCTGGCTCCTGATTCCCGGCTTCCTGGTGATCGGCGCTGTCATCGGAACGCGCTTCGCCGGCACCGAAGGCCGGGAGGTCCTGCGCCTCGCGCTCGCCGCGCTCGCGGCCCTGTCGGCGGGGCTCGTGGTGGCGCTCCTGTGCGCCGTCCTGATGATAGAGGTCACGGATCTGCCGCCCGGGCAGGTGGTCCTCTCGCTGGTCCCCGGCGCGCTGGAATCGATGACGACGCTGGCCTTCCTGCTCGGCTTCGACGCGGCCTACGTGGCCGGGCTTCACTTCGCCCGCTTCGTGGGAATCGTCGTGGTCCTGCCCTTCGTCTCGCGGCATTTGAAGGCCTGACCGCCTCTCGCTCACGGAAGCGGGATCGATGTTGCGCTTCGGCAACATGTCGCGGTCAGCTCTGCGTCAACACCCGTAAATCCGGCTTTTTGGAGGCGCTCCATTCTGGCAAGCTTGATCCGAGCTTGCTCCGGGAGCCGGATGCGACGTTCCGCACCGTTCCCCGGAAACCACCGCTTGACATACGTCAAGGCGGGCGGGCCCCGGCCATCTAGGGTCCGCATCGATTGGCTGGCGCTTGCCGGCCATCCAGCCGTTTTGCCGACCGGAGTCGAGATATGGCGCACGCCGCTTCAGCCAACAGTAATAAAATGATGACGCTCGAGGAGGGCATCTATGCCGGCGCCCTCGCGGCGCTGACGCTCGTCTGTCTGCTCATTGCGGGCAAGGCCCTCGACACTCCGATGAGCGTTCACGGGGTCCTCGGTGCCTTGATGGCGGGCGGCGGCCTGTTCTTCCTGATGAAACGGTTCCTCGACCGCCCGGCCGGAACGGCGCCGGAACTGGTCGATGGCCTGCCCAACTACAACATGGGGCCGGTCAAGTTCGCCACGATCGCGTCGCTGTTCTGGGGCATCGCCGGCTTCCTGGCCGGGGTCTATATCGCCCTGCAGCTGGCCTTTCCGGTCCTGAACTTCGACCTGTCCTTCCTGAGCTTCGGCCGGCTGCGGCCGCTGCACACGAGTGCGGTCATCTTCGCGTTCGGCGGCAACGTGCTGATCGCGTCGTCCATGTACGTGGTCCAGCGCACCTCGCGGGCCCGGATGCCGGGCGAGATCACGCCGTGGTTCGTCGTGCTCGGCTACAATGCCTTCATCGTCATCGCCGCCACCGGCTACCTGATGGGCGTCACCCAGTCGAAGGAGTACGCCGAGCCGGAGTGGTACGCTGATCTCTGGCTGACGATCGTCTGGGTCGCCTATCTCGGCATCTTCGCCGGCACGCTGATGAAGCGGCGCGAATCCCACATCTACGTGGCGAACTGGTTCTATCTCGCCTTCATCGTGACCATCGCGATGCTGCACATCGTGAACAACCTGACCCTTCCGGTCTCGGTGTTCTCGTCCAAGTCCTACATCGTCTGGCCGGGCGTGCAGGACGCTATGATCCAGTGGTGGTACGGCCACAACGCGGTGGGCTTCTTCCTGACCGCCGGCTTCCTCGCCATCATGTACTACTTCGTGCCGAAGCGCGCCGACCGGCCGGTCTATTCCTACCGGCTGTCCATCGTGCACTTCTGGTCGCTGATCTTCCTCTACATCTGGGCCGGTCCGCACCACCTGCACTACACGTCGCTGCCCCAGTGGGCCTCGACCCTGGGCATGACGTTCTCGGTCATGCTGTGGATGCCGTCCTGGGGCGGTATGATCAACGGCCTGATGACGCTGTCCGGCGCCTGGGACAAGCTCAGGACCGACCCGGTCATCCGGATGCTGGTGGTCTCCGTCGCCTTCTACGGCATGTCGACCTTCGAAGGTCCGCTGATGTCGGTGCGCGCCGTGAACTCGCTGTCGCACTACACCGACTGGACCATCGGCCACGTGCACTCCGGTGCGCTCGGCTGGGTCGGCTTCATCTCCTTCGGCGCGATCTACTGCCTGGTTCCGTGGCTGTGGAACAAGAAGTCGCTCTATTCGCTCAAGCTGGTGAACTGGCACTTCTGGACGGCCACGCTCGGCATCGTGCTCTACATCACCTCGATGTGGGTGTCGGGCATCCTGCAGGGCCTGATGTGGCGCGCCTACAACCAGTACGGCTTCCTCGAGTACTCGTTCATCGAGACCGTCGAAGCGATGCACCCCTTCTACGTGATCCGTGCGCTCGGCGGCATTCTCTTCCTCGTCGGCGGACTGATCATGGCCTTCAACATTTGGATGACGATCCGCTCCGGAGAGGCGCTGGAGGTCGAATCCGAAGCCGCCGCGCGGGCGCCAGCGACCGCGTAAGGGAGCAAAAAAGATGTCGCTTTGGTCAAGGCACCAGATTTTCGAGAAGAACACGCTGATCCTGACGGTCGGCATCCTGATCGTGGTCGCGATCGGAGGCCTGGTCGAGATCGCGCCGCTGTTCTGGCTGAAGAGCACGATCGAGAAGGTCGAGGGCATGCGCCCCTACACGCCGCTCGAGCTTGCCGGTCGGGACGTCTACATCCGCGAGGGGTGCTATCTGTGCCACTCGCAGCAGATCCGGCCGATGCGCGACGAGATCGAGCGCTACGGCCACTACAGCCTCGCCGCGGAGTCCATGTACGACCATCCGTTCCAGTGGGGCTCCAAGCGGACCGGTCCGGATCTCGCCCGCGTCGGCGGCAAGTACTCCGACGAGTGGCACCGCGAGCATCTGATCGACCCCCGGTCGGTGGTGCCGGCCTCGATCATGCCGGGCTATCCGTTCCTTGCGGATGCGCGGGTCGACGATCGCCTGGTCGCCCAGCATGTCGAAACCAACGCCGCCCTGGGCGTGCCTTACACCGAGGAGCAGATCCAGAACGCCCGGGTCGACTTCCGAACCCAGGCCAACCCGAATTCGGACGACATCGACGCGTTCCTCGAGCGGTGGCCGAACGCCGTGGTGCGGGATTTCGACGGCGATCCGAACCGGGTGACGGAGCTCGATGCCGTCATCGCCTATCTGCAGATGCTCGGCACGCTCGTGGACTTCGACGTCTACGACAACCAGGCCAATCACAGGTGACGGGATGACCTACGACGCCGTAGCCGACTTCGCCCAGACCTGGGGTCTGGTCCTCTTCATCGCCGCCTTCGTCCTGATTGTCGCTTATGCCGTCTGGCCGAAGAACAAGAAGACATTCGACGATGCCGCCCGCATCCCGCTCGAGGACGACAAGCCGAAGGCTGACGATCGTCGCGACGGGCGCAATCAGGAGTAAGCCGCCATGGCCAAGAAGGAGATCGATGCCGTTTCGGGTGTCGAGACCACAGGTCACGACTGGGACGGTCTCAAGGAACTGAACAATCCGCTGCCCCGCTGGTGGCTGTGGGTGTTCTACGCCACCATCGTCTATGCGATCGTCTATTGGATCCTGATGCCCGCATGGCCTCTGTTGAACGGCTATACGCCCGGTCTGCTGGGCAACAATCAGCGCGAGCAGGGTGAGATCGCCTACGAGGAGGTGGTCGACCAGCGCTCCGAGATCGGCAAGGAGATCGCCACCGCCGACCTGTCGGCGATCGTTCAGGACGCCAGCATGCTGGAATTTGCGACAGCGCAGGGCGAGGCCGCCTTCGGCGACAACTGTGCTCCGTGCCACGGCTCCGGCGCGACGGGCGGGCCCGGCTATCCGAACCTGCAGGACGACGCCTGGCTCTGGGGTGGCTCGCTGGAGGCGATTCACACCACGCTCCAGCACGGCATCCGGGCGGAGGATCCCAACACCCGGCTGGGCGAGATGACTGCCTTCGGCGATCTCGGCATCCTGGACCGTGCACAGATCCGCGACGTCACGTCCTATGTCCGGACCCTGTCGGGCCTCGAGCCGGCGTCGAACGTCGACGTGGCCAACGGCGAGGAGATCTTCGCCCAGAACTGCGCCGCCTGCCACGGAGCCGACGGCAAGGGCAATCAGGATCTCGGCGCTCCGAACCTGACCGATCAGATCTGGCTCTACGGCGGTGACATCGAGACGATCGTGCAGACGATCACCCACGGCCGCGCGGGCGTCATGCCGGCCTGGAGCGAGCGGCTCGATCCGACGACCGTGAAGTCCCTGACGGTTTACGTGCACGGGCTCGGCGGCGGCCAGTAGGGTTACGATACGGCGCAATCGGCTGCGGGTGACGGCCCGCGGGGCATTGTGGGCGAAGCGGCGGACGAGCGATCGTCCGCCGCTTTGTTTTTGCAGCCGCTGGATTGGTTGGCGGAACCGGGATCAGTCGTGTGGCCGGGCCGCCGGACCGGCCGGCCGGAACGTGCTCGGTGTCCTGCCGGTCCGCCGACGGAAGGCGCGGGAAAAGGCGCTCTGGTCGGCGTAGCCGGCCCGGTTGGCGATCTCCGACACGGGCAGGTCGGTGGCGGCAAGAGCCCATTGGGCATAGGCGATCCGCGCCCGGTCGAGAAGATCGCGAAACGAGACGCCGTCTTCCCTGAGGAGCCGGCGCAGGCTGCGCTCCGACATGCCGCAGTCTTCGGCAATCCGCTCCTGGGAGACAGCGCCCTGGCCGACCCGCCGGTAAATCGCCAGGGCGACTTCGTCGCCGACAGGCGCCCGTGAGATCGGGGGGCTGGCCGCCCACGCCGCGGTCGGCTTGGGATCCGGCTCGATGACGATGGGCGCGTCCAGAAGACCCACCGGAAAGGCAAGGTAGTTCGTGGGTTCCTCGAAGATCGGGGGGAGGCCCGCATGGCGGGCGATCTCGCCGCGGCTGTCGCGGCCGTGCTCGAAGGCGATGGCATCGAGGAAGCCTGAGCGAAGGCCGCAGGCCGCCTCGATCACGCCCTCGAAGAAGCCGAGGGTGAACTCCGCGTCGCGGGAGCGCGGCCAGATCGAGGGATCGACGATCCGGTAGGACACCGTGCAGACGTCGGCGTCCACACCGAGGGAGAAGTCCGAGCCGGTCTGGATGGCGTTCAGTTCCGCGATGATGCCGGAGAGCAGGCCACCGAGCCGGGGCTCGGATCGGTGATCGGCAAACAGGCTGCCGAGCGAGGGAGCGGCGATCGCGCGCCCGGTGAGCCAGATCCTGGGCGATGGATCGGCTGCGCTGGCGGCGGTCTGAAGCAGGCCGGCAAAGCGGCTGAGCGGAATCACCCCGTCCGCCGAGGCGGTTCGCGTCAGCCCGTGCTCGGCGAACGCCCGGCCGGCGTCGATGCTGTTGGCTTCGAGCCCGTCGGCGATCAACGACAGGGGAGCGCTGGAAATTGTCGGTGTGTCGAGGACGCCGGCTGTCATCGCCCAGCCTCCGAAATAATCCGATCGGTGAGCGTCCCTGAAAACCGGCGGACTTGTCAACGCGGGCCGACGCGTGCGGCGGGCCGTGCGGCCCGCCGCCCGGTCAGTGTCCTACTCGGCGTCGAGGTCTTCCGGGGTGCGGATGCTGAGCGCCGGGTTGTACTCGAAGAAGTTGAACGGCCGCAGCATGAAGCCCTTCCACATCGTCGACATCACCGGCCAGTCCTCGGTGTGCGGGACGTGGTGGAAGCCGACAGTGTACCAGGTCACGATGTCGGTGTTTTCGATGGGCCGATCCTGTTCGACCCAGGTGGCCAGCGTATCGGAGCCGTCGCTCTGGAACGCGAACTCGCCGCCGGCATAGCGTTCGTCCGGCGAGTAGGGCGTGTTCCAGATCGTGTACTCGATATAGGCGTTCCGCTTCATCGGCGGGTCGTTCTCGTAGTCGTAGGGTCCGTAGGCCACCGAGTTGTTCGGAATGATCATGTAGCCGGGCTTGTGACCGAGCGGACCGTCGGCGCCCATGTTCATGAGGTGGTACATGGCCGGCGTCGTCGGATTGATCTTGAAGCGGCCCTCGAGCTCGGTCGTGGCCGCCTTCGATTCCGTCACCCACATGGAGCGGCGCGGAATGTCGTCCGGCACCTCCGCCTTGACGATGCCGGTGCGCATGAAGGTGTTGTCGCGCCCGTCGACGTCGAAATCGAGCCGGAAGTTGAAGTAGTGGTCGTGGTTCGGTGCGACCAGGTTGGGCGCGATCAGGGTTCCGTAACGGGTTTCCTCCCGGGCCGTCGGATCGGACATGGATTCCGCAGCAGCCCCCTTCACGGCGTCGAGACCGGTGGAGCCCACCATCACGTCGATGCGGCCGTCCTGATGGAAGACGTAGTCGACGAGATAGTCGTAGTTGCCGACTTCAGACGCGGAGCGGACCACGAGCTGGGTCGCCGGGCGTCCTTCCGCCGGCACGAACTGATCTTCGGACTGGGCGAAGATCTCGAAATGCCGCCAGGCCGGGTCGCCGATATTGCGTTCGAAGATGCAGATGGCGCCCGGGATGGAGAGCGGTTCGCCTTCGTCGGTGTGGACCACGGCGGGCAGATAGGTCGCGTACGCCGGGCAATCGACACCCGGACGCAGCGGGCTCAGGAAGATGCCGAAGCCGTACTCGCCGGAGTCCATGTAGGTGCGCCAGTACCAGCCTTCATCCGGATCGGAGTAGGGCACGAACACCTCCGACAGGTGCGCCTGGTAGAGGACCTCGCGCCAGTCGTCCTGGTTTTTCACGTCGATGTTGGAGATGACCACGCCGGGCCGCTTGTCGACGCGCACCCGGAACCGCCAGATGTCCCACGCGACCAGCCCGTCGACGACGGAGAAGTTCGGGTCGCCTTCCTGGGAAAGGTTGGCGGGGTTCATCTCCGGCCGCAGCGAGGTGCGTTCGGCGACCTCCGCGTCCGTGTACCCCCAGCCGTCCTCCGGTATCGGCACCACGCCGGTGTCGAACACCTCGACCACCTCGTCGGCGTTGAGATCGACCACGGCATAAAGCCCCTCGATGGGCTTGGCGTAGAAGTTGGAGCTTTCCGGCAGGACGTAGCAGGGGACCTTCATCAGCCGCCGGCCTTCTTCTTCCGGCAGACCGAAGGAGCCGGCCGTCAGCGGGAGACAGAAGACGTCGTCGGGCGTCAGGCCGCGCTTGTCCAGGCCTTCCACGAACTCCGGCGCGGAAGTGGCGAGCTGCATCGCCTCCAGGAACTCTGCCAACAGGATCATGGTCTCGCCGGGCGCCGGCTCGATGGACGTGACGCTGTCGTCGGCGAGATCGACTTCCGCGACGAACGCGCCGTCGGGGCGTTTCAGGTGCACCGTGACGGTGCGCGGCTCCGGATCGCCTTCCTGCCAGGCCAGCACCACGTCCTTGGGCGGCTCCTTCAGCGAGATGTAGGGAAACAGCGTGTCGTCGCCGGCGTCGCCGCTTTCTCTCAGCAGAGAGACCGCTTCCGTGATCTCCGCTTCGGTGAGGCCGTCGAGAGGATGGGCCGTCGCCATCGACGTCGCGGCGGCGAACGCCGCGATGCCTCCGGCAAGTGCGGCACCCCTGATGGAAATAGGCATGGTCATTGCTCCCGATGCTCTGGTGGGGCGGTCGGCTCCCTGCGATGAGATCGGAGCCTTCCCGCTGTCCGGCGCGCCGTCGTCTTCTTGTGGCCAATCGACGCACTGACCCCACTCTAGTCCAGCTTCGCACCGCACGTTGTGCATTTCCGGCCAGCACCGCGCACGCCGGTCCTGTCATCCGTCGGCTTTCGGATCAGGGATAGGGTCAAAAACGTGTCGATGGTCACGGGACCTTCATCAAGCTGTTCAATACGCGAATTAGACGAATTCGATGGTGCCAACCGGCGCAGGTTTCGGCCGCGCCAGTCTGTTCGTCATGGGGAAAAACGCATGTCCGACGAAAAGCCGATTCGAATGTCCGCAGATGAATGGGACGAGGTGAACTTTCCTCGCCCCGAAGAGACCCAGTTCGACGCCGTCGTCGAGCGGGCCCTGTCGCGCCGCGGATTCCTGGGTGGCGTGCTCGCGTTCGGTTCGGGCGCGGCCGTCATGGGCGCGGGCCTGTTCGACGCGATCCCGGCGCTCGCGCAGCAGAGCGAGCGGTTCGCGTTCAAGCCGGTTCCGACCGCGACTGACGGGACCGTTCACGTTCCGGAAGGCTATAGCTGGAAAGTTCTGGCGAGCTGGGGCGATCCGCTCTTCTCCGGCGTGCCGGAGCTCGATCAGGAAACCGCCGGAAGCGCCGACGACGCCGCGAAGGTGTTCGGCGAGAACACCGACGGAATGGAGTTCTTCCTGGTCAACGGGAAGCAGGTGATCGCGGTCAATCACGAGTACACCAACAACGCCGTCAACCTGCCGAACGCCCCGGAAGGCCTGCCGCAGAGCGCCGAGGACGTGCGTAAGCTGCAGAACCTGCAGGGCGTCGCGGTGATGGAAGTCGCCGAAGGGCCGGACGGCTGGGCGATCGTCGTCGACAGCCCGCTCAATCGCCGCATCACCCACAACACGCCGATGAAGATTTCCGGCCCGGCGGCCGGCCACGATCTGATGAAGACCGAGGCCGACCCGACCGGGACCGAAAGCCTCGGCACGTTCAACAACTGCGGGTCGGGCCAGACGCCCTGGGGCACGTACCTGACCTGTGAAGAGAACTTCAACGGCTACTTCGGTGCCACCGAAGAGGTCGACTATCCGGAGCAGATTGCCGAGGGCTACAAGCGCTACGGCCTGTCCAAGGACGGCTGGGACTACGAGTACCACAAGTACGACAGCCGCTTCGACACGTCGAAGAACCCGAACGAGCCGCATCGCGCCGGCTGGGTGGTCGAGATCGATCCGTCCGACCCGGAAAGCACCCCGGTGAAGCGCACCGCGCTCGGCCGGATCAAGCACGAGAACGCCGAAGTGACGCT
Organism: Amorphus orientalis; assembly: GCF_030814015.1. Taxonomy (NCBI): domain Bacteria; kingdom Pseudomonadati; phylum Pseudomonadota; class Alphaproteobacteria; order Hyphomicrobiales; family Amorphaceae; genus Amorphus; species Amorphus orientalis. The sequence continues at coordinate 1,699,673 of NZ_JAUSUL010000001.1, forward strand.
CGCCCCGGACGGACGCGTGGTCGTCTACATGGGCGACGACGAGCGCGGCGAGTTCCTCTACCGGTTCGTCTCGAACGACGTGTACGTGCCGGGCGGTGACACCTCGACGCTGCTCGAGGACGGTCAGCTTTATGTCGCGAAGTTCAACGATGACATGACCGGCGAATGGGTCGCCCTGACGCCCGACGCGACCGGCATGTCGGCACCGGAAATCGCGATCTTCACCCGGATCGCCGCGTCGAAGGTCGGCGCCACGACGATGGACCGTCCGGAATGGGTTGCGGTCAATCCGGTGTCCGCGGAAGCCTATTGCGCGCTCACCAACAACAAGAACCGTGGCGTGAAGACCAATGCCGGCGGCGACGAGCAGCCGGTCGGCGGCCCGAACCCCCGCGAAGCGAACGAGTACGGTCAGATCGTGCGCTGGCGTCCGGCCTCGGGCAATCACGCGTCCGACAGCTTCGACTGGGATCTCTACGTGATGGCGGGCAACCCCACCGTCCACGACGGCGCCTACGCCGGGTCGGAGAACGTCAACGAAGGCAATCTCTTCAACTCGCCGGACGGCATGGCCGTCGACACGACCGGCGTCGTCTGGATCCAGACCGACGGCGATTATTCCAACGAGGGCGACTTCGCTGGAAACGGCAACAACCAGATGCTCGCCGGCGATCCGGTCACGGGCCGCATCGAGCGCTTCCTCACCGGCCCGAACGGGTCGGAGGTGACCGGGCTGTGCTGGTCGGCCGACCGTCGCACCATGTTCGTCGGTATCCAGCACCCGGATGCGCCGTTCCCGGACGGCGAGGGCAAGCTGCCGCGCTCCTCGATCATCGCGATCAAGCGGGACGACAACGCCTACGTCGGGTGATGCCGACAGGCCTGAGACGTCGGGGGGCGCGCCGGACCGGTGCGCCCCTTGTTTCGCGCGGACGCTTCGAAGGCCGTTCGGTCGTCGCCATACAAGACGATTTTCGGCCAGTGGCTGGCCGTGCTGGCGCTCGGTGCTCTCCCGGTGCGCCGCCTTCTTCATCTGGGACTACGGGCTGAAACGGGGCAACATCCAGGTGCTCGGCGCGTCGGCCTGTCTGGCGCCGCTGCTCTCCGCCATCATCCTGATCGCGTTCGGCTACGGGACGTTCACCTGGCCGGTGGTGGCGGCCTGCGTGCTGATCACGGCCGGAGCGCTCCTCGCCGCCCCGGAGCTGATCCTCCGCCGGCGTTAACCATCCCTTTACCATGATCGGGCCGATCCCCGGGGATCGGCCGGCTCTGCCCTTGCCTCGCCGCCATTCGCCGTCACGTCGGATGCGGCTGGCAACACCGGGAGAGGGCAGGCTCAATGCCGGAAACGAAGCGCACCCTGCGGGCGATACTGACGATCCTTGCATCCGTGGCTATGCTTGCGGGCGCAGCCGCTCCCGCCTGGTCGGCCACCCTGTGCACGCTCGTGGCGGAAGCTGAAAGCGGCCGCACGGTGCTGGAAGAGGGCGATTGCAGTACCCGCGTCACCCCAGCATCGACCTTCAAGCTGCCGCTCGCCGTCATGGGGTTCGATGCGGGTTTCCTGAAGGGGCCGCACGCACCTCTTCTGCCCTACAAGGATGGCTATGTCGCCTGGATCGACGCCTGGAAGCAGCCGGCCGATCCCACCCGCTGGCTGACATATTCCGTCGTCTGGTACTCCCAGCAGATCACCCACGCCCTCGGTGCCGACCGGCTTCGCCGCTACGCCGAAGCGTTCGGCTACGGCAACGCCGATTTCTCCGGAGATCCCGGCCAGGACAACGGCCTCGACCGGGCCTGGATCGCCTCGTCGCTCACGGTTTCGCCGCGCGAGCAGGTCGGCTTCCTTCAGAAGCTCGTCACCGGAACGCTGCCGGTTTCCGGCGAAGCCATGACGATGACGCGGGCGATCGTTGAGATCCGCGACGGCGGCGACGGCTGGACCATCCACGGCAAGACCGGCGGTGCCTTCCCCCGGCTGCCGGGCGGTGGCTTCGATCGCGCGCGGGGCTGGGGCTGGTATGTGGGCTGGGCGGAGAAGGGCGACGACGCCTATGTCTTCGCACGCCTCATCCGGGACGAGGAGCGCCATCCGGTCTCCCCGGGTCTGCGCGCCCGCGACGCCCTGATCGCGGATTGGCCGGAGATGGCAGCCGGCTTCCCGAGCCGATCCGGATCGGGAAAAGGGTCCGGATCCGACTAGGGGACGACCCCTTGTTGACCAGCGCCGCCCGATCCGAAAGGGCCGGGCGGCTGGGCGCTTCAGGCGATCTTTGCAGCCTCGGTTTCCGTGATGGCGAGCGCGAATGCCTGAATCAGGGCCACCTCCTCGAGCCGCTGGAAGCGGCCCGACGCGCCGCCGTGACCGGCGTCCATGTTGGTCTTGAACACGATCAGCGGATCGTTCGTCGCGCTGGCGCGCAGCCGCGCCACCCATTTCGCGGGCTCCCAGTAGGTCACCCGGGGATCGGTCACGCCGGCGAGCACCAGCATCGCCGGATAGGCCTTCTCGGTGACGTTGTCGTAGGGGCTGTAGCGCAGCATACGTTCGAACGCCTCGGGGTCCTCGATCGGATTGCCCCATTCCGGCCATTCCGGCGGCGTGAGCGGCAGGGTCTCGTCGAGCATGGTGTTGAGGACATCGACGAAGGGAACCTCGGCCACCACGCCGCGAAAGCGATCGGGCGCCAGATTGGCGATCGCGCCCATCAGCATGCCGCCGGCCGAGCCGCCCTGGGCGACGATCCTGTCGGGCGCGATCCACCCGTCCGCCACCAGCCCTTCGGCGCACGCGATGAAGTCGGTGAACGTGTTCTCCTTCTTCTCCCTGCGCCCGTCGCGGTACCAGTGGTAGCCCTTGTCGCGGCCGCCGCGGATGTGGGCGATCGCATAGACGAAGCCGCGGTTCACCAGCGACAGCGCGTTGGTGGAGAAGCCGGCCGGGATTGTGATCCCGTAAGAGCCGTAGCCGTAGAGAAGGCACGGGGCGGTTCCGTCGATCTTCGTGTCCCGGTGATAGAGGATGGAGACCGGAACGCTCTCGCCGTCGGGTGCGGTGAAATGGAGCCGGCGCGTCACGTAGTGGTCCGGATCGTGGCCGGAGGGGACTTCCTGCTCTTTGCGCAGGGTCCGCTGGCGGGACACCATGTCGTAGTCGTAGACCCGCGCCGGCGTCGTCATCGACGAGTAGGTGAAGCGCAGCGTCGTGGTGTCGAACTCGTAGCCGCCCGCCAGGCCGAGGCTGTAGGCCTCCTCGTCGAAGGCGATCGCATGTTCTTCGCCGGTCTCCAGATCGCGGACGACGATCCGCGGAAGGCCGTCCTCCCGTTCCAACCGGACCAGATGGCCGGAAAAAACGGTCATGGAGAGGATCAGCCGGCCCGGAACGTGCGGGACCAGTTCCCGCCAGGTCTCCCGGCCGGGATTGTCCAGCGGGGCGGTGACGATCTTGAAATCCTCGGCACCGTCGGCGTTGGTCAGCACGTAGAGGCGATCGCCCCGGTCGTCGACGTCGTATTCCTGCTCCACAACGCGCGGGGCGACCAAATGGCTCGGACCGTCGGGTACGGCCGCATCGATCAGGTGGACCTCGGAGGTCTCGTGATCGTGGGTGTCGATCACGATGAAACGATCGGACAGGCTGCGCCCGACCCCGACGAAGAAACCGGGATCGGCTTCCTCGTAGACCAGAACATCGGTCTCAGAAGGCGTGCCGAGCGTATGGCGGTAGACCCGGGCCGGGCGGTGGTTGTCGTCGAGCTGGACGTAGAACAGGGTCCTGCCGTCGGCCGCCCAGACCACGCTTCCGGCGGTGTGCTCGATCCGCTCGTCGAGATCCGTTCCGCTGTCCAGGTCGCGAATCCTGATCGTGAACATCTCGCCGCCGGTCTCGTCGGCCGCCCAGGCGAGCCACCGGTGATCGGTCGAATGGTCCATGCCCCCGAGCCGGAAATAGCTCTTGTCGCGGGCCTCCGCGTTGGCATCGAGAAGCACGGTTTCCTCACCGCCGGCGCGCGGAGTGCGGACGATCAGGGGATGCTCGGCGCCCTCCAGATAGCGAACGGCGTAGGCGTAGGGACCGTCCGGGGTCGGCACGGTCGAATCGTCTTCCTTGATCCGGCCTTTCAGTTCGGCGAACAGCGTCTGGCGGAGCTCGTCGGTCGGAGCCATGCGGCGCTCCGCATAGGCGTTTTCCGCTTCGAGATAGCCGCGGATCTCCGGCGAGAGCACGCTCGGATCCCGCATCACCTCCCGCCAGTTGTCGGCCCTCAGCCACGCATAGGGATCGACCAGCGCGTGGCCCTGGACGGTGCGCTCGACGGGGGAGGTGCGCGCGATCGGGGCTTCGTCCCCGGTGACGGTGGCCGCCTCACTCATCGGCGGCGGGCTCGAAATCGAGGGCGACGCCGTTCATGCAATAGCGCTCGCCGGTCGGCTCGGGGCCGTCCGGAAAGACGTGGCCCAGATGGGCGTCGCAGGTGGCGCAGAGGACTTCGACCCGCACCATTCCGTAGGACCGATCCTCGATCCGCTTGACAGCGTCCTCCGAGATCGGCTCGTAGAAGCTCGGCCAGCCGCTGCCGGATTCGTACTTGGTCTTGGTGCGGAACAGCGGTGCGTGACAGCACACACAGTGAAACACGCCGGGGCGCTTCTCCTCGAGATGCGGACCCGTGAAGGCGCGCTCGGTCCCGTGCTGGCGGGTGACCGCATACTGCTCGGGGGTCAGTTCGGCGCGCCACTCGGCGTCGGATTTCTGCACTTTCACCGGTGTGTCGGTCATCACTCGTTCCTTTCCGCGCCGGATCTCTCCCGCACGTCTTCCTGTCCGTGGGGCCGTACTTAGGATGCCGGACGGCTCTGCTCAAGGAAGCCGCCTTTCAGAGGGATGAGACGCGTCACTCCAAATTTTCGACATGCTGTCGCTTGCTCCCCGCCGACCCGAACGATATGTCAAAAAGCAAGGGACGGCGATCTCAGCCGTCAGTCCGACGTTCGGGTCCCAAATTCTCTCCGGCCTGTTTGACCGGATAATCCAGGAGGCGCCTGCGCATGACGCCGAGTGCGATCGACGCAACGCTGCTCATAGCGCTCGCGCCGTTCGCCGCCGCTGCTCTCGGCCCGTGGCTGACGAGTATCGCCGGGCACCGTGCGGGTTGGATTCTGGCGATCGTACCGGCGCTGCTGTTCGCGCATTTCGCCTCGATGATCCCCGATATCGCCCACGGCGCCGTGCTGATGGCCGGCTACGACTGGGCGCCGAGCCTGGGCATTCGCTACTCGATGCGGATCGACGGGCTGTCGCTGGTGTTCGCGCTCCTGATCACCGGCATCGGCACGTTCATCGTGATCTATTCCGGCGGCTACCTGAAGGGCCATGCCCAGCAGGGGCGGTTCTTTTCCTTCATCCTCCTGTTCATGGGCGCGATGCTCGGCCTGGTCCTGGCCGACGATCTGCTCGCCCTGTTCGTCTTCTGGGAACTGACGTCGATCACGTCGTTCCTGCTGATCGGCTTCGATCACACGCGCTCGGCCGCGCGCCGTGCGGCGCTGCAGGCCCTTGTGATCACCGGCGGCGGCGGCCTGGCGCTGCTGGCGGGCTTCCTGGTCCTGATGGTCGCGACGGGCGCCACCAGCATGTCGGACGTGCTGGCCGGCGGCGACATGGTGCGCGAGAGCGGCGTCTACCTGCCGATCCTGCTTCTGGTCCTCGGCGGGGCGTTCGCCAAGTCGGCCCAGGTGCCGCTGCACTCCTGGTTGCCCAACGCCATGGAGGCGCCGACGCCCGTCTCCGCCTACCTGCATTCCGCGACAATGGTGAAGGCCGGCGTCTATCTCCTGATGCGGATGAACCCGGCGCTCGGCGACACCGCGCTGTGGACGACGATCCTGCCGATCTTCGGCGGCGCGACGTTCCTGACGGGCATGGTGCTGGCCGTCCGCAACACCGACCTGAAGCAGATCCTCGCCTACACCACCGTCGCGTCGCTCGGGCTTCTGGTGCTGCTGACCGGGATCGGCACCGAGGCGGCGATTGCCGGTGCGGTCGCCTATCTGATCGCCCACGCGCTGTTCAAGGGCGCGCTGTTCATGGTCGCCGGCACCATCGACCACGAGACCGGCACCCGGGAGATCGGGCAGCTCGGCGGGCTCGCGGGCAAGATGCCGATCACCTTCCTGGCCGCCCTCGTGGCCTGCGTGTCGATGGCCGGCCTGCCGCCGATGATCGGCTTCGTGGCCAAGGAAGTGCTCTATGACGGAGTGTGGCTGGCCTCGGGCGTGTCGCTCGCCCTCGTGGTGGCGGTGATCGGCAACGCGCTCATGTTCGCCGTGGCCGTGATACTGGTCATCAAGCCGTTCTTCGGGCCGCGCCCGGAGATGCCGAAGTCGCCCCACGAAGGGCCGATCTCGCTCTGGGCCGGACCGGTGGTGCTGGGGCTTCTGTCCTTGAGCGGCGGACTGGCCATCGCGCTGGTGGGGGAGACGTTCGTCGCGCCGATGACGAGCGCGGTCGCCGGCACGGCCGTCGAGCTCCACCTGCATCTCATCCCGAGCGGACTGAAGCCGCCGGTGGTGCTGACCCTGATCACCATCGCCCTCGGTCTCGTCGCGGTCCTGCTGTTCAACGCCCTGCGGGCCGGGATCGTCTCGGTGCTCGAGGGGATCGGCTGGGGTCCCGACCGGGGCTTCGACCAGCTCCTGCGCAGCCTCGTCTTCCTGGCGAGCGGCCTGAGTGACATTCTCCAGCCCGGCCGCATGAAGGGCTATGTCACCATCACCTTCGTCGTGATCGCCGCGTCGCTGCTGGTGCCGATGTGGGTGTTCGGCGAGTTCCCGCGCTTGCACTTCCTGGTGCCGGACGCGCCGTTCTACTTCTGGGCGGTTCTCGCGATCGCCGCGGTCAGCCTCTGGGCGGTCCTCGTTGCCGTCACCCGTCTCATCGCCATCGTGACGCTCGGCATCCAGGGCACCATGGTCGCGATCATCTTCATGCTCTACGGCGCACCGGATCTCTCGTTCACCCAGTTCATGGTGGAGATCCTCTCGGTGATCATCCTCGCCCTGGTGATGACGCGCTTCAATCTGAGTCCCACCGATGCCCGGCCCTTCGGCACCCGGCTGCGCGATGGGGCACTCGCAATCGCCTGCGGCGGCGCATTCGCGCTGATCCTGATCTCGGTCGTCGAACAGCCGTTCGATCCGCGCGTGTCGGAATTCTTCGCCGACTATTCGCGGGTCATCGCCCATGGCCGCAACATCGTGAACGTCATCATCGTCGACTTCCGGGCACTGGACACCCTCGGCGAGATTGCCGTCGTGATGACCGCCGGCCTGGCGATCCTTGCGGTCATCCGGCTCAAGAGCCGGGAGAACCGGGGCGAACTCACCCGGCCGAACCTGCAGGACGGCGAAACCCTGAAGGAGGCGGCGCTGGATCAATGAGCACGATCATCTTCAGAACGATCGCGCCCTATATCGCCGCGCTGGCCGCGCTGTTTTCGGTCTTCGTCCTTCTGCGCGGCCACAACGAGCCCGGCGGCGGCTTCATCGGCGGTCTCATCGCCGCGTCCGCCATCGCCACCTACGGCATCGCCTGGGGCGTCGCCCCGGTGCGGCGCGCCATGGTCGTGCATCCGATCGCGCTGGCCGGTTTCGGGGTGTTCCTCGCGGCCGTCTCGGGCTTCCTGTCGCTGTTTGCGGGCATGGGGTTCCTGAGCGGCCTGTGGGTCACGATTCATGTTCTCGGCGTCGATCTCGCGCTCTCCTCGGTGCTCCTGTTCGATATCGGGGTCTATTTCACCGTGGTGGGCGCGATCTCGACCATCGGACTGACCCTCGAAGAGCCGGAGCAGGACTGATGGAAACCGTTCTGGCGCTCCTGGTCGGCGTGTTCTTCATGTCCGCGATCTACCTGATCCTGTCGCGGCGGACGGTGCGGATCCTGATCGGCGTCGTCATCCTGGGCAACGCGGTCAACCTGCTGATCTTCACGGCGGGGCGGCTTACGGTGGCGGTTCCGCCGGTCATTCCGACGGACCTGCCGACGGTGGCCGGAACGGTCGCCAATCCGCTGCCCCAGGCGCTGATCCTCACTGCGATCGTGATTTCCTTCTCGCTGTTCGCGTTCCTCCTGATCCTGAGCTATCGCGCGTTCCAGGAACTGGGGACGGACGACGTCGACGAAATGCGCGACGCCGAGCCGGCCGAACGGCGCCTGCCGCCGATGGAGTACTGACGTGGCGGGTCCGTCCTATTCCGTAGACAAGGCCCAGGCGATGATCGTCGAACCGCTGGCCGCGGTCGACTGGCTCGTCATCGCCCCGGTCGCGCTTCCCCTGGCCGGCGGCGCCCTGTGCCTCGTGCTGCGCTCGCGCGGGGCGCTTCAGGCGAAGCTGACCATCCTGATCATGGGGCTGCTGGTCCTCCTGAACGCCGGCCTGTTCGGCAAGGTGGCAACCGACGGTCCGATGATCATGGCGATGGGCAACTGGCTGCCCCCGTTCGCCATCGTCTTCGCCGTCGACATTCTCGGTGCGCTGCTGGCGCTGACCACGGCGGTCGTCGGCCTCGTCGGCGCAATCTACGCCTCGGCCGACATCGACATCGGCCGACGACGGTTCGGCTTCTACACCTTCTATCTGCTCCTGATCACCGGTGTGTCGGGCGCCTTTCTGACCGGCGACATCTTCAACCTCTATGTCTGGTTCGAGGTTCTGCTGATCGCGTCGTTCGGGCTGCTCATCCTCGGCGGCGAGCGGGCCCAGCTGGACGGAGCGGTGAAGTACGGCGTGCTCAACCTGCTCGCCACGACCTTCTTCCTGATCGCGGTCGGTCTGCTCTACGGCCTGGTCGGCACGCTGAACATGGCCGACATCGCGCTGTCGCTTCAGACCCTCAGCCCGGAAGCCCCGATTGCCGCGATCACGGTGCTGTTCTTCGTCGCCTTCGCGATGAAGGCCGCGGCCTTCCCGCTGAACTTCTGGCTGCCCGCGGCCTATCACACACCCCGGATCGTGGTGGCGGCGGTGTTCGCCGGACTGCTCACCAAGGTCGGCGTCTACGCGCTGCTGCGCGTCTTCGTCATGCTGCTTCCCGCAAGCCACGTGGATCTCAGCACCGTGATCCTGTGGGTGGGCGTACTCACCATGTTCGTCGGGGCGTTCGGCGCGCTCGCTCAGACGGAGGTCCGCCGGCTGCTGGGCTTCGTCGTCATCGGCGGCATCGGCAACATGCTGGTCGGCATCGCGATCGGCTCGGAAGGCGCTCTGGCCGGCACCGTGTTCTATGCGGTGCATTCGATCCTCGTCATGACGGCACTCTACTTCGCGGCCGGCGGGATGGAGCGGATCGCCGGCTCGTCCTCGCTGCATTCCGCCAGCGGTCTCTACCGGGCCGACCCGATGTTCGCGGCCCTGTTCCTGGTGCTGGCATTCGCCGTATCGGGGCTGCCGCCGTTCTCCGGCTTCTGGCCCAAGGTCATGCTGGTGCGCGCCAGCGTGGCGGCGGACGTGGGATGGGCGGCCGGAGCGATCCTGTTCACCGGCCTTCTGACAACGATCGCGATGGCGCGCATCTGGCTTCTGGCCTTCTGGCGCGAAGCCACCCAGGAGGCGCCGATCCGCGTGGCGAACGTGGACGGCGACAACCGGTCGGCGTGGCTCGGCCCGATCGCGATCCTCGCGGCGATCATCTTCGTGCTCGGTGTGCTTCCTGAGGGTATCATGTCGGCGTCGCTGGCCGGGGCCGAGGCCCTGCTGGATCCGGCGAGCTATGTCGAGACGGTGCTGGGAGAGGGAGGCCGCTGATGCCGGTGTTGCTCGCCAACGTGCTGCTTGCGGTGGCCTGGGGCGCCGTCACCGGCAGCTTCGAGGCGCTCAACCTGCTGTTCGGCTTCGTGCTGGCGGCCATGGCGCTCTGGCTGATCCGCGAGCAGATCGGCACGCGCGGCTCCCTTGGGCGGACCTGGCGGGGGCTGTCGCTCGCCGGCCTGTTTCTCTGGGAACTGGTCATGTCGTCGGTGCGCGTGGCGATCATCGTCCTGTCGCCACGGCGCGACCTGCGGCCGGCGATCATCGCCTATCCGCTGACCGTCGACCGGGATTTCGAGATCACGCTACTTGCCAACCTCATCACCCTGACGCCCGGCACGCTTTCGATCGACGTGTCGGAAGACCGCGAGACGCTGTTCATTCATTGCATCGACGTGCCCGATCCCGATGCGGCGATCACCGACATCAAGAACGGCTTCGAGCGGAAGATCATGGAGACGTTCCGATGAGCGCCGTCAGCGACTTCCAGCAGATCTGCGTCTATGTCGCGTTCGCGCTTCTGTCGCTGTCGTTCGCGGTCATCGTCTACCGGATCGTCACCGGTCCGACCTTGCCGGACCGGATCCTGGCGCTCGACATGATGATCGCGGTGGCGATCGGCTTCATCGCGACCTTCGGGGTGCACAGCGGCTTTTATCTCTATGTGGACATCGCGATCGCCCTGGGGCTGATCGGCTTCCTGTCGACCGTTGCCTTCGCCCGGTTCGTGCTCGCGCGCGGCTCGACCGAAGACGTCCCCGAGGCGCTGGAAGAGGAGAGCAACTCCTGATGGCCGCGGGGATCATCGACGTCATCGTCGGCATCATGCTTCTGATCGGGGCGTTCTTCGCGCTCGTCGCGGCCATTGGCCTCGTGCGCCTTGACGACGTCTACATGCGCATGCATGCGGCGAGCAAAGCCGGCACGCTCGGCTCCGGGGTGCTGCTCCTGGCGTTGGCGGTCGATTCGCAGCAACTCGACGTGGTCACCCGGGCGATCGCGGGCGTCGTCTTCTTTCTGCTGACCGCCCCCCTGTCCGCGCATCTGCTTGCACGGGCTGCCTATCTCGTCGGCTATCGTCCCTGTAAAGCGACGTATCGCGATGCCTTGTCGGATACCGAGATCCAGCCGGGCGGCGTCGGGGACGTCGATCAGACCGTAGATAGCGCTCGCTGATTGCGCCGGCCGGCCTAAGTACACTTTCCCAGTCCTGTTGCCTGTTCTCGCTTGTAAGTGCGGTTAGCTGCTGCTAGGTACGCGCTATTCACCCCTTAGACTTCCGGGATTTGAAGTTTTTTTTCAGAGCTGCGGGTGGCCAGCACTTGTGTTTTGAGAAGTGGCACTTATACATTGATGTATCCGTGCACAGTGCCGATTCTCCTTGATGAATCGAGGCTACAAAAGTTGCGGTCGCCTCTGCCGCGGCCCGAATTCTGACAAAAATTTGTCGAAGCCCGGTATCGAGAGGCGAGCCTTTTGAAAAGCGAGTATGAGATGAGCGAAATCACGCAGGATGCGGATTTTATCGACCTTACGGCCGATATCGTTTCCGCTTACGTCAGCAACAATACCGTCGCAGCCCAGGATCTTCCGGGTCTGATCCACGAAGTCTACGGCGCGCTGCGCAAGACCAGCGACGAAGCGTTGGAGCCGGAGCCGGAGCCGCTGAAGCCGGCCGTTCCGATCAAGAAGTCCGTGACGCCGGACTACATCATCTGTCTGGAAGACGGGAAGAAGTTCAAGTCGCTCAAGCGGCACCTTCGGACCCACTACAATCTTTCGCCGGAAGAGTACCGCGAGAAGTGGGGCCTGCCGGTTGACTATCCGATGGTCGCGCCGAACTATGCCGCTGCCCGGTCCGAGCTTGCCAAGCGCATGGGTCTCGGCCAGCAGCGCAGTGCCGCGAAGCCGACCAAGGGTCGCAAGTCCTGATCATCTGGTGCGGTCGCTGCAGGCGACGGCATGAGATCGAACGATCGAAAATGCCCGCAGCCGCGCTGCGGGCATTTTCTGTTTCGGGTGCGCTTTTCCATCAGCTTCCGGACGATCACGGCTCTCCTTGTCCGTCGCGCATCGCCTGCCGCGACTGTCCAGGCTGACCGAACAGAGCTTGCTCAAAGGGTGGAAGCCAGAGCCGCCTCTCATCGCCCAGGTGGATCCTTCGAAGCGGGGAGGCTCCAGGGGGCTGCTCCGAAGTGCCGGCTCGCCTGCTTGAGGGCGAGGTGACGGTTGAGGTCGTAGCTCCAGTGGCCGGCACGGCCGAGCCGCCGTTCCGCGCGCAGCGCCCTGGCCAGCCGGGCGCGAACCTCCCGGTGGACGGCCGGTGTGGGCATCCGCAGTTCCTCCTCGCTCACCGGGATGAGGCTCGCAAGCCGCATCCATTGCAGGTCCGTGGGCGACTCGCTCGGAGCCGGGTGTCCCGGGAGGAGAGGCCTTCCGTAACGTCTGACGTCTTCGTGCATGTCTCGATCTCGCCGGCTGAGTGATCGGCCGAGTATCGGCTCGCCTCACTGGGCGGGGATGAGCGCGGGCACGAAATGCTCCGCCGCGTACGGTCCGCAGGGAGACTGTCCCGGTGGACGCGCAAGGGGGTCGGATCAACCGACGCGATACCCAAGCCATTGATGTCGAAACAATTTCGGATTGCGGGGATGACCTGTTCCAACGGCAGGATCTTTCCGGTCTTGTCGGAGCGCGATGCGCGATCCGCGCGAAACTTATCCCCGGCCGCGCGGCCTGATCGTAAATGGGTATCGGAAAAAATTCCTATTCCGACTACCGTGAAGCGTTTGCGATGGAGGTGCGTAGCGATGTGGGGACCGTCGGATCCGGTTGTCTGGCAAGGGGAGCGAGCGGGGCAGACTATCGGCGAACCGGAGCGCGAAGCGGCGCGACGGGTGATCGAGGCGACCGTTGCGGCCGCCTTCGGCTTGCCGCTGCAGGAGCTCTCGGCGCCGACCCGGCGCCGGGCCAATGTCGCGTTCGCGCGGCAGGTGGGAATGTATGTCGCCCATGTCGCCCTCGGCCTCTCCCTGACCGAAACGGGCCAGGTGTTCGGCCGCGACCGGACCACGGCGTCCCACGCCTGCCGGGTGGTCGAGGATCGCCGCGACGACGGCGATGTCGACCGGATGCTGGACGCGATCGAGGCGGTGGTCCTGGCCTGGAAAGCGTCGCTGGAGGGAAGCCGCAGGACGGTGGAGGTTCACCACCCGGGACGGACGTCATGAAGGGCCAGCTTCGGTCACCGGCCCACCCCGATCGGCCGGGAATGAACGATGCCGAAAGCCCGCTTGCCTGGCTGGCGAGACGGCGGGACAAGGCGGGAAATCCGCTGGTCAGCGAGGCTCAGTTCGCGGCGGGCGAACGGCTGCGGCGGGATTTCACCCGGGGGCAGCTCATGCCGAAGATGGGGATCGACTGGTCGCTCGGGACTCCGGCCGGCGGACGGGGTGGACGGGCAGGCGGCATCCAGGAGCTGACCGATTCGGCGCTGGGCGCGCGACAGCGCGTGAACGAGGCGCTCTCCGCGGTCGGGCCCGACCTTTCCGGGCTGCTCGTCGACGTATGCTGCTTCCTGAAGGGGCTGGAAGACGTCGAGCGGGAGCGGGGGTGGCCGGCGCGCTCGGGAAAGGTGGTGCTGTTGATCGCCCTGTCCCGGCTGGCCGGTCACTACGGCTACCGCGAAGCGGCCACCGGCCCCGATCGGTCGCGGGGCATCTCCCACTGGGGGGCGGACGACTACCGGCCGGTGATCGGCGACTGACCGGCCAGGCCGGCCTCAGGCCGCGGCGAGGGCGGCGTCCGCGTCGCGGCGGATGCGCTGGACCATGGCCGACAGGCCGTTGGAGCGCTGCGGCGTCAGATGCTCGCGCAGGCCGAGCGTGGCGAGGGTCGCCTCGGCATCGGTCTCCAGAATGGTGCGCGCGCTGCCGCCGGAATAAAGCGCAAGCAGGATGGCGACGAGCCCGCGCACGATGAGCGCGTCGCTGTCGCCCTTCAGATAGAGGTGCGGACCGTCGGCTTCGTCGGCGAAGGTCGTCTCGAGCCAGACCTGGGAGACGCATCCGCGAACCTTGTTGGCGTCGGTCCGGGCGGCTTCGGGAAACTCCGGCAGGTTCTTGCCGAGCTCGATCACGTAGCGGTAGCGCTCTTCCCAGTCGTCGATCAGCTCGAAGGCCTCGATGATCTCTGCAATGTCCGGGGTCGCTTCGGTCATACTCTCTCCATACGCCATCCCGCTCCAATATAGGGGCTGAGGCGGGTTGGCAAAACGGAGACGGGTGACCGGGTCGTCAGACCGGCGGTAGCTTGCCGTCGGTTCCCTGCCATTCCGGCGACCGGTCGGCGGGCGTGAGCGTGCCGGTCTGGGCCGGGGCGGGTGCGCCCGCGGTCTCCGAGGGGGCCTTGCCGGTTCCGGAGGGGGCCGGCTCGTCGTCGGTCAGGGCCTCGTCGAGGATGAAGACCAGAGTTTCGGCGCCATCGCGCAGCCGGGCGCCGACGGCGGTGAGGACCGACTTGCCGGCGTCGCAGGCGTCCGGCCGGCGCTCGCAGAAGCCCGACACGTCGCTGACGGCGCCCTGAAGGGCGGTCACCGCCTGGCGGGAGGAGACGTCGCTTTCCGGTGCAGGCGCTGTCGTCGCGACGTCGGTCTCTTCCGGCTTGGAGTGTGCGAACGGAAGGACGATCAGCACAATGGTGAACCAGAAGGCCGCGCGGATGAGGAAACCGATCATAAGGTCTTGCCCGAACGTGATCCGTCTGTTGATGCGGGATGCCGGTCGCATCCCACCTGTGGTCATCCGGACTTTGACAGCCGCGGCTGAAGGTTCGGTTGTTGCGATTGATCGGATTCGATCGATTTCCGGCGCCGGCCGGGTCGGCAATGCGGCGGCGGTTCAACGTTCCTTAAGGCGCGGCTGGCAACACTCGCCCGCAAGCGAGATCCAGGGGCGGGGCCGGTTTCGCGCGGCGCCGCCTTGCTGGACAACCGAAACGCGATGAAGCCATGGGTGCGATGACGCGACGTCAAAGCCGCAGGGAACCGGAACCGTATGACCTGGACGAGGAGGGGCACGACGCGGCTCCGCTCCGCGCACGGCTGTTCGCCGCGCTGCGCCGGCGCCCGGTGCTTCTGGCGCTGGCCGGGCTGTTCGTGTTCGCGGCGGTCTCGGTGAACGCGCTCTATCTCCAGGACGGACCGCACCCGGCTCCGCTGTTCGGCAGGCCCACCCAGGTTGCGTCGCTCGGCGGTCTGCCGTCGCCCGTGCCCGGTTCCTTCCCGCCCGAGAGCGAGGCGGAGGAGACGGACGCCGGCCCCGTAACCCCGCCCGACAATCTGGTTGCCGACATCCAGATCGCGCTCAAGGAGCGCGGGCTCTATCGCGACACCGTCGACGGCATGAACGGTCCGGCGACCGCGGCCGCGATTTCCGCCTACGAGCGGCGCATGGGGCTGGAGGTGACCGGCGCGCCCTCGGTGGCGCTGCTGGCGAGCCTGTCGACCCCGGCCGGCAGCCAGGCGTCGAAACCGGACCCGGACACGAGCCCTCCGCCGTCCCGGACGACGGTCACCCGGCTGCAGGAGGCGCTGGTCGCGGAAGGCTACGGACCGATCACCGTGGACGGCATCTACGGGTCGGAGACGGCGGGCGCGATCCGGCGCTACGAGCTCGACCACGGGCTTTCCGTGACGGGCTCGGTGTCGGACCCGCTGCTTGCCCGGCTCGGCGTCGTGGCGGCGGCACCCGAAGGCTGAGGACATGCGGCTGACATCGTCGGTCTGGGTTTCGGCCTATCTCCGCAGATGCCAGACGGAGGGCGTCTTCGGCGCGGTCGTGCGCAAGGGCGCCGCCGAGGCAGGTGCCATCTTCGTCAAGATCAACCGGCTCGACGGCAGCGCCGATCTCTTCGCCCCGGCGCCCCAGGCGCTTGAGGGCGAGGGCCTGCTTGCCTGGGGCAGCCGGCGGTTCGAGCCGCTGATGACGGCCGAGCCGGAAGCCGACGTAGACGCCCGGCTCGCCCGCGAGCGCGATTTCGATCCGGACCTGTGGGTCGTTGAAATCGAGGACCGGGCCGCCCGGACCTTTCTCGACGAAGGTCCTGAGGGCTGAACGCGTCGGTCGTGCAGGGGCCAGGTCCCGGCGGCGCTCAGCCGACGGACGGCTCCACCAGCGCTTCGAAGGCGGGATGGGCGATGTGGAAGCCCTGGACCAGGTCGACCCCGAGATCGACCAGGACGGCCAACTCGTCTGCCGTTTCCACGCCCTCGCACACCGGCTGGATCCCGAGGTCGTCCAGCAGGCGCAGCATGTGCTTCACCACCGAACGACGCACCGGGTCGGCATCGATGCCTCGGATCAGCTCCATGTCGAGCTTGACGATGTCCGGCTGGAACTGGACCAGACGCGAAAGGCCGGCCTGACCGGCGCCGAAATCGTCAATTGCCGTTCGGAACCCGAACGACTTGTAGGTTTCCAGGATGCTCAGGACGTGCGGGACGTCGAGATCCTCGTTCTCGGTGAACTCGAAGATGATCCGGTCGAGGGGAAAGCCGCAGCGGTCGGCGGCCGACAGGGTGCGGCGGATGCAGGCGGTCGGCTCGTAGACGGCATTGGGCGTGAAGTTGATCGACAGCCCCGCTCCGGACGCCACCAGACCGAGGGCCGTCGCCATCTCGATCGCCTTCACCCGGGACTGCTGGTCGAAGGCGTAGCGCGTCTCGTCGGTGAGCTGGCCGAGAATCGACCAGGCCCCTTCGCCTCCTGTGCCACGTACCAGGGCCTCATGGGCGAAGACCGAGCCGGTCCGTAGATCGAGGATGGGCTGGAACGCCATGGAGAAGGGCTGTGTGAAGCCAGCGCCGTCGCGGCAGCCAAGGCAGGTCATGTTCACTCGGTGCGAGGTCCAATCCGGGAGCGTCGACGTTACGGGCGCAGTCATCGCGTGTCTATCCGAACCGCGCAGACGGGCATCGGTTCCAGGCAAAGCGGGGCCCGGCGGTGGCTGTCAGCCGATTTCCGCGGCCGGCTCGATCTCGCCGAGGGCGGACAGGCTCGCCTGGAAGACCATGTAGAGCAGGTCGTCGTCGAACGGCTGGGCCAGCTCCTCCTCATAGGCGGCGATCGCCTTGGGGATGGTGAGGCTGACGCGGTTCAGGCGTGCGGGAATCTCTTCGGAAAAATTCATGGCCGCCTCCGCGTGCGGTGTGGGTCGCGTGGATCGCCCTTCGGTTGTGGCTCGGGGTGTCTCGGCGAAAGATTATCGGATCGTCAGCTTGCGCGAAGCTGGAGATAGCCGTGATTCGCGACGCTGGTGTGAGGAGTATGTGTCCATGACGTGGTTCAAACCCCTTCGAAGTCGGGGGCGGCATGGCTATGTGTGGGGGAGCGGATCCGGTCGACGGGTCCCGTCCCGATCCATTCGAGCGAGCCCCCGGCCATGCGCGACCGACGCGAGCCCCCGACCCTTGCCGATCTTGCCGCCGGCGACCGCCCGGCGGAGCCGGCCGACGCGCGTCCGTTCTGGGAGGTGAAGCGCCTCGAGGAAATGACGGCGGCGGAATGGGAATCGCTGTGCGACGGCTGCGCGCGCTGCTGCCTCAACAAGCTGGAGGACTGGGACACCGGCGAGATCCACTGGACCAACGTCGCCTGCCGGCTGCTCGACGACGGCACCTGCCGCTGCCGGGACTACGAGAACCGCACCGTTGAGGTGCCCGACTGCATTCCGCTGGACCCGAAGGCGATCGAGGAGCTGAGCTGGCTGCCGCCCACCTGCGGCTACCGGCTGGTGGGCGAGGGCAGGACGCTGCGCTGGTGGCATCCGCTGGTCTCCGGCGATCCGGAGACGGTGCATCAGGCCGGCATCTCCGTGCGCGGCATGACGATCTCCGAGGAGGGGCTGCAGCTGGAGGACTACGAGCACCACCTGGTCGACTGGCCCGGCGAGGAGGAGTAGCCCCTGCCGTCCCGCATGCTTCCCGTACCTCGGTGTGCGTCATATATAACGTATTGCGTTATATAACGCGGTGCGTTATATCATCTCATGATCCGGAGCTTTGCCGACCCCGAAGCTGAACTGATCTGGTCCGGACGGCGGAGCCGGAGGTTGCCCGCCGATATTCAGGCCGTGGGGCTCCGCAAGCTCCGCATGATGAACCAGGCCCGTGTTCTGGAGGATCTGCGTGTACCCCCCGGCAATCGGCTCGAGGCCCTCAAGGGGGATCGCAAAGGACAGCACAGCATCCGGATCAACGGGCAGTGGCGGATCTGTTTCAGGTGGACGGACGGAGGACCGAGCAATGTCGAAATCGTCGACTATCACGGCTGAACTGCTGCCGAATCCGCATCCGGGCGCGATCCTGCTGGACGAGTTTCTGGAGCCGATGGGCCTCAGCCAGAATGCGCTCGCCCGGGCGGTTCACGTGCCGCCCCGTCGCATCAACGAGATCGTGCTCGGCAAGCGGGCGATTTCCGCCGACACCGATCTCCGTCTGGCGCGCTATTTCGGGGTGTCCGAAGGCTTCTTCCTCGGCCTGCAGACGGATTTCGACCTGATGGAACGGCGCCGGGAGATGGAGGGGGAATTGGACCGGATCGAGCCGCGGGCGAGTTGAGCAGATTGGGCTTGGGGCCGCCAAGCGGTGTTCAGACCTCCGCTCATCCCCGCGAAAGCGGGGATCCAGGGCGACCAGCCGCAGGAATTCAAGATAGGCTGACGGAGCCCTCTCCGGTAGCGGACATCCGATGGCCTTCTTTGTCTACATCGTTGCCAGCGCCCCGAACGGGACCCTCTACACCGGCATGACGGACGATCTGGCAAGGCGCGTCCACGAGCATCGCGAGAAGCTCCGACAGGGCTTCGCGAGCCAGTATCGGGTGTCGGCTCTCGTCTGGTACGAGGTGCACGAGACCCGGGAGGTGGCGTTCCAGCGCGAGCGGCAGATCAAGAAATGGCGGCGGCGCTGGAAGCTCGAACTGATCGAGACGGGCAATCCGACCTGGCGTGATCTTTACGCAACCCTCCAGCTCTGACCCCTTTCGCCCTGGATCCCCTGAACTCACGAACGAAGTGCAACAACCTGCTAAGGTGTTGCCGCTATGGGAACCCAATACCGACACCTCGATCTTGAAGAGAGGTGTGCGAT